>JAEWWJ010000074.1 GCA_023396415.1 Bacteroidota bacterium
AACCGATGTTCCAAAAAAATGTGTACTTTTATCCATGTAGTTAAGTTTTGTGGTAAAAACAAAACTACAAAAAGAGTCCGGAAGATTTAACTATCTTCCGACTCTTATTTTTTATCGGACAACAATGATTAAAATTATTATTTTCAACCTTTTGACACAGTTTTTTGAATAGTCTCGATATGATTGCCGCCAACCGTTTGTTGAATGGAAACACCTCGCTACAGCCCGAATACGTGATAGAAGTTCTCAACGCCAACCTTCTCAAAGCAAAAGCGCAAAACAGCCCTGAAGCTCTGGCCTACACCTATCTCTCCATTGGCAATTTCTGGCTCATGCGCAGCAACAATGTCAAGGCTTACGAAAATTTCTATCAAGCCGAAAAAATTAGCCGACAACAAAATTACGACTGGATAACAGCCCTCGCGCTGATGAACCGTTCGCATCTGGAATCAGACCGTAAGCTGAAAGCAACACAGCTCAGAGAGGCCATCGGGATGTTTCAAAAGCTGGATGACAGGGTAAATTTGACAAAAGCACACCTGAATCTGGGTCAGTTTTTTAGCGATGAAAATCTTGCGGATTCCCTACGCAACAAAACCCTCGGCAGCAATACAATGTTCCGCGATTCGGCTTTTAAGCATTACCACATCGCCGGTATGCTGAATGACAGCATCAGCCATCCTGAAATTGTGGCTTCGGTAAACGTGCACCTTGCCGAGTGGTATAAATTTGAAGGAAAATATGCTCAGGCTGAGGAATATTTTAATGTCGCTTATGCTTTCTTTGGTCAAGCCAATCAATCGAAAGGGCAGATTTATTGCCTTATGCAAAGGGTGGATATGGCAATGGTCAATGGAAATTATGATTTGGCGTTACAAAAGCTCGATACAGCTGCCATCTGGGCAGAGCAGTTGGGCTTTAATGATTATCTGTCCAAGATTTACAACAAATATACCTTGTTGTTTGAAAAAATCGGCGCACCCGAAATGGCCCTGGCCTACAACCGCAAATACACCCAATCGCTCATCTCACTGAATACGAGCATCAGCCAAGATAGGATTCATGCCCTGAATTTGGAGTACGCACTTTCCGAACAAAATAACCTGATTGCCAGTCTGAATCAGAAAAAACAAACCAACAGACTGCTGCTCATTTTGATTTCTTCTGCTGCAATTTTAGCCCTTGTTGTCTCGTATCTGTTGGTGCAAAACAAACGCAGGAAAATACAACTCATCCACCAGCAAGCCGTTGAAACCAAACGCCTGAATGAGCTGCAAAAAGAATTGTTAGAGGCTGATCTGTCGCGACAACAGCTTGAAAAAGAATTGCTTGAAGAAAAAATTAAAATGAAAACAGAGCGCATCATCACAATTGCCAACCAAATGAATAAGCTCGACACTTTTCTTCAATCCATTGGCCGTGAGGTGAAAATTTTGGCCGATAATTCACAAAACACCTCGCTATCCAAAACCATTTCCGACCTGAAACTCTCGCTCTCGCAAAGCATGCACGAGCAAACGAATCTTCACGAACTTCAGGCCCTTTCAACCGAAACCAATCAGGATTTCTTTTTTCGTATCTCGCAAAAATATACCGACATTACCCGCGATGACATCAAATTGCTCTCCTTTTTGATCATGAATATGTCGTCGAAAGAAATTTCACGGCATTTCAATATATCCGAAGAAAGCGTCAACAAAAAGCGCTATCGGCTCAGGCAAAAACTTAAAATAGCATCCGGAAAATCTTTTACCGAGTTTTATAAGGACACACTCAACGAAGATTGAAAGGAACTTTTGACCTTATTGCAGTGGGTAAAAATTGTGCAATAAAATTTGGCTTGCGTCGGCAAGGCTCCGAGCCTCTATCTTGCAATCACCAATCGGGTGGTAGCAGATTGCTCACCATCATCGAATTGGAGTATCCACACACCTTCGGGGAGTTGTCCCAGCTCAAGTTGATAGCTCAAGGATGATTTTTGCACTGCTGCCCCAACAAACTCAGCCACTTTTTTACCCGCCATATCGAGGATGCTGATTTTTAACCGATTTCCAAAGCGATGTGTGGTTTCTATCAACACTTTGTCCGTGGCCGGATTGGGTTGTAGGTTTATTCCGTTCATCGGACTTTGATTTTCATCGAGCTTTGTCGCGTTACAATTGCCCGGCATGTTTTGGTCGAGCCAGTTCAATCGGGTTTGAAGGTAGGATTTCAAGGCTTGTATCTCGCCGGCATAAGTGGTAGGAATGGGCTGCGGGTTGGGCCAAACATAAACGCCTAAAATGGGCCATTTCACAAAGTTGCGTTGTTGCGATTCGTCGAGAACCAAGGCTACGCTATCCACATAATTGTTTAAATAAGCGTTGCTGAGGGTGGTGGTGCGAAGTTCTTCCCACCGACACTTGAGGTTGTTTTTAAACACGGTATCCTGCATCAGGCGCTGCCACCAAAACGGCACTTGCCAATAATCGTAATTGCAGGGAAATTGATATGCCCAGCCGGTAACCTCATCGCCACTGCAATAATTCGCATTGCGAAAAGCAATATCATAATCCCAAACAGGTCCCATACGTAGCTTACCTCCCAAACTTTCGCGTTCTTTGTGCATGAAGGTGCTTAAACGATATCCATCCACATTTTTGCTTATTTCATTCACAATGAAGTAATCAATAAAAGTGTTTTCAACAGCATATTTGCGCCAACCCAAGTTGGGATCGTTAAAAAATGGTCCGGCCAAAGCTCCTTCAAAAGCATCTACATAGCCGCTGATGTATTCTTTTTGCTGAGGTGTAATATTTGCGGCCTTAGGATATTCGTACTGAAAAAAGATGGTTTGTCCGCTGGGATGCGCCGGTGGCGGATAATCGGAAACCCAGCCGTCGCCACCGCTACCGGTTGATTTGTCAATCTTTACAATATAACCACCCGTGAGCGGATCGCCACTGTTCATGGTGGTGGTAAGTTTGGCAATGTCAACCCTATCGCCATCGCGTTTAATCTTCTCAGAAAAAACATACACCCCATGGTAGCTGCCATTGAGCAGCACTTCAACATGTTTGTAGCGGGTGGCATAATGGTTCATATCTTGAAACAGCTGATAGGCTAAAGGATTGCGCATCATGGTTTTATCGGTGTAATTGGCGTTCAGTATCCAATCGCTTTCTTCGGGCATACCCAACAGCGAAACTTTAAGATCTTCACCACTGGCATCCCATGTTTCAAGCCCAAAGCTCTTTTTCGGAAAATCTTGCGAGCTCGACCCTCGCAGCTCAATACCCGCGTAGCCATCATAAACAGGCGTATCGGTAAGGTAGTTGCGCAGTCCGGGTCCATTATCAATGATTTTCATCGCGGCCATAATTTTCGGATCGTCGGGGATGGGTTGTCCGTAGGTGTCAATCATCACTATGGGGAGGTTCGACGAAGCGAAAACAAAGGGAACAGTGGCGTTGGTGCCAAAGCTAAGGCTCCATCCGTTGAGGCTTCCCTGTCGGTTGTTGCTCACACCATCTCTGATGGCGAGCTGCCAAATTCCGTTGCCGTTTTGGCCATTATTGAGTTCACCAAGGGGTTCTTCGGGAATGAAAGTGCCGGTAAATGGGGCTTGTCCCATCTGAATGGGAAGGGTAGCTCCATCAGAAAACTTGGTGAAGGTGTAATTATCGCCGTTACCGCCGTTGAAACGGCTGAGCGCAATGGTGGTGTTGTCAGGCGCAATGAGATACACTTCCAAATCGTCCACATGGTTGTGGCTGATGTTGATAGCTACAAGCGTAAGGCCAAAATCAGCGTCCAATTGCGATTCCATTCCACTCGTGATGAGTGAAAAATGAGTGAGCACTCCGTTTTCGGGTACACTGCCGCCCGTTCCACTCCAAATTTGCGCTTGAGCACTCTGCGAAAGGATAACAGCGAGCCATAAAAATATAATTCTCTTCACGTTTCTATGCATTTGATGATCTTGATTGAGATTGTAAAAATACAGCTTTAATTCGACACCGTTTTAACATGCGCGGTATTGAACTTTCAGCTGCAACGGTTGTTGATGAGGTATAAAATAAAACATAACATTATGAGAGTAGCTGTTTATCGCAAAGCCCACTTTAATGCGGCACACCGTTTATACAATCCTGCCTGGAGCAACGACAAAAACAATGATGTTTTTGGCTTATGCAACAATGTGAATTGGCATGGACACAACTACGACCTTATCGTGAAGGTGGTGGGTGAAATTGATCCCCAAACCGGTTATGTGGTAGACATGAAAATACTGAAACAGTTGATTCGTGAGGAAATTGAAGAGCGTTTCGACCACAAAAATCTGAACCTCGATTGTGTTGAATTTGAAGGAATTAACCCTACAGCTGAAAATATTGTGGTAGTCATTTACAACATCCTTCGTCAAAAACTCGATGCCAAACTCGATTTGAAAGTTCGCCTCTACGAAACCGAACGCAACTTTGTGGAATATCCTGCCTGATTTTTATTCCTTCAAAAAGCGGTAAAACGAAAGCACAGTTTCAAAATTTTGAAAAATAAATCGTCTTGTCCTGCCGGTTTTCAAAACTACCGTCCTATCTATTCACATATATAAGGAATTTCGCTACTTGCATTGTGGCGAAGTATAGTTTCATTTTATCAGGCTGAATTTTACTCGAATTGCAAAAGGAAAGATAATGCTTTTTCCAACGACCTCTCCTTGCTCCAGCTCCTATCTAAGTCCTATCTAAGTCCTATCTAACTCCCTTCAAGATCATTTTTCACAACGGAAACATCTGAGCCTTAAAAAAGCTTTGTATTTTAGTTGATAAAGACTTGAAGACCATGGGTCGGAAGGTCTGAAGGACATGAAATTTTATTAACCAAAAAGCAACATCTTCCCGTAATAAGAGATTTTAGTCCTACTTGTTAGTATAGCCCTAAGCGCAAAGCGTACTAATGATTTCATTTCAAAAACCGCAGATTATTTATCAATTGAAGAAATTTAACCGAATTCCTTTATTATACTGACGGAATTTAACCGAATTCCTTCAATAGCAATTTATTTGTGTATATTTGTACAATAAAAACCCATGCCAAATGAACAGCTATATTCCAAGGGCTATTGAAGAATCAATTGTAAATAAGCTTCAGCCAAACAAAGTAATTGTATTGCTCGGTGCCCGTCGCGTTGGCAAAACATTGCTGCTCAATCATTTGATAGAACATTCTATTCATGAACCCTTTTTGTTTTTCAATGGTGAAGATATGGCCGTTCAGGCATTGTTGTCGCAACGTACCGATGAAAACTACAAGCGTTTGCTTGGCGATAAAAAGTTGCTCATCCTTGATGAAGCTCAAAAGCTGGAAGATGTCGGCCAAATTTTGAAGTTTATGGTTGACACCATCGAAGGGTTAAAAGTGATTGCAACCGGATCTTCAGTCTTTGATTTATCGAACAAACTGGGCGAGCCGCTGACAGGCCGAAAATACACCTTCAAAATGTATCCTTTGGCCCAAATGGAGTATTCTGCCATTGAAAATAGCGTGCAAACAATGGCAAAATTGGAGGAAAGGCTGATTTATGGTTGCTATCCTGAATTGGTTCATTTGCCCTCAAACCAAGAAAAGGCCGATTACCTGAACGAGATGGTAGATGCCTACTTATTGAAGGACATCCTCGAATTTGACGGAATACGAAATGCTACTAAAATGCTCCACCTGTTGCGTTTGATTGCTTTTCAGATTGGAAAGGAAGTTTCGCTGGAAGAGTTGGGCCGACAGCTTGCCTTGAGCCGAAATACCGTTGAAAAATATCTTGATCTTTTATCCAAGGTTTTTGTGGTCTATAAATTGTCGGGTTTCAACCGCAACCTCAGGAGTGAAATCACCAAAACCAATCGTTGGTATTTTTATGATAATGGCATCCGTAATGCGCTGATCAGAAATTATCATCCGCTCTCCATCAGAAATGATGCAGGTGAATTATGGGAAAATTACGTGCTTACGGAAAGGGTTAAATTCCAGCATTATACCAATATCCAAGCAAATAATTATTTCTGGAGGACGTATGAGCAACAGGAAATTGACTGGATAGAAGAATCAGGAGGAAGATTATCGGCTTATGAAATAAAATGGAATCCCGCCAAAACCGTACGTGTTCCCACGGCATGGACAAAAGCATACCCGGAAAGCAGTTTTCAGGTGATTCATCCGGAGAATTACCTCGATTGGATTATTTAAGCCTATTGAAGGTATTTATACTAATTCCTTGATTATACTGACGGAAATTAACCGAATTCCTTCAATTCGAGGATTGAGAAAGTAATTTATTGATTTTTATCTTTTCAAAGCACTTCCCATTCCGGCAAAAATCCACATCATTTTTATAACAGTTAGGCCTAATCTTTCGATCGTATTCTGAAAATTAGGCCTAAAATTTGGAATTGTAATGGTTTCATCAACCTCTGCAAAGTGCAGATAAAATACCGTAATCAACTAATACCGAAAAAGCAGTCCAAGCTATTCTTCGTCTGTGGTTTTTTCGGGCTTGCTCCAATCCACAAAAAAGCTGCCGTTTGTCAAAACAATTGAATCTGTTTCCTTGAGCTTTTTGGTGTTGTCATGCTCATGCGGGCCGCCATTGACAAGGATTCCGGCACCAGCTTTGGTAAGCATCTTTTGTTCTATGTTGCCCCTGATCCCCGATCCGGTAACGGCTGCAAGGTTGCGTTTTTTGTAATAAACACCTTTGAGGTTGGCCTCGAAAGTTCCTTTGATGGAGGTGCTGCTGACCTCTTCAACGGTCAGGCTGCCGGTCATTGACTCGCCGTCGTGATAGCCATAGCCAAGCTTTTTGGTTTCTTCGGTATAGTCAACCAGCACCCACACGGTATAGTCATCGTATTTTTTCTTTTTGGAGGCATTCATAAGTTCCTCCTCCGAAACGATTTTGTAAGTGCCGGGTTTAAGCTCATCTTTGAAATGGAAGATTCTTATCCAAACCTGCACATCGGGGCTCACCTTAAAGGCTGCCAGAGTGAGGTAGTCAAAGCCAAAGCCACCAATTCTCAACCTTCTGGCTTCGGCTTTATATTCTTTGCCATCCACTTCGCAGGAAATAAAATTTTCTTCGTTTTGGGCATACATCCCACCCATGCCGATGACCATCAGCAACAACAATAGATGCAATTTTTTCATGACGTTGATTTTTCAAATTTGATTATAAAAGCTGTCATATTTGATAGTGATTCACTTTTTAAGCAATTTCTTATTCACTTCCATGCACGAAAGTAAGAATATTATCCTATTATTTAGGTTGAGGTGGGATAAAAAACTGAAATGCCCAACAGTTATTATTCTGTTGGGCATAGGTTTTCAAAGTTGTTGAAAGTGTTATTGGGTGCGCAGTTTCGTAACTGTGCGTTTTTCATACACATAAACGAAATCACCTTCGTTGGAGAGGGTAGTGATAGAACCTTTTCGTGCCTTGAAATCTTTATAATTACAGGTGTTCAGGTCGAAGGTGCCTATGTCAGCTTTGTCGGTTTTCATCACCAAAATATCGCCTTTATAATCTTCCAAGGTTGATTTGCGGTATTTGCCCGAATGGATGAGGTCGCCCTTATCCACATCAAAGGTGGATATTCCTTTTTCGCCCACCACAACGATCACATTGTCTTTATAAGGAAGGATAAGCTGAGCAAGGCCCACGCCGCCTTTAGACACAGGCGAGCTGAAGTTTTCTTTTCCGCTGGCCACATCGAGACTGTAAAGTTCTTTTCCGCTGCACACGATATAGTTGTTGCCGAAGGAAATAGAGTTTGTGATTCCTTTTTTAAATCGTTCCGACTCCCAAGCTAAAGTTCCATCACTGCAATTAAAAGCTTGAATGCCATTGGGTTTCACGTTTTCAAAAACGATAGCTGTTTCCGAAATTGTTTCTTCGCCACTGCGATAAGTGCGGTGGTATTGCACTTCGACAACGCCCCCAATTTGAAGAATCACTTTACCGTGGATCACTTTCATACCCGGGATTGCACGGGCGTCTTTTATTTCGCGCGAGGTCCAAAGCAGCTTGCCTGTGTTGAGATCGTATTTTTTTACATACTGATTTTTTTTGTTGACCATATCGAGAACATAAATATCGTCACCCTCAATCACGGGGTCGGCTACTGCGCCATATACGCCAAACTGTTTTGTCCCAACAGGTTTGCCAACCAATTTATCCGGTGAGAAATCAAAAGCAGCCGACCAAAGCTGTGCTCCGGTAGCATAATCGTACACTTGCATCCCGTTCAATCGCAGAAAAACTTTGTTATCAACCACATCAAGCTCATAGAGGAACTCTTTTGAGATGACTTTTCTTTCTGCTCTTCCAATATAGGTGTTCTCCCAAACTATTTCGCCGGTAGCCAAGTTCATACGCATGATTTGGTTTTTAAATCCGCTGAAAAGCGCTTCGAGGGTACCCGGAATAAAGTTCACCATCGTCATGGTATGCGAAGGCCTGTCGTAAACGTATTGCCCAACAACGCCTTTGAATTTTTCTGTTGACCAAAGCTCTTCGCCCGTTCTTGCCCTGATGTACACCAAGCTTTTTTTGAGACTTACTGCAAAGCAATCATCCTCTTTAATATAGGTGATAGAGCTTTCGTCTAGGTCTTGGTATTTGTCGGTTGTCCAAAGAGCTTCTCCCGTTGCAAGATCCACGCATGCAATTTGATCTTTCCCCAACTTACGTTCGAAAATGAAAATTGTTTTAGAGGCCCAAAACGGAATGAGCTCGTCAATTTTGCGCAGTTTTGGAGTTATTTCTTTGAAGGACTTGCTCCAAATGATCTTGCCGGTGGCATTGTCAAAAAGGGTCATTTCCTTGTCGGAGGCTGCATAGCTGGTTTCACCTTCGCTACCTGTTCCGGCATATAAAATTGTGTGATCCAGCCGCGATTCCCAAACGATCGGCATGTCTTCCTGTGCCTTGAGCATGCCAAAGGACAGAAGTGTCAAAAGTAAAACAAATGTTTTTTTCATGTTGCAGTTTTTTAAAATTTAAAGGTATAGGTAAACTTGTAGTCCTTTTTCTTCGGCATTTTAAAGCTAAACCGGAAGTTGAGGATACGATCTTTGAGGCTGTTTTGAGAGGGGATGTTGCCGTCTTTTTTGTCCACAACGAACACCGAAACCACCTGACCTTTTTCACGAATGGTCAACTGCAAGGTATATTCACCGGATAATTTCTGCTTTTGGCCGAACAGGTAAAGTTCACCTTTGGGTGCCAGCATGGCGCTGTCAAGCTCTTTGGTGGCTTGGGCAACGATCTCATCTTTTGATTCGAGAAGCACACGTTGCGACTGTGCCTGTAACGCAAAACCTGACGACAAAAGTAAAATAAAGAGTAAGTAACACTTCATAAAGCACTGTATTTTAATTAGTTTCAAAATTCCATTGTATCATTTGGTTGCCCATCACAATGAGAAGTGCTTTGTTGCCGGGCAAGAAAACAAAAGAGGGACGTGAGTCTTTGATCAATTTTTCGCCTTGGGTGTCTTTCTCAAAAAGACGATGTCCCATTTCAAACCGTTGAAGCAAGGTGCCACTTGCAACATCATACAAATGAATTTCCTCGAAGCGGGTGCCTCGGGAGTTGGTGGCTGCAAGGCTGCCATCGCTGCTGAAACGCAATTCCGAAAACCCGGCAGATTGGGTGGTGAAGGCCTTACGCATCGGTGCGTTTGTTTCCACATCAATAAGGTTAATGTAGCTCCGTGATTGAAAACCCGTTTGTACTTTCAGATGAGGCTTTTGAAACACCAGCAACACCTCTCCTCCTGCAGAATACCTCAAGGCGTGGATGATATCATAAAACTCATTGATAGTAGCTATTTTTTTACCGGTTTCACTGTTGTAAATACTCAACTGCTGCTTGTATTTGACGGTAAGTTTGGCAGCTTTTTTTTGCTTGCGAAATCTGCTGTCACCTTTGATATCTTCCTTGTTGACAGTTTGCGCAATAGCTATTTGATTTCCGTCTGGGCTCATGGCAATGGCATCGTTGCTATGTTCAACTTTGAATGATCTGATTTTTGAACCATCGGGCAGCTGCCAAAAAACAACTTCATCGCCTTCGAGGCTGATGGCTTGCTGCTCATTGGCACTGATGGTCACATCCTGCACTTTTTCAAAAAAATGAATGCGCTGACCGCTTTGAGCATCCAGAATTTCAAAGTCGAGTTTTCGTTTTTTGTTTTCAGCAAAATCATACAAATTCATTTGCTTCACCAAAAGGTATTTTCCGTTAGATGAAAACTGTACCTTTGAACCAGTAAAAGCGCTTCCGGCATCAATTGTGCCGATAACTTGTTTTGTCTCAGCATCCAACTTGACAATTTGGAGTGGTTTTTTCGTGCTTACAGCCAAGGTTTTACCATCTGGCGAAAGATCAATCCCGGTAAAAAACACCTCATTCCCCAAAGCGCGTACACGCTCAAAGTCGGTGATTGAAGCTTGTCCGAATGCAAATTCTGACGTTGCAACCCATCCAAAAATGGCCATGATGATGGTAAGTTGAAGCAGGTGATGTGGAGTTTTCATGAGCACAAGTTTTAAAAAATCACAGAGTTCCATCCAGGTATTTGCTTTATCCCCATACACATCGGGACTGCATGAAAGCTCTGCGATCAATTTTTTTTGGTACTGATGTTAAAAAAGGGTAAAGCAATTACACCACCAAAATTAGTTGCTAAGACAAGGCATAAACATCAGTGATACAGCGTATTTTGCTACGATCAATCACTTAGTTTGCATGTTAAGCAAGAAAGAAACAAGAATAAAAAAGGAGGGAAATTAGAAAATCACTTCTATTTCGGGAGGCAAAAAGGGCCGGCCTTTGCTGTTGATGGAAGTGCCTGTTACAAAAGCATCTACGATGGGTTTTTGATCGCTATGACGGCGAATGAGTTGTTTAAAGCCAAACCTCAGTGGCGAAATTCTGATGGGTTCACAGCTCACCGTGAAGTGGTCGCCACTGTGCAGCGGAAACAAATAATCCATTTCGATGCGTTTCACCACAAGGATGATTCCTTTTTGGGTTAAAAGGGCAAAATCAAGGCCAACAGTTTTAAGAAATTCGTGGCGGGCATGTTCGAGATAGTGCTGATAATTGGCGTTGTTCACAATGCCTTGCATATCACATTCGTAATCGCGAACAGCCATTGTAATCGAAAAAGCAGTTTTTTCAGTCATTAGGGGTAAATTTTTCGAGGTGCAAATCGTGTGAAAGCACAAAAGTGTTCCGGTGCTTTTGGCAAGCACCAAAACACTTTCATTGTCTTTCGTTAATTTGTAAAAGATTGAACTATTGCTTTTTAAGCAGGTCTCTGATTTCTGCCAAAAGCTTTTCCTCAGCCGTTGGAGGCGGTGGAGCAGGAACTGAAACAGGTTTAGCCGCTTCTTTTCTTTTGAGGTTGTTCATGCCTTTAATGACCATAAAAATCGCAAAGGCAATAATCAAAAAGTCAATCACGGTGTTGATAAACATGCCATAGTTGAGGGTTACAACCGGCGTAATGATATTTTCACCTTCCATGACCGCTTGCTTCATGACCATTTTCATGTCGCTAAAATCAACGCCACCTATCAACAAGCCGAGGGGCGGCATGATGACGTCGTTGACAAGTGAGGTGATAATTTTTCCAAAGGCACCTCCAATGATGATACCCACTGCCATATCAACCACGTTGCCGCGCATGGCGAAAGTTTTAAATTCAGATACGAATCCCATTTTTATTTTGGTGTTGGTGAATAAGGGGGCAAGTTATAAAATAAAAGAATTGAATCGAAAAAAATTATTACCGTGGCTGCATGACAAAACTCCTTGACAGAAAACTTTATTTCTAATATTGGAATCATAAAGAATAGTCAATCAAATAATTGTGTTTTGAAGTTCATTTATTTTTTTATCAAAACACCAACCACATCACCTTTTATGGATTCAGATTTTTTTTAAGAATCATCAATAGGTTGTTCTTCTCCCAAATAAGATTTTTTTTATCCTATTTTTGCAGTCTCATTCTAAATCTATTATGCTATCAAACGCTTGTAAATATGCCATAAGGGCTTTCATCTATCTGGCTTCACGCCAAAGTGGTTTGTCACGTGTAAATATCAAAGACATCGCCAAACAGGTGGATTCGCCACTTGCATTTACTGCTAAAATAATGCAAACGCTTAGCCGTCAAGGACTTGTGTCGTCAATAAAAGGGCCAAGTGGTGGTTTCTATCTAACGGATGATCAGCGTCATGTAGCCCTTGTAGACATCGTGAAGGCCATTGATGGTGTTCATATTTTAAATGACTGTGGCTTAGGCTTGGCAAAATGCTCAGGCGAACATCCCTGCCCGATACATTATGAATACAGCAAGATTAGGGCGGGTTTCCAAACTTTATTAGAAGAAAAAACCATTTTTCAACTTGCAGAGGATTTGCAGAACGGTGATATCGTGGTAAAAAATATGCTGGCTTTATAAGCGTTCTCGCAATTATTCATCGCTTTTTATCTTCGAGGAATGAGGCTATTTTAACCCATTCACCAAACGTCGGGCCGTTGCAACAAAGCCGTTTACGTCGTCAACAGTAGTGTCGAAGGAGCACATCAGCCTAACTTCGTTTGCATTTTCGTTCCAAACATGAAAGAAATAAGCTTCTTGAAGAGGCTCAATAAGATTTTTTGGAACAATGGCAAAAACCCCATTGGCTTCAACGTCGCGGTTCAACTTAAAACCTTCAACCTGAGCAATTTCTTTGGCCAAAAGTTGTGCCATGGCGTTGGCGTTGGTGGCATTGCGTTTCCAAAGGTCATTTTCGAGGTAAGCCAAAAACTGAACGATGATAAACCTCATTTTACTGGCCAGCTGCATGCCTTGTTTCCGGCTGTATTCAAAACCTGCGGCGAGTTTCTGATCGAGAAAAACAACAGCTTCGCCAAACATTAAACCGTTTTTTGTACCTCCAAAAGAAAGCATATCCACGCCGGTTTCAACAATCATTTCGTTGAAGCTACAGTCAAGTGCCACAGCAGCATTGGCTATGCGGGCGCCATCCACATGCAAATACATATTGTTGGCATGGGCAAAATCAGCTAAAGCTTTCATCTCACTCAAGGTGTAAAGACTTCCCATTTCGGTGGCTTGCGAAATACTGATCAGCTTGGGCTGCACATGATGCTGAAAACCAATGCTTTTTAAAAAAGGCATAACTTGATCGGGATGAAGTTTCCCATCCACGCAGTCGGCAGAAAGGATTTTGCCGCCCGTAAATTTTTCGGGAGCACCGCCTTCGTCTTCATTCAAATGGGCCGAATGTGGCGCCACCACGGCTTGCCACGAACGCAACAGCTGCTGAACAGCCAAAACATTGGCTCCGGTTCCGTTATAGACAAAAAAGGTAGTGCTATTTTGTCCGAAAATGGATCTGAATTTCTGCTGTGCCAGCTCCATCAAAGGATCGTCCTCGCCATATGAAGGATGATGGCCAAAGTTTATTTGTTGCAAAGCAAGCATCACTTCGGGCGAAACGCCCGACCAATTGTCGCTAGCAAAGCCTTTGCGGTGGGGTAGATTGAGTTCCATTTACTTTTATCGTTTTAGTTTGGTTTAAACACTAAAAGGGATAGCAAAAGTACCCATTCGGAACAAATAAAACGCATATTCATCGCACTTTGGTGCATTTGAAAACTAAATGGCCACAAGCACCCCACTTACGATAAGCGCAACCAACACTATCATGGCGGCCTTCCAAAAACCGTGGGCTTTGTTTAGTTCCATAAAGCGGAAGGCCACCAACAAAAATTTTGCTGCCGCCAACAACAAAAGCATAGCTACTGCTGTGATTTTTGTTTCGAAGCTATAGTTGAAAACCAAAGCTGTGGCAATCGTGAGCAAAACAAGGATTAAAAGGATATAAAAAAGGTTATTTTTCATTGTCTTCGTTCTTTACAAAAGGTACAACACCGGAAAAAGTAGTAGCCATATCAAGTCGCACAAATGCCAAAAAGCAGCTCCGGCTTCCACGTCTTCGAGTTTTAAGGTTTCGGGCTTCTTTTTTAAATCGCGACTGAGCACAAAAAGAATGACGAGGCCAATGAGCACATGCACCAAATGAAAACCTGTAAGCAGCCAGTAGTAAGTGAAAAAAGTGTTGGTAGTGAGGCTAATACCCATCGAAAATTTTCCATAATATTCCACTGATTTAATACCTACAAACAACAAACCTCCCAACATGGCCATGCTGAAACCCAGTTTTGCTTTTTTCAGGTTTTGGTGCTTGAAGCCATGTACGGCATCAGCCATAAAGTAGCCGCTCACCAAGAGCAATATGGTGTTAAAAGTGGCCAAATGCGTGTTGAGCATGTCACGCGAAGAGGCGAATAGCTCAGGTTCCAAATTGTTGTTATATGCCAAAGCCACCAAGGCCAATCCAAAAGTGATGATCTCCACCAAAATAATGATCCAAAGCAGGATGCCCCCCGGAGGATAAAAGAAATTCTTGTAATTAACAGTATTTGAACTCATTGCGTTTACATTTGTTTTATTTTGGTAAATAGTTTCACCAAGGCCGCAAGCAGCTCATTGGTGTTGGTTAATATTTGATAGTGGTTTTGTCCGAACATTTGTGGCAGATAGTAACGGGCTTGTGCCTCCACGGCCAACGCAAAGGTGTTGATGTTGCGGGCATGTAACTCCCTAAGTGATTGTTTCACATCTTTGACACCATATTTACCTTCGTAAGTATCATAATCATTGGGTTTTCCATCGGAGATGAGGATAATCCACTTGTTGGCTGATGGTTGCTTTTCGAGCATGGCACCTGCATGTCGAATGGAGGCTCCAATGCGGGTGTAGCCATGGGGTTCAATTGCGCCAACGCGATAACGTCCTGATTTCCAACTCTCATCGAAAGCTTTAAGGGTTAAAAAAGTGGAGTGGTTGCGGGTGTGCGACCAAAATGAACAGATTGAAAAATCAATGCCATATTCATTGAGGATCTCGCCAAAGAGAATGCTCACTTGCTTTTCGACATCAATCACGCGGTTGCCGGCAGCGTAACTATCGGTTGACAAAGAGCTGTCCAAAAGCAACAGAATGGAGATGTCTTTTTCGGCTTTGCGTGAGGCGAAATAAATTTTTTCGGTAGGCGTTTGCTTCAGGTGTAAATCCACAAACATATCGGTAACACGATCAATATCAAAGTCTTCACCTTGCGTTTGATAGCGAATCTGTTTTCTTTTGTTGTTGACGTGGGCCAACGATTTGCGTAAAGATTCTAAAGCTGTTTTGTTTTCAGCTATCACGCGTAGGTAATAATCTACATCCATCAGCGATGGAAAAACGGGAAAAACCTTACAATAATTGGGCTTATAAGCTCCTTTTCGGTAATCCCATTCGTCATAATCAATGTGATAAGAAGCATCATCGCGGCTGCGGCTTTCGGCAATGGTGGTGTTTTCGGCAAAATCAGCTTGATACACCGAATGGGCTTGGTCGTCGGCACGCACTGTAAACTTCATGTTGAGTTCATCCAAAGCCTCATTGTGATCGTCCATTTGGTCGGAACCATCAAAATCACGCCAAACCCCGTCATACTCTTCGGCTGTTTCCACCTTTTCAAAGTTATGGGTCATCACATAGTCTTCTTGACTTTTTTTGTCCACCTGTATAAGTTTCATCTCTTCCACAGCCTTGGCTTTTGCTGTGGTGAGTGGCTTGGGATTGCTGTTGGGCTGTGTTTTGTTGGTGTCTAAAGGTTTTGGCGTATCATCGTTTCCATCTTCCACAAACCATTTCCCATAAAGCCAGCTCCAATCGGGTTGATTTTCCTTGGCTGCCGGCAAAATATTTTCATGTAATAACCGGTGCATCTCAAGGGCCGAAGGAAAGTCTTTTTGCATGGCTTCAAGCACCAGGTTGGAAGTATCGAAGGCTTTTTGCTGCGACTCATTCAAGGAGTATTCACCTCCCGAAGGCCAGTTGAATTGTAAACTCTTTTGAACGGAAAGGTATAAAATCCTGAAAACATAAAAGCTAAGATTCTCTTGTTGAGAGGGATACAAAGCAAATGTTTCGGGCAAAAAAAAGCGTGTCCCTTTGTATCCTCCTTCACGTTCTGCCGGATAAAGTTCAATTGCTTCTCCTGTTAAGGCACGCGCCAATACCGTTAATTTGGGTTTTATCTCGCCGAGCGACACCTTGCGTTCCTGCAATGCAGGATCGTCTTTCTTTTTATCGAAAAACTTGATAAACTTACTGAAGATGTACTCGTCAAATGACATTTTGTTTTGTTTAAAGGGATGGTGGTGAAAAAGACACTGATTTCAAATTTTTCAAATCATCACATTTTTCAGATCATCAGGTTGCACAAATCGGTGAGGGCCGAAACCACTTGTTCATCATCAGTAAGTGGCTCAATTACAGCTACTTTAACCGACAAACGTTTGGGTAATCCGGTATGGATAAGTTTTGCCGCATCTACCAACAAGCGTGTTGAGACCGTTTCGGCCAAACCTACTTCGTTCAGGTTTCTGATTTTATGTCCAATTTTTACCAACTTTTCGGCAATATCCTCGCTCACGCCCGATTCGTTGGTAAGAATCTGAACTTCGATTTCTTTGGTGGGATAGGCAAAGGGCAAAGCCACAAAACGCTGTTTTGTTGAGGGTTTCAGCTCTTTGAAACCGCGCTGGTAGCCGGGATTGTATGAGGCAACGAGCATAAAATCTTCGTGGGCTTCAACATGTTCGGTCAACTTATCAATATAGAGACTTCGCCTAAAATCGGTGAGTGAATGGATGGCCACAATCACATCGGGACGGGCCTCGGCAACTTCATCAAGGTAAATGATGGCGCCCTGGCGCAAAGCTGTTGTTAAAGGGCCATCGAGCCAAACGGTTTCTGATCCTTTGATGATAAATCGGCCAATAAGATCGGTGGCCGAGGTTTCTTCGTGGCAACTGATGGTAATGTGGTCTTTTTTTAGCTTGTAGGCCATGTATTCAACAAAACGGGTTTTACCGGTTCCCGTGGGGCCTTTCAAAACTACTGGAAGCTTGTTGAGAAAGGCGTGTTCAAAAACTTCAATTTCGTGTCCTGTGGGGATGTAAAAGGGTTCTTTTTTAGTGTTCATTACCAAATAAAGCTACTGTATAATGTTGTGCGAATGTTTATTATAAAAAAAAGACTGTCCAATTCAACTCAATCTCTATGATCGAGATGCTTCGGACAGTCTTCTTTTAAACCTTAGTTATTTCTAGTTACAGGTTCAAATTTGTCTTCAAAACCTAAGGCTTCATCGCTGGGTTTTCCGTATTTGAAAAATTCAACAATATATAAGGTGATGCCGGTGGCAAACATGGTTGCAGTGCAGATCAGTACAAAGAAGTGTACTTCAATTTCTTGCTGAACGGCGCCAAATTCAAGTCCGAATTTACGTTCGAGATACACCTGTGCAACTCCAGCCACACCAAAGGCGATGGTCATTCCCAACATGCCGATGTTCGACAGCCAGAAAGCCAGTTGACCGAGTGCTGTGTCGTACATTTTGCGACCGGTGAGGTTGGGCATTGCAAAGCTGATGAACGAAAAAACGATCATCCCGTAGGCACCCCAAAAGGCAAGGTGGCCGTGCATGGCAGTAACCAAAGTGCCGTGTGTGTATAGGTTTACCTGTGGCAGCGTGTGCGCCATTCCCAACAATCCTGCGCCAACAAAAGACGTAATGGCAGTTCCGAGGGTCCAGTAAAGGGCCAATTTGTTGGGGTGTTTTTTCTCGCCTTTGCGATACATTCCCACGGCAAACAAAGCCATCGCCAAGAAAGCCAAAGGCTCGAGCATAGAGAAAACACCTCCTACAATCAACCAAATTTTACCTACACCAATGTAATAATAATGGTGGCCTGTACCCAGAATTCCCGAAAGGAAGGTTAGTCCAACGATGACGTAAAGCCATTTTTCAATCACCTCGCGGTCAACACCTGTGAGTTTGATGAGAAGGAAAGCAAGAATACCCCCCATGATTAGTTCCCAAACACCTTCAACCCAAAGATGAACTACCCACCAACGGAAAAACGAATCCATGGTTTGGTTATCAAACCAAACCATACCGGGCAAATATAGCAGTGCGGCAAAAACAAGTCCCATTGTCAACACCAGCGAGGTGGTGGTGCGCTTTTTGCCTTTGTATAATGTTGCCAGAATAATACCCAAGAAGGTGAGTACATTGATAACTACCAACCAATCGAGCGGACGTGGGATTTCCAGAAATTTTCTTCCTTCCCAGTAGTTGAGGTGATAACCAACAATGGCTACTACTCCAACGGCCAAGAATGAAATTAACTGAATATAAGCAAGTTTAACACTCACCAATTCTTGTTGTGACTCTTCGGGAATGATGTAATAAGCTGCACCCATAAAACCGAGAAGCAACCAAACGACCAAAAGGTTGGTATGAACGGCGCGTGCTGTGTTAAATGGAATCAGGGTGTGTAAACCATCGTATCCCATGTGTGCAAAACCCATAATAAAGCCATAAACTATTTGAAGGCTCAACAGCAACAAGGCAGCTGTAAAAAACCAATAGGCCACTTTTTGTGATTTATATTTCATGTTCTTTTAAATTTTTTGGTTTTTTTATCGTTTTACATCCGGTTTTGGGGGAAAGCCATTCAAGTCAACTTCGCCGATCCACTTGAAAAATTCCACCAGGTCTGTTGCTTCGGCATCACTAAAGCCATAGGCCACCATTTTGCGTCCACGAGGCGCCCAAGGCACTTTCGACATCAGTGCGGCTTTGATATAGCCTTCGCCACGGCGCTCGAACACTTTGGTAAGTTCGGGGGCATAATAGGCACCTTCACCAAAAATGGTGTGGCAACCCATGCAATTGTTTTCCTCCCAGAGTTGTTTTCCACGCACCACCTGCTCTGTCAGGTTTTGTGGATTGGTTTGTTTCGGAACATCATTGCTCATTGAGTTCCACGATAATCCAAGGAAAATGGCAAAAGTAACCACCGTGCCTCCCAGGAAAAACGTTCTTGCTTGCGATTTCGATAGCATAAAGTGTTGGTTTTTGGTTAAAACTGAATAAGATATTAATACCCTATTTTCTCGAATAATTCAACAATAAATTGATTTTGAGGCACTAAAATGGTGTATAAATACATGAATTTAAGCACTTCAATACTGCAAATATAAAAGATTTTTATATCGGGCAAATTTATCCTAATAAAATTTTGTATTTTTTTTACCGGTCAAAAACAGATGATAGTGAGGGCTTTGGAGCGATTAAAAATCGGGAGATTGCATTTTCACCAATTCTTTGGTGGAAAGCAGTCCGCAGGCAGCAAAAATATCTTGACCGCGTGAGGCCCTAACCGTGGTGCGTATGTCTTTTTTTAGCAGTGCCTCACGAAATTGCTGTATGGTTGTTTCGTCGGAGCTTATGAGCGGTGTATCGGGAATGGGATGAAAGCGAATGAGGTTGATACGACAACGCATTCCTGCCAGCAGTTTGGCAATTTCTTTTACCTGTCGAGTTCCGTCATTAATTCCTTTGAACATGATGTATTCAAACGAAATACGTCGTTGCTTGCCAATATCAAACGACCGCAGCACCTCTATTACCTGGGCAATAGGGTACACATTTTCGATGGGCATGAGCTTTTTACGCTCTTCGTGAAAAGGCGTGTGCATACTAATGGCGAGATGACATTCAGAATGTTCGAGAAAATGTTTCATCGCCGGTATGATCCCGATGGTTGAAACGGTGATGCGGCGCGGGCTCATGGCATAACCCCAGTCGGAGGTAAGAATTTCGAGGCTGCGCATCACGCTTTCGAGGTTGTCGAAAGGCTCACCCATGCCCATATACACGATGTTGGTGAGTTGCTCGCGCTCGGGTAAGCTACTGATTTGGTTCACGATTTCGCCGGCGGTGAGCTGCGACTGAAAGCCTTGTTTGCCGGTCATGCAAAACAAACAACCCATTTTGCAGCCTACTTGCGACGAAACGCAAAGGGTGGCACGATCGTCGTCGGGAATGTATGCTGCTTCTATAAAACGTTTGTCGGAGGTAGGAAAAAGGTATTTTTTGGTGCCATCGGCAGAGGTTTGAACATTAGAAGCATCGGTTAGGCCGACCATAAATTTTTCGTCCAATAGCCTTCGCGTTTCTTTGGAAAGGTTGGTCATGGCATCAAAGGATCGGGCGTGTTTTTTGTACAACCACTCGGCCAATTGTTTGGAGGTAAATGAAGGTAAACCCAAATCGCCGGTGATGGCCTTAAGTTCATCAGGAGTTTTGCCAAAGAGAGGTATTTTATTCATTTGTAAGATGTTGGATGTTTTGGCCAATCGTTTTTAAATTTATTTTGCGAAGGTTAAAAATAGATTTCCGACATGATGTTTTCTATTTCGACGCCTTTACTAATTAAAATATCGCGCACTTCTACTACCATTTCGGCACTTCCACACAAGTAAAACATTTGATGAGCGGGAATTTCAGTGGCATCGCGTAACCATTGCGTGAGGCGGCCTTCGTGCAACCCTTCGCCTTTTTCTTGGCTGCAACAACGTACATAGCGCTCGCCCATTGATTCGAGAAATTCATTCTGAAAGTAAAAGCTTGCCGCGGTTCGTCCTCCGTGGATAAGCCATTTGTTGGCCGACATTCCGGCGCGCATCATAGATCGGTAGGGGGCAACACCAGTTCCGGCGGCAATCCACCATGCAGGTTTTTCGTCGCCAAGAAATGACCCAAAAGGTGCTGAAACCTGTATGTTATCACCGATTTTGAGTTGTGCCAAGCGTGGACTGAGCAGCCCGTCGGCTTTTACGTTGAAAAGAATGCTGTTGTTGGTGTCATCGGGAGCACTGCAAAGGCTGTATAGCCGCGGCGCAACCTGCTGGTCGAGGGTGAGGGCAACAACTTGACCGGGAAGAAAATCTTTGGTTCGTTCAAAACCCAACACAAATACCTGATCACTAATCTCTTGTATGTTAAGTACAGGAAGTGTGATCAATGGTAGTTTCTTCACGAATACAGATAAGCCATTGTCCATAAGGGGCAGATTTTTGGCAAAAATACACTATTTTGCTGCTTCGTACTTTAGCAGTTCGGTCAGTTGGGTCGAGCCGGCAACAGGAGTTCGACAACCATTGATGTCGCAAAACCACAATTGAAGGTCTTGGTTTAAAGGTTTGGATGCAACGGCAGGAATGGAACTTGATCCTTTTGACGTAGCAGTAAGCATGTTTTTAGACCAAGTTTTTTTTATTTTCAACAGCTCCGTTTGGGCTTTATTTCCACCTGCAACCAATAGCGGCTGATGGTTTAGAAGGTGCAAAGCTTGTCCCCAGTAGGCAAAACTTGTGGGGTATTTTTCCATTGAATTGAGCTGTCGGGCCAGCATTTTTTTGGCAATGGCAAAATAGTTTTCTTCTTCAAAATAAATTCCCAATTTGACCAACCCCATGCAGATGGCAGCATTTGACGAAGGAACTACATTGTCGTATGTTTCTATCGGCTTCACATTCAAGTCGTTGTTGTAGGTTGGTGTGAAGAAGAACAGATTCTTATCCGCATCAAAGAAATGCTTGAGGGTATATTGCAGGAGTTCGTTGGCTTTGAGGAGGTGTTTTTCATTGTGGTCGGCCTGATAAAGTTGAATGAGGGCCTCCATAAAAAAGCTGTAATCATCAAGGAAAGCCGGAATTTTAGCTTTTCCATCTTTCCATGATCGGTAGAGGCCTCCATCAGTTTGTTGCATATCAGACAGAACGAAGTGGGCGGCTTTTTGTGCAGTGGCGAGCCACTCTTCTTCTTGAAAAACGAAGTAAGCTTCGATAAGTCCGCTGATCATTAAGGCGTTCCAGGAGAGTAGCCTTTTGTCATCCAATGCAGGATGAACGCGTTGAGAGCGGTTTTCGAGAAGTTTTTTCTTGGTTTGTTTTAATTTTAATTGAAATTCATTTGGTGTGAGATCATGCTTTTCGCAAAACACGATTTGATCATGAGGTTGCACCGGCACGTTCAAATTATCTTCCCACAAGGCTTCTTTGCCCATGCCAAACCATTTAGAAAACAATTCGGCTTCTGAACCAAGAGCCTGATCCAATTCATCGGCAGTCCAAACGTAAAACTTGCCTTCAACACCTTCGCTATCGGCATCTAAGGCGGAGTAAAACAAACCTTCCTCCGCGAGCAGTTCCCGCAATGAAAATGCTATGGTTTCCCGAACAACCTCTTCAAACTGTGTGATTTTAAAGTGTTGAAAACCTGCGGCATACAAGCCAATTAGCTGGGCATTGTCATACAACATCTTTTCAAAATGAGGCACATGCCAGCGTTCATCCACCGAATAACGTGCAAATCCACCTCCAATCTGGTCGTAAATGCCTCCATTTGCCATGCCCAAAAGGCTCTTTTCCACATGTTTCAAAAGCCGTGTGTCGTTGTGTTGCAGTCCGGCCATGAGCTGAAAACGCAAAACTGCCGGCATCGGAAACTTAGGTGCACCAAGGGTTCCGCCGTGAAGGGGATCGAAAGTGCTTTTGCTGTTTTCAGCCATTTTCGAAACTACTATGTCGCCCTGAAAATCATCGTCATGAGCTGATTCGTAATTGTTGCTCAAGCCTTGGATGAGTTGTTCGGCTTGTTCGAGCAAATCGGCTGATTGGTTTTCCCACAACTCCGCCATTTGAAGCAGGATTTCCTTCCATTGGCTTTTTCGAAAATAAGTGCCACCCCAAACAGGCTTTCCATTGGGTAGGGCAAAACAGTTCAGCGGCCAGCCACCGCGTCCTCCCAAAAGTTGAACGGCATCCATAAAAAAATGATCCACATCGGGCCGTTCCTCGCGATCCACTTTGATACAAATGAAATTCAGGTTCATAATTTCGGCCACTTCTTGGTCTTCAAACGATTCATGTTCCATCACATGGCACCAATGGCAGGCACTGTAACCTATGCTTACCAACAACATTTTGTTTTCGTCGCGGGCTTGTTGCAAGGTTTCGGGCGACCAAGGTTGCCATTGAACAGGATTGTAGGCGTGTTGCAAAAGGTAAGGACTGCTTTCGTGGATGAGGCGATTGGGTGTTTTCATGGGAATATGATTTTTTATGTAACAATGCTGAAGGCTTTTTGTCAGAACGAAATAAAAAAAGACCACATCATGTTTAGAGTGGTCTTTTTTGGAAATGCTTTACATAAGGGGTTATCCTAACCAAGCGGAGAGCATCCACACGGTTTTTTCCTGTTCGCGGATATAGTCGCTCATCATGGCGTTGGTGCCTTCGTCGTTGGCATCAGCTGAGAGGTTGAGCAGTTCGCGCTCGAGGACAATCAAAGTTTGAAAACCATCTAAAAGGTGCTCAACGGCTTGACGGCCTTCGGTCACATTTTTCAGTTCTTTTATTTGCGACACCTTGTTATAGGTGCTGTAAGCGTGTGATGGTGTGTGTCCGAGGGTAAGGATACGTTCGGCGATCTCGTCAATTTTGATGATGATGTCGTCGTAAATTTCTTCGAATTTGAGGTGTAGCTCAAAAAACTTCTCGCCTTTAATGTTCCAGTGAAAGCCTCTGACGTTCATGTAAAAAATGGAGAAGTCGGCTAATAGTTCGTTTAATTTTTCAGCAAGTTTTTCGGCTTTGTCTTTATCTAAGCCGATAGCATTCATTTTTCCCATAGTTATAGTGTTTGATGTTAATAATCTGTGATTGGATGTAAAATTACAAAAATTCGGGCAAACATACACTATGCTTGCCCGAAATGATGTGACTTAGATGTTCTTTTTGGCGAGGTAAAAATCAACCATTTCATAATTTGATTTTACTCTTTCTTCCATTTCTCCTACTGTTTTTGGAGGTGGAACGATGGCCATATCGCCTGGTCTCCAGTTGAGTGGAAGTGCCACCTTGTGAAGATCGGAGGCCTGAAGGGCTTGAAGAACGCGGATGATTTCGTCCATGCTACGTCCAACATTGAGCGGATAGTACATGATCAAACGAATTTTCCCTTTGGGATCAATGAAAAACACGGCGCGCACGGCAGCAGTTTCGCTTTCGCCCGGTTGCAACATGCCGTATAATTTCGACACCTTCATGTCAATGTCGGCGATGATGGGAAATTTCATCAGGATTCCCATTTTTTCTTTTACGTTGTGCACCCATGCAATGTGTGAGTGGATGCTGTCAATGCTCAAACCCATCAATTTGGTGTTCATGGCTTTGAAATCGTCTTCGAGCACGGCAAATCCCGACATTTCGGTGGTGCAAACAGGAGTGAAGTCGGCAGGATGCGAAAATAAAATTGTCCAGCTGTCTTTGATATACTCCGAAAACTGAATTTCTCCTTGAGTAGTAACTGCTTTAAAATCTGGTGCCATATCGCCAATGCGAGGCATAGATGTCATTTCTTGTTCCATAATCATTAATAATTTGATTTGTTAATAAAGTGTTAATTAATTAGTACAAAAGTACGCATAATGTTTACATTTGTCAAATCAATAATGTTTACATCCTCATCAATAATCTCTATAAGATAAAATAACTTATGATTACCCTTGTTCAGTTGGAGTATATAGTGGCTGTTGACACTTACAGGCATTTCGCGCAAGCGGCGGCACATTGTTTTGTAACCCAGCCTACGTTGAGTATGCAAATAAAAAAGCTGGAAGACGATTTGAATGTTCGAATTTTCGACCGAACCAAGCAGCCCGTTGTTCCTACTGATATTGGCAGTGAAATTATTGAACAGGCCCGTGTCATTTTGGCCGCAAGGGGGCGTTTGAGCGAGATGGTTCAAGAGTATCACGGACAGGTGAGCGGCGATTTGAAAATTGGCATCATCCCCACGTTGGGACCATATCTATTGCCGCTTTTTGCCGGAAATTTTAAACGCAAATACCCCAAAGCCAATCTGCATATCGAGGAGTTGATTACCGACCAAATTGCCGAAAAGTTGAGAACCGACCAATTGGATGCCGGTATTTTTGTTACACCTTACAACGATTCCCACATCATTGAGCAGCCTCTTTTTTACGAAGAACTGCTCATTTATGCCCATCAAAACCATGCTTTGCTTCAAAAGCCACAAATTGAAGTGGTTGATTTGAATTCACCCGATATTTGGTTGCTCAATGATGGGCATTGTTTTCGAAGTCAGGTGATTAATTTATGTGACATCAGTCCGTCGAGCCGACAGGAACTCCCTTTCGATCTGGAAGGCGGTTCACTCGAAACGCTGATGCGCATTATCCGTCGCGAAGGCGGGTTTACGGTTATACCAGAGCTTACTGCCAGCGAGTTGTGGGAGAGTTATGCCGGAAATATCGCGCGTTTTTGGGGAACGAAACCCTTGCGTGAGGTGAGTCTTTGCTTTTCGCGAAACTTCGTAAAATACAACCTACTCCAACGACTGGCCGAAACCATTATAGCATCGGTGCCTGAAGAGATGTTGGACAGCAAAAGGGGTGAGCTGGTAACTTGGCGGTAAATCTAAAGTTTTAGCAATCGCAGATGTTCTACACGGCGATCAGAATCTATCAAACTGATAATGTAAACCCCTGATTGTAAGTCGTTCGTATTTAATGAGATAGACTGTTTTCCAGAAAATAGTTCAACACTTTCATTGCGAATCACACGTCCGTTGATGTCGGTGATTTGCAGCTGAAGGGAACCGTATTTGGGCATATAGAAACTTAATTTGGCTTCATACGTCACAGGATTGGGCGAAATTTCAGCCAAAAAAGGTCTGCTGTTCGATTCGCCTACACCAAGGGTTTTTTCTATTCTCAGCTGAAGGGTCACCGGCAGGTGGTCAGAAAAATTGTAAAGGGCTGAGGCTATATTGGCCGGTACCACAGCGTTTTGTGGTGGACTGATCATGGTGTTGTTGAAGCGCTGACCGTCTTGGCCCAGCGCTTTATACGATTCTTGCACATAGCGCACTTTATTTGTTCCAAAACGCACTTCATCGGAAATGAGAATAAAGTCGAAGCGATCGTCGAGACCACCGCCCGATTTGCAGCCGCTACCCGTATTGGTAGATTGGGTATGTATGCCGGCATAAAATGAGTTGTTGTTCCATTCGCCAATCTGACCTATGGGATCGAGGAAACGCATATCGGCGTTGGTATAATTGAGCATGGTTTGAAATGCCGCCTCGTTTCCGGAATAAAAATTAAAGTCGCCCATAAAGAGTACATTTTCTTGTGCAAAGCGTGTTTCGAGAAAACGCATGGTGTTTTCTGCCATAATTTTTCGTGAGCCGGCATCGCCACTGCTGCTGCCGGCTTTCAAATGCGCTACCACACACACTACAAAAGCTGTATCGCCTAAGGCGAGGTCGTTGGAGTTGTAATACAATTGGTAAACATCCACATCGCGGACATAGTTTTGTGCCGTGAATTGAGCTTTTAGTTTGAGTTTGCGCGAATCGTAATACAGCATATTCACAATGCTCGATCCGGCAGTATTGCTCGATGCTGCCCTTTTGTAATAGTTTATAAAGTTGATATTCAGGTTTTCATCCAGCATGTGCTGATGGATACTTTCATTCTGCGACATCTCGTTAACGGTAAAAATATCCGGTTTTACGAAATCGAGAATGTTGCGCAAATGCGGGTCTTTCATCTCAAGACTATTGTTGCTGTTGTTGCAAAAACCGGTAATTTCTCCGTAATATAGTAGGTTGTACTGCATCACAGTGAGGGTGTCTTGGGCTTGAAGGCCAAAGCGCAGGGAAAAGAACAAAAAGGCGAATAAAAAATATTTCATCTAATAAAAATTGGGCAGCAAAGATAGAGCATTTTACAACCGATGTCTTGCACTATCTTTGGCGCGTATCTTAACCCTTATCTTTGCTACATGACAGCCATGCAAGCTTTTGTCAAAACCATGAACTGCTGGGGAAGCGAGGGAAAACCCTTTCTTTTTGTGGTAGATTTTGATCAGCAAAAACCTTTTATACAGCCGTTGGAGGCGTTGAATCAACAGGAGGTGTTGTTTCAAATAAACGGGTTTGGCAATGCTACCGACAGTTGGATTCCATCCAAAGAAAAAATATTTTTCGAAATAGCTCCACCCGATTTTAAAACCTACAAAGCTGCTTTCGACCAAGTGATGTGGCATTTGCGCCGTGGCGATTCATACCTTTTAAACCTTACAATGGCTGTGCCGGTGCAAACCAATCTTTCGCTGCAAGCCATTTTTCATCTGAGTCAATCGCCTTATAAGCTTTGTTTCAACAATAATTTCGTGGTTTTTTCACCTGAACCTTTTGTCAGGATCGAAAACGGAACCATCAGTACCCATCCCATGAAAGGGACTTTAGACGCTTCGTTGCCGCAAGCCGAAACACTGTTGTTGAACGATCCCAAAGAGTTGGCCGAGCATTACACTATTGTTGATTTGTTGCGCAACGACTTGAATAGGGTAGCCGAAAAAATTCGTGTGGATCAATTCCGCTATCTCGATACGCTTGAAACCACCAAAGGGAAGTTGTTACAAACCAGCTCGCACATCAGCGGACATCTGCCTAAGGGTTATCAGTCTCAGCTTGGCGATAGTATAAACCTGTTGTTGCCGGCGGGTTCGGTTACCGGTGCTCCAAAAAAGAAAACCGTAGAGCTGATCCGTGAGATTGAAAACTATGAAAGGGGTTTTTACACCGGTGTGTTTGGTTTTTACGATGGCCAAAAACTCGAAAGCGCCGTGATGATTCGTTTTATCGAAAAAACCAACAACGGTTTTGTGTTTAAGGCCGGAGGAGGCATCACCATTCACAGCACTGCTGAAAAAGAGTACGACGAATTGCTCCGAAAGGTGTATCTCCCTTTTGAAAACACAAAACTGCAATGAAACAAGAAACCACTCAAATCATAACCGATGCGTTTCCATTTTTTGAAAGCATTCGCCTTCAGGATGGGGTTTTTCATTTGCTTCCATGGCATCAGGCCCGGATGGAACGCAGCATCAGAGCGCATTATCAAACCAAATCAGTTCCTCAATTGGTCGAATTTCTGAACAACTTTAAACATCCCGAAAAAGGATGCTTCAAATACAGAATAAGCTATGGGCAAAGTCTTGAAGCTCCCGAGGTGATGCCTTATCGCGCAAAAAACATCAGCAGCCTACGTTTGGTGGTAGCCAATGATTTGGAATACAGTTATAAAAGTAACAACCGTCAGCAACTTGAGGCACTTTTCAACCAACGCAACGATTGCGATGATGTGCTGATAATTAAAAATGGACTAATCACTGATACCTCCTATTGTAACATTGTTTTTTTTGACGCAAAACGCTGGCTCACACCCACTCATCCTTTACTCGAAGGCGTGCAGCGTAGCTTTTTGCTTCAACAAGGAATTATTCACGAAGCAGAGGTCAGGGTTGAAGATCTTTTTAGGTTCCAATCGTTTAAACTCATCAACGCCATGCTGCCTTGGGAGACGGCAGTTGAAATTCCCATTAACAGCAACGTTATACAGATTTGAAAAGGTATCACAACTGTAAAGCGTCACCAAAAGCCATGCTTTTATTAGGTCGCTTTTGGCGAAATCCTTATTTTTACCAAAAATTTAAATTATGAGAAAATTATCACTTGTATGGGTTGTGATGCTTCTGCTCACACGCGTGGCAATGGCCGGCGAGGGGATGTGGATTCCCATGTTGCTTGGACAACTGAACGAAAAAGAAATGAAAGAAATGGGGTTGCGCATTAGCGCGGAGGATATTTACTCCATCAACCACAGCAGTTTAAAAGATGCCATCGTGCTTTTTGGAAGAGGTTGCACAGGTGAAATTGTCAGCGACCAAGGGCTGTTGCTCACCAACCATCACTGTGGTTTTGGTCAGATTCAAAAACACAGTAGCCTCGAAAACGATTACCTCACCAAAGGTTTTTGGGCAATGAATAAATCAGAAGAGCTGCCCAATCCCGGCCTTACCGTTACCCTGATGGTGAAGATGGAAGATGTTTCAGCAGATGTGCTTTCGGGTGTTCTTAACGATATGACCGAGGCCGAACGGAAGAAAAAAACCGATGAAAACATCAAGCTGTTGGTTGAAAACGCGAAAAAAGAAAGTGGTCTCGAGGTGGTTGTACGTTCTTTTTATCACGGAAATCAGCATTATATGATTTACAATCAGATATTTAAAGATGTTCGTTTGGTAGGAGCACCTCCGTCCAATATTGGAAAATTTGGTGGTGACACCGACAACTGGATGTGGCCGAGGCATACCGGTGATTTTTCTGTTTTCAGAATTTATGTAGATAAAGATGGAAATCCGGCTGAATACCATCCCGACAACGTGCCTTACAAACCGGCTTACCATTTGCCCATCTCACTCAAAGGTGTTGAGGAGGGCGATTTCACTTTTGTTTTCGGCTATCCGGCCCGCACCAATCAATACTTACCTTCTTATGCCGTGCAACTCACCACTGAATTATCAAACCCTCAAAGGGTCAATTTGCGCGGTACACGTCTCGGCATTTTCAAGAAATATGCCAATAGCGACCCAAAAATACGCATTCAATATGCCGATAAAGATGCAGGTGTGGCCAATGGATGGAAAAAAATGATGGGCGAAAGCAAAGGTATTCGTCGCCTCAACGGCATTGAAGTAAAGCAGCAACAAGAAAAAGAATTTTTACGATGGGCAAAAAACGATGCCGCTTTCAGCATTGCTTATGCCGGTATTTTGCCTGCTTTTGAAGCCAACTACAAACAATTGGAACCGCTGACACTTTCCAATGATTACATCAGCGAAGCCGGAATGGCCATTGAGTTGGTGCGTTTTGCTTCGCAGTTTCGGGCTTTGGTGGAAGAAGCCTCAAAAGAAAGTCCCGACGAAAAGAAAATAACGGCAACCATTGACCGCTTGAAAGGCAGCACCAATGACTTTTTTAAAGACTATCACCAGCCCATTGACCAAGAAGTTGCTGTTGCACTACTGAAAATGTACCTCGCCAATCAACCAGCGAACTTTAGACCCGACTTTTTAGAAACGATCACTGGCAAATACAAAGGAAATGTTGAAGCTTATGTGCAACGCCTTTTCGATCAATCGTTGTTTGGCACTCAGAGCAAAGTCAATGATTTACTCAACAATTTCTCTTCTAAAAAACGTCGAAAAATCGAAAAAGATCCCGCTTATCAAGTGGTACTAAGCATGAGAAATTTTATGGATCAACAGTTGCAACAACCGCTCAAGCACCTCATGGCTTCTAACGACAGTCTTCAGCGTTTGTACATGCGTGGATTGATGGAAATGCAGGCCGACAAACGCTTTTATCCCGATGCCAATTTCACTTTGCGGGTGGCCTATGGCAATGTTTCCGGCTACCATCCAGCCGATGCTGTTTATTACGACTATTACACCACCTTGGATGGCATCATGGAAAAAGAAGACCCCAACGTTTATGATTATGTGGTAGAAAACCGCTTGAAAGAACTTTATCACGCCGGTGATTTTGGTCCTTATGCAGATGCCAAAAACACCATGCGCGTTGCCTTTGCTGCCTCCAACCATACCACCGGAGGCAATTCGGGAAGTCCTGTTCTCAATGGAAAAGGCCAAATGGTGGGCATCAATTTCGACCGCTGTTGGGAAGGTACCATGAGCGATTTAATGTACGATCCTTCAGTGAGTCGCAACATTTCGGTGGACATCAGATATGTGTTGTTTATCATTGATAAATTTGCCGGAGCTAAACACCTTGTGGACGAAATGACCTTGTTGAAATAGTCTAAAAGGCTGACAATAAGTTATTTCGTTTAATTCTTTAATGGTAATACCTTTGCCTTACGCTTGTTTTTTCATGTAAAACATCCTTGAAGATGAAAACAAAAACCGTCTTTTTTTGTCGCAGTTGTGGCAACGAATCACCCAAATGGATAGGCAATTGCCCTTCCTGCGGTGAGTGGAACACCTACGTCGAAGAAACTTTGGCTACTGGAAAGGCCGGTAAACCTGCGGCAAGCAAAAGTTGGGAACACAAGTCCACTCCACTTCCAATCAAAGATATTATTTCGGAGAAAGAAGCCCGCATCAATATGCAAAACGGCGAACTTAACAGGGTGTTGGGTGGTGGCTTGGTTCCGGGTTCACTGGTGTTGATTGGCGGCGAACCTGGCATCGGCAAATCAACGCTCATGCTTCAGGTGGCACTTGCACTTCAGGGCTTGAAAGTGCTGTATGTTTCGGGCGAGGAAAGCCAACAGCAGATAAAAATGCGTGCCGACCGCATTGGCATCGCCAACGCTGATTGTTACATCCTCACCGAAACAGAAACCCAACAAATTGCCCTTCATTTTGAACAGTTGAAACCCGATTTGGTAATTATTGACTCGATTCAAACGCTTCATACAGCTCATGTTGAGGCCACAGCCGGAAGTATTTCGCAGATCAGGGAATGTGCGTCGGAGATGAATAAAATGGCAAAGATGACACATGTGCCGGTGGTGTTGATCGGTCATATCACCAAAGATGGAAGCATTGCCGGGCCTAAGATTTTAGAACATATGGTGGATACAGTCATTCAATTTGAAGGCGATCGCCATTATGGTTTTCGCATCCTTAGGGCAGTGAAAAATCGTTTTGGCTCTGCTTCTGAGTTGGGCATTTTTGAGATGACGGCTTCCGGCCTTCGTGAGGTAACCAATCCGAGTGAGATTCTTTTATCGCAACGCGAAGAAAATGTGAGCGGTGTCGCCATTTCGGCTATGGTGGAAGGATTGCGCCCCATGCTAATTGAAACACAGGCACTCGTGAGCACGGCTGCTTACGGCACTCCCCAGCGTTCGGGCACAGGTTTCGATTTGCGGAGGCTTAATATGTTGTTGGCCGTTTTAGAAAAACGTGCCGGCTTTAGGCTCAGCGCCAAAGACGTGTTTTTGAACATCGCCGGCGGCCTTCGTGTTGACGATCCGGCCATTGACATGGCTGTGATTGCTGCCATCCTCTCGTCGAGTGAAGATCTGCCGATTGACAGTAAAACAGCCTTTGCTGCCGAGGTAGGGCTTTCGGGCGAGATTAGGGCCGTCAACCGCATTGAGGCACGTATTACCGAAGCCGATAAGCTGGGTTTTGAGCGTATTTTTATTTCGAAATTCAATGCAAAAGGCCTTGAGCAAAAAAAATATTCACTCCAAATTATTCCGGTTGTTTCGGTTGGGCAGCTCTTTGGGCATTTGTTCGGTTAAAGCAAAAATAGTACGGAAACCATTACCGGATAAGCTATTGCGAGTTTTTTTATTTTATGTTTCAGTGTTTGCTTTTAGGTTTCTATGCGAATTTTTGCTTTTGATGTTCTTCTTGTTTTGCCTACCGATAGCACATCAATTCATTTTTGGTACGTATTTTGGTTTAGACAGGGTAGTTTAAAAACTCAAAAAATCCAAAGCCATGAAAAAACGCATTTATTCAATCCTCTTCGCCCTTCTCACCCTCGTTGTGGTGGAAGCTCAAGCGAAAGATTATCCCGAAGAATACCTTGGATTGCCCGGCGACAACTTAAATTTATTTGCCGTGATGGACATTTTTCAAGCATCGGAAACACTGGAAGGTTTTGAAAGAAGCCTCAACGATCCGGAGGCAATTGTGAACAACCTCGATCTGAACAACGACAACCGTGTAGATTATATTATGGTCCTCGATTTTGCTGAAGATAATGTGCACAACATCGTTTTAAGGGTGGCCCTCAACAATCAAACCTATCAAGATGTGGCTGTTTTTACCGTTCAAAAACTTCGAAGCGGTGCGGTTGAAATTCAATTGATTGGCGACAAAGACCTCTATGGCCCCGATTATATTATTGAGCCCAATTACGAAGAAACGCCCAACCCCGGATATACCGGTGCTTCGGGAAATTACAATAGCTCAGCATCTGAAAACGTTACCTACGTTACCACCAACTATTATGAACTATCTACATGGCCTGTTATAGTTTACCTCACATCGCCTACTTACGTTGTGTGGCATAGCCGATGGTCTTGGGGATATTATCCGGAATATTGGCAACCTTGGACCCCTTACTATTACCATTATTATTACGGCTATCACTACAATGTTTATCCACACTATCGCAGCTACTATCGCCGTTGGCACCACCAACGTTGTAGCGCTTACGAACGGGTATATTATACACACCATCGCCGGCACGACCCGGGGATTGTAGTGAACATCAACAATGGAAGTTATCGCAATACTTACAGTCGTCCTGAAACGCGAAAAGAAGGTGAAACACTTTATGCCAGAAGGGTTTCCGATGGAACGACCCTCCCCGGAGCACCACGGGCCAAACGCAGTCAGGATATCCGTCCGGCAGACAATTCGGCCACAAGGGCTGTTAGAAAAGATGATCCAACAAAAGAATTGAACCGTTCAAAAGCTTCGGATCGCGCTGTTAGACCGTCGGAGGGTCGCCCGGTTTCCGGCTCAGGACAAGAAAAGGTAAGAGAAGCCCGTCCACAACAAGCGGTGGAAAGACCTGTTCAGAGAAGCTCAGGAAGCAAGGAGGTGCGAAAAGAAAGACCAGTCGCTCAGCCGCGATCTGTTTCTCCTTCCGGTCAGAATAATGCAGTTCGTGAAGCAAAACCGCAACAGTCAGTGGAGCGTCCGGTTCAAAGAAGCTCAGGAAGTAGGGAAGTGAGACAGGAAAGACCTGCTACTTAACCAAGAAAAACTGAAGCTGCACCAAGAATGGAAACCGAAAGACGCAATGCTCCCGCTGCAACAAAGCCGCAAGCCGCACCAAGCAGAAGCAACGATGCGGTTAAGAGCAGTTCCAGCCAGCAAAAAAGGTCGGTTGTTAGTCAGCCGGCTGTCAAAACACCTCAAAAAAGCGAAGCGGCTCCAAAAAGAGAAAGTAAAAGCAATGCTTCAGAAAAGCGATAAATTTTTGTAAACAGTGGCATTTACAAAAACATAAAAACAAAAATGACCTCGATTTAAGTCGGGGTCATTTTTTTGCTTTTAGGTATTTTCTCATCGAAAGGGGGAAAAGTTTGTTGTTAGTTTAATGTGGCGTTAAAGAGAATTCCAAAATTATTGCTGTCCATCAGCTCTTCAACGCTTCCGCCGGGGGTATTGGTGAGCTTGGTTTTTCCGTAGGTGACGGCAATGCCCAATCCCCATCTTTTTGAAACCCACCATTCTTTACCGGCTTTTATTTGCATGGCAAAACCTCTGTCGGTGGCAACTGAAGCGTTGCTGTTGTCGCTATCAATCAAAGAATAACCGCCAAAACCGACCGATCCTGAAAAAAAGATGTTTTGAGGCATGATGTAGTATGTCAGCCCTCCACCAAGCATGGCTTCTCCAATCGATAAATTGTTTGAAGCATTTTGGGAGTTTGAACCTGAAGTAACTTTAGGGCCGGCCAGGCTGCTCGACACTAAAGTAGCATGGAGAATAAGGTTTTCTTTTACCGCACCTCCAATTTTGATGTCAAAAATAGCTCCTGTGCCAGTGAACTTGTAATCATAAACCCCTACAATTTCGGAGCTGATGGAAGGGAAATGAGGTCCTACACTCATGCTGAGGAAAAAACCTGTGTGCGTGCGCCCTTCCGGAGGTTTGGCTATTGTTTCGGATTGTGCGAAAACGAGCGTTGAGGCGATGAATAATACGGACAAAAGACTGATTTTTTTCATTTCATTTCTTGTTTGGTTCATCATCAATAGCATTTCTTTCGCTTCAAAATTAAGGAATATTCCCTCTCTTTATCGAAAGAAAAAAGGTTGGCGGGAAATTTTCACGCCAACCTTTTTAAAAACTATTTTTATCTTGTGGTTTAATGACTTTCGCCACTCATTTTTAGCTTGTCGCCTGTTTCTTCAATCACCTTACGGTAAAAAGGTTCGCTGTATCCGGGAAACTTAACATTAGGATTTTGATGGCCGGGATTGCGTGTTTTCACGTTTCCGTCCATATACTTCATAAACATTTCTTGATAGAGTGTTTTGTAGCTGTTAAAGGTGCGCGTTACTTGATCGGTGCTGTAATCGGTAAGGAAAGCAACTGCTGCAGCCGGGTTTTCTTTGTACAATTTCATGGCTGCATCATCAACAGAAGTTGTGCGGGCGATAAACATTTTCTCCAGTCCATCGCGCACGTTAGCTATTTCGGGTTGAATCATATTATAACGGGTATAGCTGAGGTTAGATACCATATTGGTGATCCAAAACAGCGATGTTTCCGACCATTCCATCATAGCGCCGTTGCCTCTTTCAATATGTTGAGGGCTTACAGTGATGCTGGAGTACAAAGGCATATAAACACAAGCGTTGGCATCGTCAACACCCCACCAAATGATACCACCCACTGCATCGGGCAACCATGAGCGCGATTGTGTTACAAATGAAAATCCGGTTTGTTGTGTGGCTGTGGCGCGCTCGTTCACGTAGTTTACGCCGTCAACTTTCCAAGTAAGTGGCCTCCAACGATAAGGCATTTGGTGAGGCCCTGCCCCAAAATCTTTACTCATATCGAGTTCTGTTCCTTCGAGGTAATCGCGCATGAAGTTCATCATGTCATTGACTGAAATTTTCTTTTCGGGTTTCACCCACAGTGGCATACGGTTGGTAGCGTATTTGTTCGGGTTGGGGCGTCCGTCGTCATATTTTTCGTTGTGCTGGATATTGCCCTTCACATAGTCCCAATATTTGTCCATACCCGGGGTCACCTTGTTAAACATACTCCAAACACGGATGTCGCAAAAGCGCGCTCCTCCAAAATCAACCGGCGCATAGGTATCGGAAAAGCTAAACTCTGTGTCGTCGCCAACAAACCAGCCTTTGGCGCGGGCAAAGTTGATGACATCTTCTGAATAAATAACCTCAACGGAGGGGTCGTTAATTTTATTCATTTCCTTTGAAGTGATGGATTTTTTCCCATCAGCGATAGGGAAATTCTGGATGCGGGCTTGGTTGGCATGACCGCTCACATAGCCATCAGGGATACGCAAAGCTACCCATAATGCACCTTTGTTGGCATTGAAGGTTTTTTTGGTTTTTTTGTCGGTTTTCATTTGGGTGCCTCTGCCAATCATTTCGAGAATCCACACCTCGTTTTTGTCGGCAATGCTAAACGATTCGCCTGAGCTGTAATAACCATATTCGGCTACCAGTTCCGACATTATTTGGATGGCTTCGCGAGCTGTGGTGGCCCTTTGCAAGGTAAGATAAATGAGGCTGCCATAGTCAATAATTCCGGTGGTATCAACCAATTCGGGACGACCGCCAAAAGTAGTTTCGCCTATTGCAACTTGGTGTTCGTTCATGTTGCCCACAACGTTATAGGTGCGCGAGGCTTGTTTAATTTTTCCAAGATATTTTCCTGTATCCCATTCGTAAACATCCATCATGGTTCCTGCGGGATGTTCGCCTGCTTCCCAATGGTAAAGCTCGCCGTATAAAACATGTGAGTCGGCGGCATAGGTAATCATGGTTGAACCATCCACTGATGCACCTTTGGTAACAAGGTAGTTGGTGCAAGCTTTGTTGCTTAAGGGTGTGAGTGTGGCAAAAATGAATGCTGCTACTACCCAAAATTTCTTATTCATAGGTAAAATTTATTGTTAGAAATAACTTTATTACGTTACAAAAATAGCGGAATTTTTGTCGTAACCGGGAGAATGGAAACTGTTTTACGGTTTTAGTGTAGTATTTCGATGACCTTTTCGCGGTCTTTGACGAGTTGTTGCTGCAACATGCTCAGATTATCGAATTTCTCTTCGTTTCGGATGCGATCAACAAAGCTGATACAAATTTCATCGCCGTAAATTTCATCATTAAAATCGAAAATATTCACTTCCACTGTAAGGTGAGTTGTTCCTGCCACTGTGGGACGGAAACCGATATTCCCCATGCCTTTATAGCGTTTTCCTTTATGGGTGATGTAACACGCATACACGCCACACACTGAAATAAGTTTATAGACTTCGGCGAGCGCAATGTTGGCTGTTGGAAAACCAATGGTTCGCCCCAGCTCGTTGCCATGAACCACAGGGCCACAAACAGTGTAATCGTAGCCCAACAAACGGTTGGCCTTTTTCACGTCGCCGGTTTCTAAAGCCTTTCTAATTTTGGTTGAACTCACTGCAATATTTTCAACATCCTGAGCAGCAACCCTTTCCACTTTGAAATTGTATTTGGTACTGAGGTCATAAAGCAGTTTGAAATCGCCCATGCGGTTTTTCCCGAAATGATGGTCGTAGCCAATGACCAATCGTGCAGGTTTTATTTTTTCGACGATATAGTTTTTGATAAAAGTTTCGCTGCTGGTGCGTGAAAATTCACGGGTAAACTCAATAATAATCACATTATCAATGCCTATTTGCTGCAGAATCTCCAGTTTTTTTTCTTGGGAATTGATAAAGCGCAGGTTACTGCTGTCAATATTGAGCACCAATCGTGGATGAGGGAAGAAGGTGACAACAACGGTTTCTCCTCCAATTTCTTTGGCATCGGCAATCATTTTTTTAAAAATGGCCTGATGTCCGAGATGTACGCCATCAAAAGTGCCAATTGTTACAATAGCATTTTTAACAGGCTTGAAATCATTGATGTTTTGAAAAATTTTCACGGTATGTTATAAATAATCGTTTTTGAAAAGCCATGTAGCAATTTGAACAGCGTTGGTTGCAGCGCCTTTGCGCAGGTTATCGGCCACCACCCATAAGTTCAATCCGTTGGCAACACTGCTATCGCGGCGGATACGCCCAACAAACACTTCATCCTTGTTATGCGCAAAAAGTGGCATTGGATAGTAATTTTCAGCGGGTTTATCTTGAACCACCAATCCGGGTGTATGGTTCAATAGATCATGGATGTCGGAAAGCTCAAATGGAGAGTTGAGTTCAATATTGATGGCCATGCTGTGTCCGCCAGTCACCGGAACACGGACCACGGTAGCCGTAATGGCTATTGTGGGATCGCTCAATATTTTTCGCGATTCAAACACTAACTTTTCTTCTTCGGTGGTGTATCCATCCGTGTTGAAATCGCCTCCATGCGGAATGAGGTTCAGGTGTATCTGATGCGGATAAGCCTCAATTTCAGGCCTTTTGCCTTGCTGCTCGGCTTCCAACTGTTGAAGTCCTTTGATGCCGCTGCCTGTTACCGATTGGTAGGTAGAAATTACCAAACGCTTGATGCCATAACGGCGATGCAATGGCGCAATAGCAGCCACCATTTGAATGGTCGAGCAGTTGGGGTTGGCGATAATTTTGTCTGTTTTTTGAAGCGTGTTTCCGTTCACTTCGGGCACTATCAGCGGTATCGTTGGATCTTTGCGCCATGCAGAGCTGTTGTCAATAACGGTGATACCGGCTTGTGCAAAAAGGGGCGCAAGCGAAAGAGATGCCTGGCCACCGGCTGAAAACAAAGCGATAACTGGCTTCAGGGCAATGGCTTGTGCAGCACTCACCACTTTCAGCTGCTTTCCGTGAAAGGTTACCACCTTGCCTATCGAACCCTCTGATGCAACAGGAATCAGTTCACTCACAGGCAATGGATGTTCCTCCAGAACCCGCAACATCATTCGCCCTACTAAGCCCGTGGCGCCAACAATTGCAATTTTCATCAGGTATGTTGCTTGTGCAATTTTTTTCTACATTTACATTTTCAAAGCGGTTGCAAAAATATGAAATAATGAAGCGCTATATTTTACTTTTGTTTATTATTCCCCTTTGGGTGAATGCCCAACTCACTGATAGCTTTACTGACGGTGATTTTACCTCTAACCCCACTTGGACGGGCACAACCGAAAAGTATATCGTTAATGAGGCCAAGCAGCTTCAGCTTGCTGCTGCCGAGGCAGGCAAAACATGGCTCAGCACGCCTTACACCCTTTCGGGCTCCAATACTGAATGGCGTTTTTGGATCAAGCTGGCTTTTGCCCCCTCGGGGAGTAATTATTCTGAGGTGTTTCTTTCGAGCGACAAGGCCAGTTTGGAAGGCGACCTCAACGGCTATGTTCTGCGTTTTGGTGAAGCCGGAAGCAACGATGCCATTGAGCTGTTTTTGAAACAAGGCAGCACCATGACGAGCGTATGCCGAGGTACCAACGCCTTGCTGGCCTCCTCTTTTGCTTTGTTTGTGAAGGTCATTCGCAAAGCCAACGGCGACTGGAGTATTTTTATTGATCCCAGCGGATCGGGCATTTACACCCTTGATGCCAGTGGCAACAACAACGTGCTCACTCCCGGCGGACATTTTGGATTTTCGGGAACTTTTACCGTAAGTAACAGCACCAAAATGTATTACGATGATGTGTTTGTGGGAGCCGAGGTGTTGGATACCAACCCGCCCGAAGTACTGAGTGTGGTAGCTACCGACCTCTCAACTGTGGAGGTTACTTTTAACGAAGCCATCGAAACGCAATCCTTAACACAAACAGCCAACTATACCATCAATCTCGGGATTGGCAGCCCATTACAAGTGATTCAAGGAACAACTGCTGCACAGGCCGTTTTGAATCTTGCAAACCCACTCGAAAACGGAAAGCTTTATCAGTTGACCCTGAGCGACTTAAAAGATATTTCAGGAAATATTATGCCTACAATCACAAAGGCACTGAGCTATTATCAGGCCGGTAGCAACGATATTGTTATTAACGAAGTGATGGCCGATCCATCTCCTGTGGTCGGTCTGCCCGAGTGGGAATTTGTAGAATTACACAATACCACCGGCACTTTGATCAATTTGAATGACTTTGTTTTTGTTATCGGAACTACCGAAAAACCCATGACCAATATTCAAATTGAGCCCAATGGGTTTTTGATACTTGCCCACGAAGATGCCCGTGCTGCCTTGTCGCCTTTGGGCAGCTTTTATGGTTTCAGCAGCTTTCAGTTGGCCAACAGCGGAGCAAAGCTGACCTTAAAAAACAGCACCGGGCTTGTGATTTCCGCGGTAAATTATACTGACACTTGGTACCGCAACAATGCGAAAGCCGACGGTGGATGGACACTCGAACAGATTGACCCAACCAATCCTTGTGGTGGTGCCTTTAACTGGACGGCTTCCAACGACCTTTCAGGCGGCACGCCCGGAAGACAAAACAGCGTTTTTACCATTTCAAACACTGGCCCAAAACTATCGCTCATTAAGTTGGTTTCAAATCAGGTGGTTCAGCTTTGGTTCGATCAACAAATGGATCGTTTTGGCTTGGGCAACACCGCCAATTATCGCCTCGAACCCGGAAATATACAACCATCGAGCGTAGCTACCAATATTGCCGATCCGGCTTTCGTGGAACTTAGCTTTGAGACTGCATTCAGTCAAGGGGTTTTGTACGAGCTTCATATTTATCCCACATTGATGAATTGTGCGGGAAGACCGGTGGGCGATGGTGTTTTCATTGCTTTTGGATTGCCCGAAACGATTGAAAAGAACGATGTTGTCATCAACGAAGTGCTGTTCAATCCTCTGAACAATGGCGTTGATTTTGTGGAAATATATAACCGCTCCAACAAAATCCTCAACCTTGAAAACCTGCGTTTGGGCGATGTACGTCAAACCTTTCCCAATCCGCCCGATACCACCCTCAAAGTGATTACCACCACCACACGACTACTGATGCCCGAGGGCTACGCCTTACTCACCACCAATATTGGTGCAGTAACTGAAATTTATTCAGTCGAATCAACCGATAATTTTGTTTCAATGGCTTCATTTCCAAGTTATCCCAACGAAAAAGGGACGGTGTTGCTAAAATCTGATGCGGGTGTTTTGGTGGATTTGATGAGCTACAATGAAAAAATGCACTATCCCTTACTGAATACTGTTGATGGTGTTTCATTGGAACGTATCTCGGTTGATCGCCCATCGCTGGAGAGCGAAAATTGGCACTCAGCGGCACAGTCTGTAGGATTTGCAACACCCGGATTTCGCAATTCGGTGCAAGTAAACGACTACTTGGTTGAAGATGAATTGTTGATTGATCCGGAAACTTTTTCGCCCGATGGTGATGGCTATTATGATGTAACCACTTTGCGCTACTCCTTTGCACAAGCCGGAAATAATCTGAATATATACATCTATAGTGCATCAGGTCAATTGGTTAGGCATTTGGTTAAAAGCAACCTTGTGGCCGAAACCGGAGCTGTGAGCTGGGATGGATTTGATGACAACGGCAACAAAGTACCCACCGGAATTTATGTAGTGTATGCCGAGGTGTTTGCTTTGGATGGAAAAGTAAGAGGAATTAAAAAAGCTGTGGTTGTGGCCACCCGTTAATTTTCCAGCTCCTTTCATGCATTCCGATCATTGAGTAGAAAGTGAATGATTTTAGCGATAGTCGTTCATTTTTGAGGGTTTATAAAAGCGGATATTTCATGGGAAAGCAACAGGTTTTTTCAATTTATTTTCATTTTTTTATACTTTTCTTTCGTTTTTCCTTACTTTTGATGTGTTAACCTAAAAAACATACCTATGAAAAATCTCATGAAATTTGCAATAATCTTACTTTTTCTCAGCTTCAGCAATGCAGGTTGCGAAAAAATTAAAGATTTGGCCGATGTATCTTTCGATGCCAATTTCGACACCGAAATGAATGTAGATGTGAAACCTACGGCTCAAAAATCGGGCTTAGAAATGGGTTCATTTTCCGAAACAGCTGATATTGACCCCAATACCAACGAGGATTTCAAAACCTATGCCAGCAAAATCAAAGAAATCAAAATTACAAAAGTTGTCTTTGAGATCATTGAAATCACCAATGCACCTAACAATACGGTTCAACTTGGTTCGGCCACTTTGAGTGTTGACAAAACCGGATATACTTCTGCCAAATGGATGGAATCGGCCCAAGCACTCACCGTGGGGACTAAATTTGAATACAGCACTATGGATGCACAGTTTACCTATCTGCAAAATATTTTGAACTCTAAAGAAGTGTTTACGGTAAACTTCTACGGCACCGCCGATCCTGTTGATGCTTCGTTCAAGGTAAAGGTGTCCATTAACAGCACAATTGTAGCTAACCCGCTCAATTAGTTAGTATGAATAAAAAAAGAGGCTCAAGAGCCTCTTTTTTTGATTTTTATTTCTTTCAATTGCTGAAAGATCGTTTTAACTTAGTTACACAAGGTGTTCAAACTGTTTGAGAAAGCGCAAGTCGTTCTCAAAAAAGAGCCTCAAGTCGTTGATTTGATATTTCATCATGGTAATACGCTCAATGCCCATTCCAAAAGCGTAACCGCTGTAAACATTGCTGTCTATACCACAGGCATCCAAAACATTAGGATCAACCATTCCACAGCCTAAAATCTCTACCCATCCGCTGTGTTTGCAAATATTGCAACCTTTTCCGCCGCAGATATTGCAAGAAACATCCATCTCTGCCGAGGTTTCGGTGAAAGGGAAATAAGATGGACGGAAACGTATTTTTGTCTCTGGGCCAAAAAATTCCTGTGCGAAGAAGTACAAAGTCTGTTTCAGATCGGCAAAAGACACGTCTTTGTCAATGTAAAGGCCTTCAATTTGGTGAAAGATGCAATGCGCGCGAGCCGAGATGGCTTCATTGCGAAATACCCTACCGGGGGCGATGATGCGGATGGGCAATTTACCTTGCTCCATCACACGCACTTGCACGCTCGAGGTGTGTGTGCGTAGGGCGATGTCGGGTGATTTGCTGATGAAAAAAGTATCCTGCATATCGCGCGCGGGATGTTCATCGGGGAAGTTGAGCGCGGTGAAGTTATGAAAATCGTCCTCAATTTCAGGCCCTTCGGCAATTTTAAAGCCAAGGCGTTCGAAGATACTGTTGATGTCGCGGCGCACCAAAGAAAGAGGATGTCGCCCGCCACTCATGCTTTTTGGTGGCAAACTGCCGTCAATTTGTTGCTTTTCTGTTGCCTGATCGGCAAAGCGAGCCATTTGTTCTTCGAGCAACGTTTGGGCCTTTTGTTTCAGCTCGTTGAGCAAAATACCCATTTCTTTGCGCTCTTCGGGAAGCACTTCTTTGAAGTCGTTGAAAAGCGAAGGGATGATGCCTTTTTTGCTGAGATAGCGCAGCCTAAATTCCTCAATATGGTCTTTGCTTTGGGCTTCGAAGGCGTGTATTTCGGCCAACAGACCGGCAATTTTATTTTTCATGGATAAATCTAACTGAGGCCTGTGGGTTTATTTTAGTATTTCAATGCGCATGGTAACGGGCTTTACCGGCTTGTCGCCGGGGCCTGTTTGAACAGCAGCGATTTTATCAATCACATCCATTCCGTCTATTACTTCGCCAAAAATGGTGTAACCGCCATCCAAATGAGGCGTTCCACCCACGGTGGTATAGGCTTTTTTCTGCTCTTCGGTGTAAACAACTCCGGTGCGTTGTGAGCTGGCAGCCAACGCATTTACATCTTGGATTTGTCCTTGAACGATGTAAAATTGTGAGCCGGACGATTTCTTTTCAGGATTAACTTGGTCGCCCATACGTGCTGCCGAGAGCGCTCCTTTTTTATGAATGAACTGTGGTCTGAACTCAGCATCAACGGTATAACCGGGATCGGTTTTTCCGTCTTTGTTGCCGCCACCCTGAATCATAAAGTTTTTGATCACTCTGTGAAATGGCGAATCGTTGTACCAGCCTTGTTGAACCAATTTAATAAAGTTGTCGCGGTGCTTGGGTGTTTCGTTGTACAATTTGGCCGTAATGTTGCCATAACTGGTTTTGATGATGACCAAAGTTTCTTTTTTTTGTTGGGCTGCGGCACTCAGGCCGATCCCCATTATCAAAGCAAAAAGTAATGTTCTCATGGTTATTATTTTTAAATTTCTTGCAAAAGTAATAAAAGGCGTTGAATAGTTGGCGATTGAGGTTTCGCGTTGGGCTTTTGATGATGAATCTTTTTGGCTGTGCGAAGCATTGTTCAAAGGCAATTGAGAACAAAAACTGCGATTATCCAATAAAAAAAGCCGCTCCATTGCTGTGGCGGCTTTTTTTAGGTCAAAAATCATTAATTAATTAACAATCAATGGTTTAAAAATTATTTCTTGAGTTGATTTTATCACCTGTAGGGTGTAAACGCCCGTTTTCAAATGACTTAGGGCAACCTTCACCAGTTTTTCGCCGGCAAAGGTTGTTTCAAGCACTTTTTGTCCAATGGCATTGATCAAACAAATGGAATGAATGCCTTCATCCGTAGCAATAGTAAGCTCATTTTGAACCGGAACAGGATAAATTTTCATTTGATCGTTCTGGGTTTCGTTGAGGCCAACCAGCATTTCCAAAGTAACGGGAACATATTTCAAAGGATTGGAGACATCGTTGCTTGTGACAATGATATTGGCGTGGTATGCATTGCCAGCAGGAACATTTCCTGTGAAGGTAACAGTGATGTTTTCTGAACTTTCGGGTTCAATAGTTCCTGAAGTGGGATTGAGGCTCAACCAAGTGCCGTCGTTCAATTGCAGAATGGCACGGATGTTCCAGTTGGAAGTGAAACCATAATCCGACAAGCGCTCCCATCCACCATCGGGGGCTTCAATAAAATCGCCATTGGCATTGAGTGGTCCTCCGTCAATGCCGGCTATAAATGATCCTGCATCGTGGGTGTGATTGAAGCCAATCCATAAGTCATTGCCGTCGAGCGTGATAGGTGTTGCCAATGTGATGGTGTTCCAGGAATTGGGAGTGAGCGTTACATTTTGTTCAACAATCACATCTCCTGGACTGCCGTCGGTGCCAGGCCCCCAAACATATAGCTTAGATGAAGTGGCTGCATCAAGGATATAAATTTTTACATCCGACAAGGTAGCAGTGATAAATGGCTCAACAATAACTTGTGGAAACCTTGCCGCGTGCGAGAATGAACCTCCCTCAACAAGCCCAACAGCATCAATGTTTTCTCCATCATAATGAAGTTCATAGCTCCCTTTTGCGTTGTTATTCACAGCTTTTGTGTTGGCGGCTTGGGCGTTGGTTTGTCCAAAACTCCCTTCGTAACTTGTGATAGCATTCACGTTTGGCGAAAGAGCTTCAACCCGTTTGGCGGTACGTTGAGGCTTTACTTTTGCTTGCAAAGTGCTTTTTTTACTTCCAAAGGTATTGGCTGAAAAATCCTGATTTTTTTTGTCAAAAACAGGAACCGGTTGCAGCGAATTGCCTTTTGTGTTTGATGTAAGGAAATGCAAGTAAGTGTTGTAATCAAGCGAACCGGTGCCGGTGTTTTGAATGGTAAGCGGTTGTGTGTTGCTGCTGCCGAAAGTGAGGGCTTCGGTTAGGCTGAGCGGCTGAATTATTATGGATGGAATTTCGGCTTCAAAATCAATAATGAAAGACACATTTTGGCCTTCGGGCGTAATGCCGGCGCCAATAAATTTGTTGCCATCAGGCGTAACTCCATTGATGCTGTAAAAAATCCAATCGCTTGCATCGGCCATACCGCGACCCAAGGCATAGTCGTTAAAAGTCATCATTTCACCGGAGATTAAACGGGCAAAAGCACGACGCAAATCCGGAAATGGAGGCCAACCCTCAGCAGTATAACCAAAAACGGTTCCATCATCCATTACGGCTATCGGACTTAAAGCGCCTGTGTTTAGGGTATTAGCAAAAAACGTTGTTCCATTTTGAGGAGACCAAAGGAAACCTTCTATGCCTGCATACCCTGTAACAAATTGACCGTCGGATGACGATGCCGTGGCCTCACCATATTCTTCAGGATCAATTTGAATAAACTCATTGTTGTACCAGATAACCGGCGAACGGGAAGCCATTGGCAGATTGCCCCAGCCAAAAATTACGCTACCATCGTTGCTGATGCCATTGGGTCTGTTTCCTTCGGGAAGTACATCGCCAATCATTTCATAACCACCGGATTGTGTCCATTTGAACGATCTGTAGTTATAGCCTTCAAAGTATTGTAATCCAACAATCACCGATCCATCCGCCGTCATTCCCCAGCTCGAGGTGTAGTCAGTATAAATGGGAGCACCTGCGTTTGGATTCACAGGCAAATAGGTCCATTCTTCTGTTTGTGGGCTCCAGTAACCGGCCATCATCACTGGTATTCCATCAATGGTATATTCGGGATTGCGACTTGATCCGGCCACTTTACCTTGCTCAGAAACGGCAATAACAGTAACTTCTTCACCTAAAATGGGAATACTTCCGCTTGTTTTTGACCATAGCCAGCCACCTGCGCCGAAACCCGAAATGGCTACATATTCCGCGTTTTCGCTGATGTCGTATGGAAATGTGTATTCCGGAATCATAACCGTAACGCCAACACTTGAAGCTTCGACAACTTCATAGGTTACCGGGATGGTGATCTCAGCAGACTGAGGATCATTGCTTTGAATGACAATGGATGCGGTGTAAACTCCAATTTCCAATCCGGTTGGACTGAAAACTGCCGAATGTGCCAACTGCTCTGCTCCGGCTACGTTGCCGGCCAATGGACTGAGGTTGAGCCAGCCTTGTGGTGTGCCACCGTAGTTGACTTGCATCGAATATACCAAATTGTTGACACCGGTGTTGGCAATGGTTAGCGTTTTGTTCATAACGGCGTTGATAGGACCTATGGCATTTAAGGCTATGGGTGAGACCGAAATTACAGGGCTCATATCAAAATCATTGCCGATATACACATCGTCAATTACCCAAGCATGTGCATAATCACCTTCATACCTAAAGGCAATGTAAACCGATTGACCGGCATAAGCAGCCAAATCAAGAACCACCTGACGCCAACCATCGGTGACTTGTGCAGGAGTCCAAAGCTCCACAAAGTCGCCCGAGGCGGGGTCACCACTGCCGGTACTGATCATTACGCTGTTTTTTCCATAGAATCCCGGATCAATGATGCTGCTCCAAAAGGCCAAAACAATTTGTCCTGTGGCAGGGAAACTGAGTTGAGGGGCTACAAACCACCCATCTTGTGGTCCGGGAGCATAGCCATGAAAGGCCGACCGATAACCATCGGTAGTATGGTTGATCCACTCATTCAGGTCCCAATTGCTGCCTAAACCGTCAACATCGTAGAGTGCCCAACCGGTGGGAGGAAAATCTCCTACTTCAAAATTTTCCGTCATTGGAAAAGTTTTGGGAGGATTTGTGGGTGCAGATTGAACCTGAGTGCCAACGGCAACAAGTAGAATGAGCACAGCCCAAATTTTAAAGATTGTTTTCATAGATAATGATTTAATGGATGAATGAAATTGAGTTAAGAATTAGATGATGGGTTTGATTTTTTTACTCCTTCAAGGATTTTGTTCAAGGCTTGATTCATTTCACGGTTCTTTTCGACAATCGCCTGAAGTCTTTGCTCTAAGAGCGATTCTTCATTGCTTTGAACCGGGTTTTTCTTTTTTGGTTTTTTTTGCATGTCGTGATCAAAAAAAGTTTGATGCAAGAATACAGTCTCTTGAGGAGAAAATAGCATTATAGGAGATGCACAAAACTGCTTCTAAGCGAAGGTTTTTGTGCTACAATGCTGCTACAAAAAAACTTAATAAATTGAAAAACAACAGCTTAAACTTGCGATAAAAATTCTATTAAGCCTTGCTCCGAATTGGTGAGATACAGTTTTTTGCGAAGTCGAGTGCGTGCAACTTCAATGCTTCTTTGCGATTGACCGGTAATTGAAGCTATTTCTTTGGTTGACATGGTGAGTCTTAAGAATGCACATAAACGTCGTTCGTTGGGCGTAAGCTCCGGATTGATGGCGTTGAGTTTGATGTAAAAATCATTGTGCACATGCTGAAACCTCATTTCAAACTCGTTCCACATATTGCCACCCATCATTTGTTCAAGATCTTGGATGATACTTTTAATCAATGCCTGATTTTCTTTACGAAAATGCGAACTGTTTTTGAGCAGCTTCTGCACCATTTCGTCCATCATTTCATTTCTTTTGATCTGGTACATCACATTGGTAACCAGCTCTTTATTTTTTGTTTCCAAATCCAGTTCCAGCTGGTCTTTCATCAATTGAAGGTTTTTATTGGCCAATTCAGAATTGGTGGTTTCTAAACGAAGCCTTCTCAATCGTGCTTGCGACAAAACATAAAGCAACCCGATGATGGTGGCAAGCAGCAAAAGCAGTAAACCAACAAAGTAATACCATTGGTCTTTGCGTTTTTGCTCCGCAAGGCGAAGTTTTTCTTTTTCTTGAAATTGCATGGTTAACTCCATACCCAAAAGCACTTTATTGGTTTCGTCGGAATTGATCAGCTCTTGTTGCTCTTTCAAAAGAATATAATATTTCAAAGCTGAATCGGCATTGTTGGTCTTTTGGTATAAGTTATACACATTTTCATAAATGCCTTCTAACAGCGTTTTGTTTTCTGTTTCTCGGGCAATGCTGATGGCTTTGTAGTAATATTGTTTGGCCAACTTTTCATTGTTGACCTTTTCCGAATAAACACCAAGATTACGATACGAAGCAGCAACACCTTGTTTGTCATTATTATCAACGCGAATGTCAAGTGCTTTTTCAAGCGCAACAAGTGCTTGTTCATAATCACCTGAAATGATATAAATCATACCCAGGTTGTTGTAAAGGTTGGCTAAGTTATAATGCTGTGAATGAATGTCTTGTATTGTATATATTCCTTGTAAGTAATAATTTTCCGCACCTTTAATGTCTCCCTTTTCTTTGGAAACAACACCAAGATTGTTGTAGATGGTTGCCAATGCAAACTTAGGAATAGAGTCGTTGGTTTCGGCTACCCTTTGCAATGAGACCTTTAGGGCTTCGAGTAGAATTTTCTCTGCCTTTTCAAATTGTTTAAGTTGTAAACGCACCGCGCTGATGTTGATGAGGGCTTCTGACATTTCTTTGCTTAAATTGTGCTCTTGAGCATACTCCATAAATTTAGAAATGTGCAAAGCCGCTTGCTCGAGTAAACCTAAGTTGAAGTATGCAATACCTGCCTCATTGTTGGCTTTGGCAATCAAGCGTTTATTTTTGATTTTCTGAGCCCATTCGAGTGAAATTTCCGCGTACTCTAAAGCTTTTTGTGGATGAATGTGGGCATAGTTGACAGCAAGATTTAATGCGGCTTGAATCCTCAAGGTATCAATGACCTCGTTTTTCAGAACGATTTGCAAAGAGTCAATTTGGCGATTCTGATCGCTACCCAATATAGATTTAGCAAACACTGTGGCCGAAAGCATCAAAACCAAAAACCCAAAAAATTTCAGCGGATTGCGCATGAATTTATTTTTACACAAAAATATAATTTATTGTTCACCATTACTGCAAGGTACTTTGTAAAACCATTCACAAACACCAACGAAACTTTTTAAAAGACCGGATTGACTTAGAAGAAAAGCGTTTGTTTTTGTTGCATACTTACCTCCAATTTTTAATGATGCGTTGATGCTTTCCTTAAAGCACAAAAGCAGAGTTGGTGCTCTGCTTTTGTACTTTATAAATGATACATATCAAGATTTCAGCTCTTTTGCTGCTTCAATAAAGAGCGGAAGCACCTTCATGGCATCGCCAACAATGCCATAATCGGCAGCTTCAAAAATGGGAGCTTCGGGATCTTTATTAACAGCCACAATTACTTTGCTGCTGCTCACGCCGCCCAAATGCTGAATGGCCCCTGAAATGCCAAAAGCGAAATACAAGTTGGGGGCAATAATCTTACCCGTTTGTCCAACATGCTCGGCATGTGGACGCCAGCCTTCGTCGGAAACCGGACGTGAACAGGCGGTGCCTGCACCTAAAATATCAGCCAACTCTTCGAGAGGAGCCCAGTTTCCAGGTTCTTTCATGCCTCTTCCGCCGGCGACTACAATTTCAGCTTCGCCTAAAAGAATCTTTCCGGTAACCTTTTGGGTTTGTTCAACAACAATACCGAAGTCGGCATCGCTTAAGCCCGAATCAAAGGCTTCAATTGCAACTTCGCAGGGGTTTTCAACCACACCAAATGAATTGTATGATAGTGTAAGCACCTTGTTATCAGCATGAATTACAGCGTGACCAATGGCTTTGCCGGTAAAAACGGTTTTGTTCACCGTGAAGGGATTCATGTTCGATGGGAGTCCGGTAACATTGGAAACCAATCCCGCATCTAATTTAACGGTGAGGCGAGGGGCAACGGCTTTTCCTAAATTGTTGTGCGCCATCACGGTGATGGTAGCTCCTGTCAATGAAGCGGCTTTGGTTAGGGCTTTGGCTATGGCTCTATTGTCCATGCTCGCAAAACGTTCATCGGCTGCGTGATACACTTTTTTCACACCATAAGTGCCAAGTTTTTGAAGTTCTGCCGGATCAACCTTTCCTAATGAAACGGCCACTGCCTCTAATCCTGCTTTTTGTGCCAAAGCCACACCATAGGAAGCCACTTCGAATCCTGCCTTTTTAAATTTACCGTCTGTGTTATCAATATATATGAGTACTGACATAATCTTTTTTGTTAAGGATAAATAATTTGTTAAAGATTTACAAGCTCATTTACAGCACCTTTGCTACTTCGTGCAAGGCATATATAAGTTCTTTGGCTTGTTCCTCGGTGTATTTTTTACAGGCTGCTTTTGCAGGCGGCAGATCGAAAGAGGCAAAACTAACCCTCGTTTCTGTTTCTACAGGTTGAAGCACTTCCAACGGTTTGCTGCGGGCCATCATAATGCCGCGCATAGCGGGGATACGGGGTTCTTTGGCAATTCCTTTTTGCACGATGGCCATGACGGGGGTATTCACACTGAGGCTTTGGCTTCCTCCTTCAATTTCACGTGTAATTTTAACAGATTGGCCATCCAGTTGCAAACCTGAAACGGCTGATACAGATTGAATGTCGAGCAGCTCGGCCAACATTCCACCCACGGCAGCACCATTGTAATCCGACGCTTCAACACCGGCAAAAATGAGGTCGTATCCCGTACACACCGTAGCCAATTGGTGGGCAACATAAAAGGCATCCTTGGCATCGGCATCAATACGAATGGCTTTGTCGGCGCCAATGGCCAGTGCTTTGCGCAAAGTGGCTTCTGTTTCCTGACGGCCAACGGTAGCTACGGTAATCGTTTCTACCGCGCCTGCTGTTGTTTCTTTCAGCTCCATGGCGCGTGTCAGCGCCAACTCATCCCATGGATTGATAATCCATTGAACGCCAGTAGAATCAAAAGCTGTTTTATCGGCATTGAATTTGATTTTTGTTGTGGTATCGGGCACATTCCCGATAAGAACGAGGATTTTCATATCGTATTCGTGTTTAAATTTCTCTTTTTAAGGCAGGTTTTTTGTTTCCCAATTGTTACCTGAGCAAATCGCGCGAAATAATAATTTTTTGCACTTCGCTGGTGCCCTCGTAAATTTGGGTGAGTTTGGCTTCGCGCATCAGACGTTCCACATGGTATTCTTTCACATAGCCGTAACCGCCGTGTATTTGAACCGCTTCGGTGGTTACTTCCATAGCGCTGTCGGCGGCATATTGTTTGGCCATGGCGCTGGCAATTCCGTAGGGTTGTCCTTGATCTTTAAGCCATGCCGCTTTGAGACAGAGGTTTCGGGCGTTTTCAACCTTTACAGCCATGTCGGCAAGTTTAAAGGCAATGGCTTGATGGTTGGCAATTGCCGTCCCAAAGGCTTTGCGTTCTTTGGCATAAGCGGTAGCTCTCTCTAATGCGCCGGCAGCCAGTCCAACAGCTTGTGCAGCGATGCCGATACGTCCACCTTCGAGCACTTTCATGGCAAAGGTGAAGCCAAATCCTTCTGCACCGATACGATTTTCTTTAGGCACCTTCACATCGTTGAACATCACCGAGTGGGTATCGCTGCTGCGCATGCCCATCTTGTCTTCGTGAGGTCCTAAGGTAATTCCGGGACTGTCTTTTTCAACGATTAAGGCAGTGATGCCTTTGTGTTTTTTGGCCGGATCGGTTTGTGCAATAAGTACATAAATGGAGGCGCTGTTGGCATTGGTGATCCAGTTTTTGGTGCCATTGACCAAATAATAATCGCCTTTGTCTTCGGCTGTGGTGCGTTGGCTGGTGGCATCGGATCCGGCTTCGGGTTCTGAGAGTAGGAATGCTCCTAACTTTTCGCCTCTTGCCAAGGGTTTGAGGAACTTGTTCTTTTGTTCTTCGGTGCCATAAGCTTCGATGCCAAAGCAGACGAGGGAGTTGTTCACCGAAACGATGACACTTGCCGAGGCATCCACTTTGCTCAGCTCCTCCACTGCCAACACATACGAGATGGTATCCATGCCACCACCGTCATATTTCGTGTCCACTGTCATCCCTAAAAAGCCAAGTTCGGCCATTGCTTTCACATGCGCTGTAGGAAACAGTGCTTTGTTATCGCGTTCAATCACGTCTGTAATGAGCTCACGCTGGGCAAAATCGCGGGCTGCTTGTTGAATCATCAATTGCTCTTCACTAAATTCAAAATTCATATTGCTTATGTTTTAATGTATCCTTTTGAGGGATGTAAATTTGATACAAAAATAACTATAAACAGCGGGATACATGGCATTAAAGCGAAAGGTTTTCAAGATATTTTCGCGATTGCTCCCACTCTCGTAGCAGCTGATCAAAAATTGCCTGAACCGGTCGCACGGTATCAATCAATGCAGCGGCTTGTCCAATTTCAAGTTCTCCGTTTTGCAAATCGCCTTCAAACATTCCTTTTTTGGCCCGTCCACGGCCCAATAACATTTTAAGTTGTTCTGAATCAGCGCCTTTGGCTTCAGCTTGCTGTATTTCTTTAAAGAAATCATTCTTCAAAAGCCTCACAGGAACTAATTTTTTCATCATCAATGCGGTGGCTCCATCGCCGGCTTCAACAATTTTTTGTTTGAAATGGTCATGCGCCGACGACTCTTCGCTGGCGGCAAAAAGCGAACCTATTTGTACGCCTTCGGCACCTAAGGCAAAGGCCGCCAACATCTGGCTTCCTGTGGCGATGCCTCCGGCGGCAATCAACGGAAGCTGAACCATTTTTCGCAGCATGGGAAGAAGTATCATGGTGGTGTTTTCTTCCAAACCGTTATGCCCGCCGGCTTCAAAACCTTCGGCCACAATTGCGTCAACGCCGGCTTCCACTGCTTTTAAGGCAAACTTTTGGTTGGCTATCACATGGGCTACTTTTATCCCATGTTGCTGAAGCAAGGAAGTATATTTTGATGGACTGCCTGCTGAAGTAAAAACGATCGGAACATGATGTTTCAAAATGAGCTCAATCAGCTGATCTGTGTCGGGATACAACAAGGGGATATTGACACCGAAAGGCTTGTTGGTGGCGGCTTTGCATTTCAAAAGATGTTCTTCAAAAACATCAGGATACATGCTTCCGGCACCAATCAGTCCGAGGCCGCCGGCTTGGCTCACAGCCGAAGCTAAACGCCAGCCACTGCACCAAATCATCCCGCCCTGGATGATGGGATAACGAATGTTGAATAATGATTGAATACGACCTGTAGAAGGCATTTTTTTTGGTTTAAATGATAATGTATAAAAGCAAGAGGTCGGCAACACATTGATTGTGACCTCTTTGCTATCTGTTATTCAGTGAATTCGGGATTAATGCGTGGCACTTGAATATGCCCATCGGCATCGGTATAACCGTAAATGCGGTCGAAAAGGATTTTATACTTCTGCTTCACTATATTACGCCTTAGCTTGAGGGTAGGCGAAAGTTCTCCTGTTTCGGGAGTCCATTCTGTACAGGTCAGTTCAAACTGTTTGATGCGTTCGTGGGGGTTGAGTTTTTTGTTGATGTTATCCACCTCTTCTTGAAAACGGTCTCTTACTTTTGGGTGAAGGATCAGCTCTTTGGTGTCGCGGTATTTCACTTGATGCAAAAATGCCCATCCGTTCAGGAAATGAAAGGCAGGACAAATAATGGCTGCCGTGAATTTTTCATCGGCACCTACTACCATCAATTGCTCGATAAACTGCGACTCTTTGAAGATGTTTTCAATTACCTGTGGAGCCACGTATTTTCCTGTTGAGAGTTTGAAGATTTCCTTTTTACGGTCGGTGATTTTTAGGATGTTGAGGTCTTGCAGCTCACCAATATCGCCGGTGTGGAACCAACCTTCGCTGTCAATAACTTCGGCAGTTTTTTCCGGATCCTTGTAATAGCCCATCATCAGGCTTGGGCCTTTCATCAGTATTTCGCCATCTTCGGCAATTTTTACTTTCACATTATCGAGCAAAGGACCAACGGTTCCAAACCTGAGCAAAGGAAATTCGCCATGGTTTACGGCAATCACCGGCGATGTTTCGGTGAGGCCGTAACCCTCTTGGATTTTAATGCCGGCGCAGCAGAACACCCTTGCCAAACGTGGTTGCAGGGCGGCACCACCCGACACAACCAACTTGAGGTTTCCGCCTAAGGCCTCACGCCATTTGGAGTAGATGAGTTTGTCGGCAATTTTGCGTTTCATTTCATAAAGTGCTCCATTTGCACCATTGAGTTCGTAGCGCAACCCAATGTCAACAGCCCAAAAGAACAATGCCCTTTTGATGCCTTTTAGTTCTTTGCCCTTCAGCAGTAGCTTGTCGAACAACTTTTCAATCACCCGTGGTACCGAGGCAAATCCATCGGGATTGATTTCGCGCAGGTTGTCGCCAATGGTTTCGGTGCTTTCGGCATAATAAACCGAAACGCCTTGATGTTGAAGTAGATAGTTGACCATACGCTCAAACACATGGCACAGTGGCAGGAAGCTTAAAAAACGACCTGTATGATCAACAGGCAAAATATGGAAGCTTGCTTTCACATTCGACATAAAGTTATTGTGGCTCAACATTACGCCTTTGGAGCGACCGGTGGTACCTGAGGTGTAAATAATAGAAACCAAATCCTCGGGTTGTATGGCATCGCTGATGGTTTTGAGTTTTTCGGGTTGGATATTTTCCGCACCAAGATTGATAATTTCTCGCCAGTTGGCAGCTCCTATTACTTGATCGAAGGTAAAAACCTTTTCTACTAAAGGTGATTTTTTAACAAGAGGAGCAATCTTTTCATAAAAATCTTGCGATGATACAATCACAAATCGGGCATCGGAATGGGTAAGAATGTGAAGGTATTCTTCATCGCTGTTGTTGGGATAAACGGGCACGTGAACGGCGCCTACTTGGCTCATTCCCATATCAATGATGTTCCACTCGGGACGGTTGTTGGAGATGGAGAAAATTTTATCGCCTTTTTGAATGCCCATTGCCATCAGTCCATAGCTGAACATATCAACAAGACGGCGGTATTCGGCGGTTGAAAATTTTTCCCATTTTCCGTTGCGTTTCACGGCGAGGGCATCCTCTTTGGGGTATTCGGCAAGCATTTTGCCTACAATGTCGAAGGTTCTGAAAATTTCCATGGGGTGTTTTTTAGGGTTTTATTATTTAGCTTTAAAGGTCCAGGTGATACGAAAACGTGCAACAATAGTCTTGGAAACATCCAAGCCCTCAACGGTTGAATCATAAGTGATGGCCTCGCCTGTTTGGGCAGCTTGCATCACTGCATGGTGCAGGGCTTCTTTTTCATCGCAGGAGAAAAAAATCTTTGATTTTGCTTTTTTCAGGTATTCGGCTTGCATAGCGAGCACCAACATGGAGACAGGCACATGGGATTTTTGTACCGCTTCAAGCGCCAGCAGCCCCGATGACAGCTCGGCAGCCATGCTCAGTGGTGCAAAATAAATGGAACCGAAAGGGTTTTTGTTGAGCCATTTAAATGGAACCGAAACAGTGGCACCACGATCATCAAAACGTGTGACAGCAAGGCCTGCAAAAAAGGCTAAAGGTAATTTGGCGAGCATATACAAGTTCATTTTATAGCGGCTTGTTACCCTTGCCGCAAATGGATTGTCGGATGTTTTGGTTGCTCTCATTGTTTGATTAGGGTTAGTTTTTCTTTGATGAGAAGTGAATCAAAATGCACGTCAATTACCATTAAAAACCGTTACTTAAAATTAAATTGCTCAGCCAGCGTAAAAATATGTAGAAATCTTCATATATCATATCTGCGATCCTAACTTTTTGATGCACTTGCTTTAAACTTGTTTTTTTGATAGAGGAAAGGACTTAAAACGAAAAAACCAATCCGGTTAAAGCAAAAAGGAAGGATGCAAAATGCAGTTGCAACCCTCCTTTTTGAAGTTTTTATCTAACTAACATACTTTCCGGTTTCAATCACCTTATCGGCAATGCGGCGGCGGGCTGCCACAGAATTGATCTGCTCCGATTTTGTGAAACGTTTCATGCCCATCAACATGGCTTGACGTTCGTCGGCTTTGGCAAAAGCGTTCACGGCATCGCTTCCATGTTTATGAATCAAAGCAGCAACATCATAAAAATAAACATCAGCCATATCTTTCAGCAGATCAAGCGGTTTATCGGGATGAGTAAATTGTTGTTTTTCGATGCGCAGCAGCATAGATTCGGCAGCATAGGTGTAGCAAACCATATCAGCCAAATGCAGCATGATTTCTTGTTCATCGGCAAACTTATCCATGAAGTTTTGCACGGCAGCTCCGGCCACCATCAGAATGGCTTTTTTGAAATTGACAATCATTTTCTTTTTGGCCTCGAAGTAATCGGTGCTGGTGGAGCCAAATTCGGGAATCCCCATCAGTTCTTTGGCAACAGCCATGGCGGGCTCGAGCAAATCAATTTCGCCTTTCATGGCTTTTTTAAGTAGCTCGCCGACAATCACCATGCGGTTGATTTCGTTGGTACCCTCAAAGATGCGGTTGATGCGCGAATCGCGATATGCACGCTCCACGGGCGTTTCGGCTGAATAACCCATGCCACCATAGATTTGAACGCCTTCGTCAACAATGTAATCCAGCACCTCGGAACCAAACACTTTGGCTATGGAGGCCTCAATGGCATATTGTCGCATGGCTTCCACCGATGCCAATCCTTTGTCCATGCCGCCGCCGGCAAGCGCCATGGTTGCGTCATCAATATTTTGGCTCGCCCTGTAGGTAAGCGATTCGGCGGCGTAGTTGCGGATGTTCATTTCGGCCAGTTTGTGTTTGATAGCTCCAAAACCGGCAATAGCAGAGGTAAATTGTTTGCGTTCTTTGGCATAAGCCGTTGCATAGGCAATCACGCCTTTTCCTGCACCCACAGTTGCTCCTGATAGCTTGATGCGTCCAAGGTTGAGGATGTTAAGGGCAATTTTGAATCCGCCATTGCGCTCTCCCAAAAGGTTCTCGGCAGGCACTTTTACGTCTTCAAAATAAATTTGAACGGTAGAAGAACCTTTGATCCCCATTTTTTCTTCGTCAGGACCTAAGGTGATGCCTTTGGACGCTGCCTCAACGATAAACGCACTGAGGTTTTTGTCGTCGTTGATTTTTGCAAAAACTATTAAAACATCAGCAACGCCACCATTGGTGATCCAAATTTTTACACCGTTGAGGGTATAATAGCTTCCATCATCGCTGAGGATAGCCTTGGATTTGCCGGAGTTGGCATCGGAGCCTGCTTCGGCCTCAGTAAGACAGTAAGCTCCAATAAATTCGCCTGAAGCCAGCTTGGGGATGTATTTTTGTTTTTGGGCTTCGTTGCCATAATATAGGATGGGCAAAGTGCCGATGCCGGTATGTGCTGCAAAAGCCACAGCAAAACTAAAGCCCTTGCCCATTTCTTCGGTGGTGAGCATGGAGGTAACAAAATTTTGTCCAAAACCTTCGTAGGCCTCGGGAATAGCAATGCCAAGCAAACCCAGTTGCCCGGCCTCTTTAAGCAAGGAGGTCAATAATTTACGATCATGTTTTTCGAGTTGATCCATCTGTGGAACAACTTGTGTTTCGGTAAACTCACGACAGCTTTGGGCCATCATGCGTTGTTCTTCGTTGAATTCTTCAGGGATAAAAATATCCTGAGCAAGGGTTTCTTTTATCAAGAACTCACCTCCTTTAAGCATTTGTTTTTCTGACATGGTTTTGTATTTTTAATGTTGAAATTTGGGTTTAGAAACGTTCAAAAATTCCGGCTGCACCTTGCCCGGTTCCAATGCACATGGTCACCATGCCATATTTTTGATTGCGTCTTTTTAATTCATTGAGGATTTGAACCGTGAGTTTTGCCCCGGTTGCACCAAGTGGATGGCCTAAAGCAATGGCTCCTCCATTGACGTTTACTTTTTCGGGATCAATTCCTAAGTCGCGAATCACGGCGATGCTTTGGGTAGCAAAGGCTTCGTTGAGTTCAATCAAAGCAATATCGGACAACGACATGCCACTGTGCTTTAGCACTTTAGGAATGGCAGCCAAAGGTCCAACTCCCATCTTATAAGGTTCAACACCGGCCACTTGATAATCAACAAGTCGTGCAATGGGTGTGAGTTGGTACTGTTTCAGAATTTTTTCGGAAACCACCAAAACAAATGCTGCGCCATCCGACATTTGAGAGGAGTTGCCCGCAGTAGAAGTGCCATTGGCGGCAAAAGCAGGCTTTAGTTTTGCTAATCCTTCGAGGGTGGTGCCTTTGCGTGGACCTTCATCTACATCGAAGGTATAACTTCGGCTCATCATTTTGCCTTGATCGAAATAGTTTTCATTCACCTGAATCGGCACCAGCTCATCTTTAAATTTCCCTTCAGCTTGGGCTTTGAGGGCTTTGTTGTGGGAGGCTACAGCGAAAACATCTTGATCTTCACGGCTGACATTGTATTCTTTGGCCACCATTTCCGAGGTGAGGCCCATGCCCATAAACCACTTGGGATGATGTAGGGCAGCTGTGGGATTGGGAACCTGTCGCCAGCCTCCCATATTGATCATTGACATGGTTTCGGCTCCACCTGCAATCACCACGTCGGCAATACCCGCACTGATTTTGGCAGAGGCAATGGCGATGGATTCAAGGCCCGAGGCGCAATAGCGGTTAATGGTCGAGCCCGGTACTTCAACAGTATCGAGTGCCATCAGCGAAAGCAAGCGACCCATATTGAATCCTGTCTCGGCTTCGGGAAAAGCATTTCCTACCACAAGGTCGTCAATGCTTTTGGTTTCGATCATAGGAAAATCAGCCATCAAACGGCGAATTACTGCAACAGCAATGTCATCCGGTCTTACAAATCGGAGGCTTCCTCGTGGAGCTTTGCCAATGGGCGAACGGTAGCCGCCAACAATATATGCATTCATAGTTGTATATTCTTTGGTTTGTGAATCAATTAATTACGAAGAATTTTACCCGACATAATAAGGCTCTGCATTCTTTCAAGTGTTTTGCGTTGTGTGCACAATTCGACAAAGGCTTTGCGTTCGAGGTTCAGCAGATATTGTTCGGTGACGGGAGTAAGGGCTTGCGAAAGGTTGCCACCGGCAAGAACAAATCCCAGCTTTTCGGCAATAAGCTTGTCATGTTCGCTCATGTATTCGGCTGTGGTATAGCCATCTGCGCCAACGTAAACCATCCCGAGTGCTTCGTTGCCCAATACCTTGATATCGGTGCGTTCAACCGGACGTGAATAGCCTTTTTCAACCATGTTGAGTGCGGTTTTTTTGGCATAGGCCAACTGTTGGGCGCGGCTTACAATCACCTCATCCACGCCGGGGCGTAAATATCCGAGGTCGAAAGCTTCATAGGCTGAGGTGGAAACTTTTGCCTGCGCAATGCTGAGATACCTTTGCAGGAAAGCATTCGTGCGCACATCGCCTTCTTGCAACTCATCCGAAAGGCGAAGGGCAAATTCTTTAACGCCACCACCACCGGGGATAAGTCCTACACCAAACTCAACCAATCCCATATAGGTTTCGGCATGGGCAATCACTTTGTCAGCGTGCATACACACCTCGCAACCGCCACCCAAGGTCATGCCGTGAGGTGCTGCCACCACCGGAATGGAAGAGTAGCGCAGGCGCATGGTGGTTTTTTGGAACCATTGAACGGCCATGTCTAACTCTTCATACTCTTGCTCAATGGCAAACATATAAATCATACCCACATTGGCTCCTGCCGAAAAATGCTCACCTTCGTTGGAAATCACTAAAGCTGAATATTCGGCTTCGGCCAGATCAAGGGCTTTGTTCAAGCCTTCGAGCACACCGGCACCAATGGTGTTCATCTTGGTGTGAAATTCAATGTTCAATACACCATCGCCGAGATCATAGATGGTGGTGTCGTTGTTTTTCCAGACAATGCTGCTGCTGCGTAAAGCCTCTAAAGAGATGGTTTTTTCTTGTCCCGGAATCAGCTCATATTGTTGGCTTTGTGGATCATAATAGTATTTTTTGCCTGCTTCGAGCTTATAAAAGCTTTGGATACCATTTGCCAGCATGGTTTTCACCCATTCTGCGGCAGGTTTTTGAACTTTTTCCATAGCCTCAACTGCTGCGGCAACACCCACGGCATCCCAGGTTTGAAATGGGCCCAACTTCCAGCCGAAACCGGCATTCATAGCATCATCCACTTTGTAGATCGCATCGGTAATTTCGGGGATGCGGTTGGAAACAAAAGCGAAGAGGCTGTAGAAAGAGCTGCGGTAAAAATCACCGGCTTTGCCCTTATCTTTGATCAGAATAGGCATTCTTTCGGCCACATTTTCTATGCTTTTGGTTTGTTCAAAAACGGAGAATTTGGGTTTGGGACTTTCCTGATATTCCAGGGTATTGAGGTTGAGGTCAAGAAATTTCTTTTTGCCGTCTTCAACAACTTTTTTGAAAAACCCCTGCTTGGTTTTGTCGCCTAGCCAGCGGTTATCTAACATCTTTTGTAGGTAGGGTGGGATGTTAAATGCTGCCGAGGATTCATCGTTGGTGAGGTTACGGACGTTGTCGGCTACATGCACCAAAGTATCTAAACCCACGATGTCGGCTGTGCGAAAAGTTGCTGATTTGGCCCGTCCAATCACCGGACCGGTGAGCTTATCAATTTCAGGAATAGTAAGTCCCAACTCAAGCACATGATTAAAAAGTTCCATAATAGCAAAAGTTCCCACTCTATTGGCGATAAAAGCAGGGGTGTCTTTAGCTAAAACCGCTGTCTTTCCTAAGAACCTATTCGCATAATCAGCCAAAAATTCAATCACCTCGGGATCGGTGAAAGAGGTGGGGATGATCTCGAAAAGCTGGAGGTATCGAGGCGGGTTGAAGAAGTGGGTGCCACAAAAATGCTTCTTGAAATCATTGCTTCGGCCTTCAGCCATTTTTTCAACGGAGATGCCGGAGGTGTTGGAGGTGACAAGGGTTCCGGGTTTGCGGAGGCGATCCACCTTTTCGAACACTTGCTGTTTGATGTCCAAGCGTTCCACTACCACCTCAATCACCCAATCGCAGTCTTTGATCAGGTGAAGGTCGTCGTCGAAGTTGCCGGTGGTGATGCGGGAGGCAAATTCGGTTTTGTAGATGGGCGATGGCTTCGATTTTAAAGCTGCAGCCAGGGCATTGTCCACAATGCGGTTGCGAACTTTTTTGTTGCTCAGGCTCAATCCCTTGGCGGTTTCTTCTTCTGTCAAAGTGCTGGGTACAATATCTATCAGCAATACTTGCAGACCGATATTGGCAAAATGACAGGCGATGCCCGAACCCATTACTCCCGAGCCCAGCACCGCAATTTTTTTAATCCTACGTTTCATACGCTTTGTTTTATTTTCCTTCTTGAGAAGGGTTGAATGTTTGTAATTGTCTTTTATATGGTTAAAAATGAGTTAATTGTGTTTGTTTTTGGCTCATAGGTGGAGCAATGCAGAGGAATCATTGTCTGCCACACCGGTCAAACGTTGCACTTCATTTGCTGCTTCGGTTTTGATGGCCAAGCACACTTTTGTGAAGATTTTCATTTCTTCCTCGGTGATGACGCTTTCAACCTTTTTGTTGAAATCAATCACCACTTGACGCACTTTTTTTCGCAAGGCCACACCTGTTTCGGTGAGAAAAATATGTACCACACGCTTGTCGTCTTTGTCTTTTACACGGTAGATCAACTCATCGTCTTCCATTGTCTTCAGCAGTCGCGATAGGCTGGTGATTCCCATTCCCATCATGGGCGCAATACGTGTGGCGGCAACTCCTTGTTGGGGTACGTTCAATAGAACGTAGGCCACACCTTGGGTGGTGCCTTTTTCAGCTGCCAACAGGTTGTACATCCGCCGCATGGCAAACAAGGCCGAGCGGATATGAGAATCAATGCTTTCTTGTATCTTCATTCAATTATTTATTATGCACGCATTGCAAATATAAAAGCATTTTATACTTTTACGCAACCGTTTGTTGTGAAAAAATAACATTGTTTATTTTTCACAAGGCTTTAAAATCACATCAAACCCTTGTTAAGGTTGGCTTAGCTGACTTTTGAAGATAAAAATGGTTGGGTTTGACGGTACAGGAAGTTGCGGTACAAAGGTGTTTAAACAATTGAAAAAGGAGCTTATGTCAACAATTCAACTCACTACAATGCTCGGAATTGACCTGCCGGTGATGGTGGCACCCATGTTTTTGGTGTCGAACAGCGAAATGGTTATTGCTGCTTTGGCCGCAGGAGGCACTGCCGCCATTCCGGCCTTAAATTTCCGCACTGATGCTGCTTTGCGGGAGGCGGTGGCACAAATCAGGCAGCAAACTGACAAGCCTTTTGGGTTTAATCTTATCGTCAACAAGTCGAACCCGCGCTATCCACGTCAGTTGGAAACTTTATGTGAGCTCAAAGTTGATTATATCATCACTTCTCTTGGTAGTCCTGAACTGGTGATACAGAAATGTAAACCGTTAGGGATAAAAGTGTTCTGCGATGTGGTCAACCTCGATTACGCCCTTAAGGTGGAGCGCTTGGGTGCTGACGCGGTGATAGCCGTGGGAAGCGAAGCAGGTGGCCATTGCGGCCCTGTTTCCAACAAAATTCTCATTCCTGAGTTGGTGAAGCAGTGTAAAATTCCGGTTATTGCTGCCGGTGGGATAGGCTCCGGGAGTCAAATTCAAGAACTGCTTGATTGGGGAGCTAGCGGGGTTTCGGTGGGAACCATTTTCATTGCTTCGGAAGAGGCTCCGGTTTCTATGGAATACAAACAAGCTTTGGTGGACTACAGCAGCCGCGATATAGTACTGAGCAGTAAGCTCTCGGGCAGTCCGCTCACGGTAATCAACACGCCTTATGTGCAACAAATTGGCACCAAAGCCGGCCTTTTGGAGCGATGGATGAAACGCCACAAATGGATGAAGAAATACCTCAAGATGTTGATTTTTGTCAGAGGGATGAAAAAAATTGAAAAGGCTGCTTTTTCGGCTACCTATCAAACCGTTTGGGTGGCAGGCCCATCGGTTGATTATGTAAAAGCAGTGCGCCCATTGAAGGTGATTATGAAAGAACTGGAAGACGGATTAAAAAAGAACACAAAAAACACTATTGCCGGGCTTTGATATTTATTTGTCAAACAGTTGACCCCAAAAGCCTTTGCCTTTCACAACGGAAATGTCGTGGGTAACTTTTACTTGGCACGAAAGACGCAAACCTTTTTCAAGATGATGGGGTGGGAGGTTCAGGCGCATTTTTTCTATGCTGGTAAGCGGTGGTTGAGTACCGATGATTTTTACTGCACAAGTTCCACAACTGCCTATGCCACAGCAGTTAAAAGATTTTGAATTGCCATTGTGGGGATGGAGGTCGTGTTCTATCAGCACATGCCGTAAGTTGGCTCCTTTTTCGCAAACGATTTTGGTTCCGTGGTAATCAATTAAAGGCATTTTGTTTTTTGGCTTTCCCTACTAACAGCTTACAAATCATTTTGTTTGATAAAAAAGTAAATTTACCCGACTGTCGGCCGCCATTTACCGACTTGTTTCGCCTATTGGCCGAAAAACTATTGGAGACCCAAGGCTATGGGTCTATATTTGCCCTATCGTTTAACAGAAACATCATTTATTAAATACACTTTTAACATGGAAACAAAAAAAACTTCACTCGACAGACGCATGGTTGCGGGATTGTTGTTGATTATAGCCGGCGGGCTTCTCCTTCTCGATTCACTTGGAATGATCTCTTTCGACTTGCGCCATTACCTCATTTCATGGAAAACACTACTGATCTTCATTGGTATCATCAGTTTGAGCAGCCGCGAAAAACAAGGAACAGGATATATCCTCATTGGTTTGGGTGTCATTTTCTGGATTCCCGAGCTGTTTGACTACCGTGTTCGGCTGAGTACAATTTTTTGGCCTTCAATCCTTATTGGTATCGGCTTGTTGATTCTTTCGCGAAGGGGTCGTAGCTCAGCTGCAGGAACCGAAAGAACGATAAATGCCTTTCGCGGAGGCGAAAAAGCCACTGAAATTAGTCAGGACTTTGTTGAAGATACAGCCATTTTTGGCGGCGGAAACTCCAAATTTACTTCGAGCAATTTCAGAGGCGGAAAAATAACCGCCATTTTTGGGGGTTCCGACCTGAATATGTTAGATGCAACCCCATCGCCCGAAGGCTGTGTGATTGATGAGCTCGTGATTTTTGGCGGCAGCAATTTGATTATTCCTGATGATTGGCAGGTGAAATCGGAGGTGGTTTCCATCTTTGGAGGCTTCTCCGATAAGCGACTGATGCCTGTAAAAGTTAACAGCGAAAAATTGGTCATCATTAAAGGAGTAGTGCTTTTTGGAGGAATTGAGCTGAAAAGCTACGCCCGATAAATAAGGGTTTGATTTTTTGACCTTGGTATCGTCCCTTGGTTCTATCACAAGCATTCGCTTTCGTCAAACACACAAAAAACATAGAAATGCTGAATCCTTTCCTTAAAAACCGACAATATTTCGTAACCTATTCGACTGTTTGGGTGGTCGTTGCGGTCATCCAAACAGTTATTTTGAATTACTACCAAGACATTGATCTTTTTGAAAGCATCATTGATGCAGGCATCTTCAACTTCATTTTGGCCATCATCAGCTTCAGTTTGTGGTATATTCTGCGTTTTAACATCAACGACCAACACAACAGCTTCGACTTAATCATCAACCATCTGCTTACAGGCATTGTTACCGTTGCCGCTTGGTTGGGCAGCGGATATTATTTAATGAGTCTGGTGGCTGCCGACAATGCCACTTACCTTGAATTTTTGAAAACTTCGTTGCCTTGGAGGGCAATTCTCGGAGCTTTTTTCTACCTCATTTTTGTACTTATTTATTATATGATGCTGTATTATGAAGACCTGCAACAAAAACTGAAAGTGGAATCGGAACTCAACAACTTGGTTCGCGAAGCCGAACTCAATGCCTTGAAATCGCAGATTAACCCTCATTTTTTATTCAACAGCCTCAACTCAATCAGCTCCCTCACCATGACCGATCCGGAAAAGGCCCAAGAAATGGTGATCAAGCTCTCCGATTTCATGCGCTACTCGTTAAGCCACGACCGCAACGAAACCACTTCGCTCAGGCGTGAACTCGAAAATGCAGAACGCTACCTCGACATTGAAAAAATACGTTTTGGCAAACGCCTGAAATATGTTTGCAAAGTGCCTGAAGGCTGCTTTGAACAGCCCATTCCCAACATGATTTTGCAACCACTGCTCGAAAACGCCATCAAACACGGCGTACACAACAGCACTGAAGAAGTATTGATTGAGTTGAGTTGCGTGATGACACCCGACTATGCCGAGCTGCATTTGCTCAACGATTTTGATCCCGAAGCCATACGACCCAAAGGCGAAGGCATAGGTTTAAAAAATATCCGCAACCGGATGAAGCTGCTCTACCATCGAAATGATTTATTTGAGGTGAAGATGGGCAAAATAGAATTTGAAGTAATTTTACGCATCCCCAAAAGTAAACCGGTATGATTCAAAAAATACGCACCCTTATCATTGAAGACGAAGAGCCGGCACGCAACTTATTGAAAACATTTTTAAGCTCTTTCGATGAAATTAACCTCATTGGCGAATGTAGCGATGGGTTTAGCGGGTTGAAAGCCATTAATGAAATGCAGCCCGATTTGGTGTTCCTCGACATACAAATGCCACGCCTCACCGGCTTTGAGTTGATTGAGTTGTTGGACGAACTCCCCGAAATTGTTTTTACCACTGCTTACGATGAATTTGCATTAAAAGCTTTCGATCTTAACGCTGTGGATTATCTGATGAAACCCTTCTCGAAGCAGCGTTTGCGACAGGCGGTGGAAAAGGTTGTAGAACGTTTCAAGTCAAAAACATCGGGCCGCAGCGAGCTCCAAAAACTTGTTGAGCAAATGCAGGAACGCAGCAAGCCTTTGGAAAGAATTGTAGTGAAGTCAGGATCGAAAATCCATGTGATACCTGTAGAAGCCATCGAACAAATTGAAGCTCAGGATGATTATGTGATGATACATGCCGCTGAAGGACGGTTTATGAAAAAAGAAACCATGACAGCCCTCGAGCAAAGCCTCCCGGAAGACCAATTTTTACGCATCCACAGGTCGCATATCGTCAACATCAACCAAATTCAACGTATTGAGCAATACGGCAAGGAAAATTACCTGTTGATTTTAAAAAATGGAAATTCGGTAAGTGTAAGTAAAAGTCGTATCAAAGATTTGAAGCGCGAACTCGACTTTTAGCCATCAACCTTGGCAGCAAACCACCCCTACTTTCGGGCGTTTTGTTCTCTGAAGATGTTGAACTCATGCAGCTCAATCTTTTCGAGTAGCGGATCAAGCACCTTAAATTTCTCAATATCGAGCAGAACTACCAGGCTCATTCCCGGTATTTTACGTATTGCTGACAACCACTCATCGCGTTTGCTTTCGGAGATGTTGTTGCGAATAATAAATAAAAAATCAACCGATAAAGGCAGCTTAATCAGTTTAATTCCTTCGTTTTGAAGCTGAATTAAATTGAACACATTCATGTTTTCACCTGCATCATAGTAGTAAAACGAATACAACTCAGGTTGGTTGCCGTCGGCCTTAAAACCGGTCATTTTTTTAAAATTAAGGCCTAAGGTTTCGTTTAAATGCCAAGCCAATTTATAGTCCTTCAGCGGTGTTGACAGTGCTACGAGCGTGAGATCGTCAAAAGGATTTACAACCAAAGTTTTCTTTTTTTGTGCCACAACAGAAAGTGTAAAAAGGTTGATAAAGGATTGCGAAAATACAAAATCCCACCCTTCAGTCACCTCATTTTTAAATGGTTTTGTTTTACGCGAAGATGGGATTTGAACAACTGCTGGGTTTCGTGTTTTGGATAAACACCTTTTGTTCAGCTCATTGTTTCAAATTTTCGATAAAGATATCCTCACCGAATGTTTTTTACCTGAACCAAAAACGTTGTTGAAAAAAGTTGTTGAAACAAGGTGAAGGTGTGTTTTGAGGTGGGCGACTATGCCTCTTATTTTACTTCGTTGAGCAAAATCCAAGTTTTTTCGGCAGCCAATTGTTCGGCACCTTTGATGGAATAGTCTTTGGCTTCGGCAATGGTTTCACCGTTCACCTTAATATGAATGAGGTACTGTTTTTTAAAGCCTTCGCCAATTTCGCCGGCCACATTAAACTCAATGGTTTGTTTTTCTTTTTGACCCCATTCCAACAACTTGCTTTTAAAATTAAAGTCGCTGTTTTGCAGGGTATCAATATCGAGATGAAACTCGATGATGCGTTTCACAACAATTTTTCGACAAAACTCGAAGCCTTTGTCCAAATAAATGGCACCGATAAGTGCCTCAAAGGCATCGCCATTGGCCGATTTGAACACAGATTTTCCATCGCCGTTGTAATTCACCAATTTGTCCACACCCATTTTTTGCGATAGCTTACTAAGGGAGGCGCGACTCACAATTTTTGAACGCATCTCGGTGAGAAATCCTTCGTTTTTGTATGGAAATTTTTTAAAAAGGTAATCAGCTACAATGGCACTCAACAAAGCATCGCCAAGATATTCAAGCCTTTCGTTGCTGAGTTTGTATCCCTGCACACGCTCGCTGGCCACCGATTTATGTTTGAAGGCCAGTTGATACAAAAAAATATTTCCGGGTCTGAACCCGAAAATATTTTTTATAGCACAGCTTAATTCTTTGTCAACTGAAAAAAACCATTTAATTTTTTCGATAAAAAACAAACTACTTTGGTTTTGAAATTTAAAAACTGTTCAATAGCAAGTTGTTTTCTCAGCGCAGGCTGCGGATAAACCCTCTACGGGCATTTAGACCAAACAAGTTTAAGGAATAAATTTCTTAAAGATGATGGATGCGTTATGACCGCCAAAACCAAAAGTGTTGGTGAGGGCGTAGTTAACTTCCCGTTTTCGGGCCGTCCAATAGGTAAAGTCGAGGGCGCTGTCAATCTCCGGATCGTCGGTAAAGTGGTTAATGGTTGGCGGGATAATATCGTTTTGCACCGCAAGCACTGTTGCAATAGCTTCGACAATACCAGCCCCACCTAAAAGGTGGCCTGTCATTGATTTGGTGGAGTTGATGCTAATTTTATAAGCATGATCACCAAATAGGCTGACGATAGACTTTGGCTCAGCAATATCACCCTGTGGGGTTGAAGTGCCGTGTGTGTTGATGTGGTCTATATCTTCGGGACGTAATCCGGCATCGCTCAAGGCGCGTTTCATACTCAGCTTTGCGCCTAAGCCTTCCGGGTGAGGGGAGGTCATGTGGTTGGCATCGGCTGAGAGACCGCATCCTACAAGTTCTGCATAAATTGTTGCTCCACGGGCAAGGGCATGTTCCAGTTCTTCAAGAACCATGCCTCCACCGCCTTCGCCCATCACAAAGCCATCGCGGTCTTTGTCAAAGGGTCTTGAACCGGTTTTTGGGTCGTCATTTCGTGTCGAGATCGCGTGCATGGCATTAAAACCACCAACGCCGGCAGGTGCAATGGAAGCTTCCGATCCGCCTGTAACAAATGCAACCGCTTTGCCTAACCTGATGTAGTTAAAGGCATCTACCAAGCTATTGGCAGACGAAGCGCAAGCAGAAACAGTGGCAAAGTTGGGGCCTCTGAAGCCGTGTTTGATGGAAATATGACCGGCCGTGATGTCGGCAATCATCTTAGGGATGAAGAACGGGTTAAAGCGGGGAGTGCCATCGCCCAGGGCAAAAGCAGTTACCTCCTCCGAAAAAGTGATAAGCCCGCCTATGCCTGATGACCAGATTACGCCTACTTCATCAAGATCGGTTGTTCCGTTGATCAGCCCCGAGTGGGTGATGGCCTCGTCGGAGGCAATCAGTCCAAACTGTGCATAAAGGTCGTACTTGCGCACGTCTTTACGGTCGAAATAATCTTTATAGTCGTAATTCTTAACCTCACAGGCAAAGCGGGTCTTAAACTTGGAGGCGTCAAAGCGGGTAATATCAGCAGCGCCATTCACGCCATTGACGAGTGCGTCCCAATATGTGGCCACATTATTACCAATTGGTGTGATAGCACCTAAACCTGTTACTACTACTCGTTTCAGCTCCATAAAAAACTTTTTTTAACCTTTTTTCTCTTCAATGTACCTAATAGCATCACCCACGGTGGCAATCTTCTCGGCTTGATCGTCGGGAATCGCGATATTGAATTCTTTTTCAAATTCCATAATCAACTCAACAGTGTCAAGTGAGTCGGCTCCCAAATCATTGGTGAAGCTGGCTTCGATGGTAACTTCTGCCGGCTCAACGCCAAGCTTGTCCACAATAATGGATACAATTTTGTCTTTAATTTCTGACATAACTTCTAATGTTTTTAGTTAAACAGGGATGCAAAGTAAATTAATTGCTTCAAATTAAACAACTTTATTTATTAAAAAATTGATTTTCAGTGCTTTTAAATTTTCAAAAAGGGTCATCTTTTTACCCTTTGTCGTTTTTTTCATCTTCTATGTCATCATCTTTTTCTTTTCTATCGGATGATTTCCCTTCGATTACCAACACTATTTCACCTTTAATTTCTTTATGGCTATAGTAATCAATTAGTTCGTCGAGGCTACCTCTTTTGTTTTCTTCAAACATTTTGGTGAGTTCGCGGGCTACACTGGCACGACGGTCGCCGCCCAAAGCGCCTGCAAGTTGCTCGAGGGTTTTGATTAAGCGGTGTGGCGATTCGTAAAGCACAGTGGTATAGGGCTGTTCGGCAATGCTGAGGATGCGTTTCATGCGGCCTTTTTTATGCGGCAGAAAACCTTCAAACACAAAACGATCGGCAGCGAGCCCCGAATTGACCAAGGCCGGGACGAAGGCGGTGGCACCCGGCAAACATTCTACCTCAACCGAAGCAGCAATGGCGGCCCTCACCAACAAAAAGCCGGGATCGGATATGGCAGGTGTTCCGGCATCGGTTACCAAAGCCATGGTTTCGCCGGCACGCAAACGGCTGACCAACTGTTCCACCATACGGTGTTCGTTGTGTTGATGAAAAGGTGCCATGGGTTTGCTGATGCCGTAATGTTTGAGTAAAACACCCGTTTTGCGGGTGTCTTCGGCAACTATCAAAGCTACTTCGTCTTTTAATACACGAACCGCCCTTAAGGTAATATCTTCAAGGTTGCCGATGGGTGTAGGGACTAAAAAGAGTTTCGACATGCTTATTTATTCTTGTTGCTGAGCCACTTTTTGATCCATTGTTCAAAATGTTCGGCACCTTTATTCACTGAGGTGTAAAACGAAAGGATGGTAAAAGCAGCGATGATCAAAGTGGTAAAGATAATCAAAAGTAACTCCATGGGTTATTTTTTAAATGAAGAAACCTTTGGCAGCTCGCGCACAAAATCGGTCATCAGGCTAAAAAATTCTTGATGTTTGGTAAAAGGTAAGTGCTCGGCCTCATCGTCGGTAACATGATATTTTCTGTTTTCATCGCCGTTGGTATGGATGAAAACAGCAGGAACACCTTTTTCATAAAAAGGACAATGGTCGCTGTTGCACGACTCACCTTTTTTGACCACTTGCGTGAAATAGTTTTGCGTTTGGTTGAGGTTGGATATGAGTTGGTAAGCTTCAGGAAACTGTATGGCATTCACCATTGTGATGCCGGTGCTGCCTGTTCCCACCATGTCGAAATTAAAGAGAAAAAGCACTTTATCTAAGTCGAAAGGAGGGTTTTCGGCAAAATGACGTGAGCCAAGCAAACCGGCTTCTTCTCCAGAAACGAGCACGAACGCCAGGGTGTAATGTGCCTTTTCGGGATGCTTGGCATAAAAGCGGGCCAAATCAATGACGACAGCCGTGCCACTGGCATTGTCGCTGGCGCCCGGAAAAAAGGTCTTACGACCCATACCTCCCAGATGGTCGTAGTGGGCCACAAAAACAATCAAGCTGTCGGGAACCACATTGCCCCGCACAAATCCGGCAACATTTCTGGCGCGATGGGTTTCATTAAAGCGGGCTTCAATGTCGAGGTGCAGCTTTTTGGTTTGAGGCGGCAGTTGATGGGTTTTTATTTTGAGTGACACTATGCCTTCCGGCATTTGCTTGCGACCCACGTACCACCACATTGGGCCACTGTCGGTTTGGGCCATAGCCTTGACGCCCGGAATGCCGCTGCGCCAGGCGTTTTTTAAGCCCTGTGGAACTACGAGCAAGGTTGAAGATGGGCCGGAAATGGTGTCGTAAAAGCTATAAACGCTTTGTGTTTTGGTAATAGTGTCGGGTAAAAATAACAAGTCAAAACTTTTGCTGATGCTTGACATGGAGGCATTTACCACATAGTCCTTGCCTGCTGTGAGGGTGTTATTGTCGGCCCTTAATTTCATCTTTCCGGGAAAGGTGTTTACAGCAAATTCGTAGGGCTGCAAGTAATCATGGAAATAAGGTTCTAAGCCGGCCTTTTTCATTTCTTTGGATAGAAAATAGGCAGCTTTTTGGTCGCCATTTTTCACATAACCGCGGCCATAAAACTTGGATGAGCTGAGTTTTTTAACTAATTTTTTGGTGTAATCAAGGTCTTGACCGAAAGCTGAGAGCGAGATCATCAGCAAGAATACAAAGGGTAGGTGGGTGCTTTTCATCAATAACCAAATTTCCGTTCAATTAATTGTTCCATTTTGGCAACGGCAGCAGTTTCTGCGTCCCATTGGTGCAACACACTCAGCTCGATGAGGTAAGTTTTGGCACCATTGAAGCTTTGGAAGCTGTTCAGTTCGTCAATGGCCTTGTTGTAATAGGAGATGTTGCCTTCGAAGAGTTCGTTGATGAGCAAAAACTTATCGTTGATGCCGATGGCTTGCCGCAAATCGTTGATGCGTGAATTGGTCATGCGGGCCGCAATGCTGTTGTCGGGCGAGGCGAGTTTGTCGGCTAGACTTTCGCTATCATCAAAAAGACTGAGGGTTGCCGACTGGCTTTCTTTTGAGACCCGAGGAGGCAGGTCGAAATGTGCGGCGGCTTGCTCACGAAAGTGAATGGCTTGCTGTTGCTCTTCGAGTCGTGAGGTTTCAGTGTAGGCTTCAGTTTCATTTGGCTCCGGCATAAGTTTGCTAAAAGGCTCAACCGGTTTAGAGGTTTCAGCAACGGAAATGAAATCATCTTCGACGGTTTCAAAGACTTCGGCTTCATTCTCAGCATGGTCAACAACCTTGTTAGTCGTGCCATCTCGCTCTTCTTCAGGCTGCTCCTCAATTTCTGCTTCTATTTCTTCATGCTGCGCTTTCATTTCTTCCTGTTGTTCTTTTTCCTGCTCTCCGTCTTCCTGCTCTCCGTCTTCCTGCTCTTCTTGATTAATTTCTACCAATCCTTCCCACAAATCGGTAGGCCCCAATTGGATTTCAAGATCTGGAATGGCCATCCGGTGAGTTGTTTTAAGGCTATTGGTGGTGCCAAATTGAAGCAAAAGCTCATAGATTTCAAGGGTTTTTTGTTTCATGAGATCGGTTTCAATGGCATGGATTGTTCCTCCATTGTTTTCTAATTGACTGATTACTTTGAGTAACGACTCGGTTTTGCTCTGCATCTTGCCTAACAAACTGATGTTTTTAATCGTATCCATTTTATTTTTAATCTTGATGAGAATAGCTATTTTTGCGACTTGTAAAATTAACAAGAACAGAATTACCGGCAGAATGTTTCTCGAAAAAGATACCAACATAAAGAATCGCGGAGGCTGGATCGAAGTCATTTGTGGTTCAATGTTCTCCGGTAAGACCGAAGAACTGATTAGAAGACTCAATCGCGCCCGCATTGCCCGTCAGAAAGTTGAAATATTCAAGCCACGCATTGATAAACGCTACAGCGAAGTAGATGTTGTATCGCACAATGCCAATGCCATCCATTCGATTCCTGTGGAAAGCGCGTCGCAAATTCTTTTTTATGCCAACGAATTTGAAGTGATTGGCATTGATGAGGCCCAGTTTTTCGATCTCGAACTCACCTCCGTTTGCACCCAGCTGGCCAACCAAGGCGTGCGGGTAATTGTAGCCGGCCTCGATATGGATTTTCTGGGCAACCCTTTTGGCCCCATGCCTCAGCTGCTTGCTATTGCCGAATATGTTACCAAAGTGCACGCTATTTGTATGCAATGCGGCAACTTGGCCCATGTTTCGCATCGTATTGTTGATGGCGAAAAGTTAGTACTGCTAGGCGAAACCGACATTTATGAGCCGCTCTGCCGGGTATGCTTCAACAAGGCCCGAGCTACGCTTGTTAAGGAAAAAGGGGGGTGATGCCGAAGTCTTTAATTATCAAGTTGTTGTAGAAACCTTTCAAAAACTCCTTTTGGCATAAAAAAACGCAAGTCTTTGCCTTGTTTGAGGCCTTTGCGAATAAAGCTGGACGACACTTCGATCTGGGGCGCTTCGATACGTTTTACCGAATGATGTTGATACAGCGGGTTGTTTTCGCTGCCGCCTTTGCGTGGATACACTAAAAGCGTGTAGCGGCTGAGGAGGGTTTCAAAATCTTTCCAAAGATGGAAACTGTCGATACTGTCGCTGCCCATGATCAGCGAGAAGTGTTTTTCGGGATGCTTTGAGCTCAGCAAAGTGAGGGTGTCAATGGTGAATGAGGGACGGGGCATTGCAAATTCAATGTCGCAAAGCTTAAATCGGGCGAAGCCGTCAATAGCAAAACGTACCAAATCAAGGCGTTGATTTTCAGGTAAAAGATCAGAAACCGGTTTCAGCGGATTGTGTGGCGAAACCACAAACCACACTTGGTCTATATCACCAAATGCTAAGATGTAATTGGCCAGCATCAGGTGTCCGTTGTGCACCGGATTGAAAGAACCGAAAAACAGACCAATTTTTTCCATCAGCTATTTTTTAAAGGCGAATCAGCATTTTTCCTTCCGACATCGAACCCAAGTAATGTCGTATTCCTTTGGCAATCTCTTCGATGCCTACTTCAATGCTTATTGGATTTTCTACATTTTTTTCAAGTATAAGCGCGCTTAAAAGAAGTGATGCCATTTGAATATCCGATTTTTCAGTTGATATAAACCATTTATTCAGATCAAATCCCTTGATAACAAGATTGTTAAAGATAAGCTGCATGGCATTGATGCCTGAAAGTGGCTTTGTTGATAAACCTCCATATACAATCATTTGACTGTTTTTTGGCAGCAAGTTGGCGATTGTTCCGGCAGCTTCGCCCGCAACGGCATCGAAAAAGCAAGTGGGCTGCAAACGTTGTATCACTTCGGTGAGATGGCTTTCATAATTTATATCCGTTGAAACCAAAACTTCGTCGAAACCTTTGTTGCGCAACACTTCTGCTGTTTTTTCTTTACGCACAATACCAATGGTTATAATGCCATTGAGCTGGGCCAAGGCCAACAGATATTCCGCCAAACGACTACCGGCAGCATTGATTACAACAGCTTTGCTTTTGCACCTAATCGCTTCATCCATAAGTGCATAAGCGGTAAATGGATTCACGAAAAAGACAGCAGCTTGATGACTTTCAAAGTCGGGATGGGCAGTTAGAAGTTGCTTTTCGTCAGTAACGAAATATTCTGCCCAAGTGCCGTCGGTGTTGCCGCTAACAAAGCAAGAAACCCGTCGGCCAACCCAATAATCACCGTCTAAATCCTCACCGGCATCCACAACAATGCCGCAACCTTCAAATCCTGCGACGGCAGGCAAGGATTTCACCACATTGTAGCCCCCTTGCAAAAAAGCAATGTCCGATGGGTTGCAAGGTGCAGCTTCCATGCGGATGAGCAGCTTGTCCGAAGGCAAACCAACAAGGGTTTTTGTTGTAATTTTTAAGCCCACAATAGCCCGCAGGATATTGGGATGATACGCAGCCAACTCCACGGCGCGATAGGTAAGCGGGTAGGTTATTTTCATGGTTGGTGTAAAAAATCTTGAACCAAAAGGGTGAGTTTTTCACGGGCGATATTGAGGTCGTCGTTGGTAAAAATAAGGTCGAATTGCGGTGCGTAGGTCATTTCGTGGGCTGCTTTTTCAATTCGTTCTCTGATGCTTTCTTCGGCATCGCTGCAGCGGTGGCGAAGACGGTGCTCAAGGACTTCGATGGAGGGTGCTTGAATAAAAATGCTGTAAGCTGTTGCTCCAAAATGTTTTTTGATGTTGATGCCGCCAACCACATCCACATCAAAAATAAGGTGATGGCCTGCATTCAACGAACGATTGACCTCGCTCAACAGAGTACCATAATAAACGCCATCATACACTTGTTCCCATTCCAGAAATTCGTCGTTTTTTATCTTTTCTAAAAAAGTTTCTACCGAAAGAAAATGATAATCTTTACCATCCGTTTCATTTTCTCTTTTCGATCTTGAAGTTGCTGATACAGAAAATGATAAATCGGGAATGTGGTGCAGAAGATGTTTCACCAAAGTTGTTTTTCCGGCACCCGAAGGGGCCGAAACAATGACCATTTTGCCGCGTGATGGGGATGTTTTCATTTAAAGGACATTAAATAGTTGTTCTTTAATTTTCTCTAAGGCATCTTTCATCTGCACAACGATGCGTTGAATGGAAGCGTCGTTGGCTTTTGAGCCGAGGGTGTTGATTTCGCGACCCATTTCTTGAACGATGAAGCCAAGTTTTTTCCCTGCAAAATCTTCATCAACGGCTTCCATAAAATAATTGCAGTGTTGTTGCAATCTTACTTTTTCTTCGCTTACATCAAGCTTTTCGAGGTAATAGATGAGTTCTTGCTCAAAGCGGTTGGGGTCGAATTTAAGGTTTTCGCTCACCTCGGCCACGTTTTTCATCAGCCGATTTTTAAGCAATTCGGTGCGCTGTGCTTCAAAGGGGGTTACCTCCGAGAGCAGCTGCACGATATTTTGAATATGCCCTACAATGTCATTGCGCAGGGCCTGGCCTTCTTGAGCGCGAAAAGCATCAAAATTTCGCAAGGCCTCCGCCGCCAAAAGAGGCAAGGCAAGGGTGAGGGCTTCAGAAACCAAGCTTTCTCCATCACCATTGGTGATCACACCGGGGAACTTCAGTAGCAAGGAAGCCATATCATCGGGAAGGGTAATGCGTAAATCGTAGGCCAGGGTTTTGAGTTGGTCGAGGGCCGAAGCTGCCGCCAACAGATCAATACGACCGGTTTTTTTGGCTTCTGCATCTTCTATACCCACCATAAAATCAACTTTCCCTCGTCGCACCAACTCCGAAATTCTGTTGCGCAACTCCAGCTCCATTTGTTTTAAATCGGCGGGCAAGCGCAGGTTAAGGTCGAGTTGCTTGCTGTTTAACGATTTAACTTCAACCGTTATTTTAGTAGCACCCACTTGTTGTTGCGCTTTTCCATATCCTGTCATCGAACGTATCATACAGCTCAGTTTTTGGCAAATATACACGAAAAGGCGGGTGCAACAACAATCTCGATGCTATCGTTTTCAGTAGAAAAGAAGTTTTAAATCCGTCTGATTATACTTTTAAAGACCACTCTTAAAGCCGGTTAAGGATTGAAGGTCTTTTGCATTGAACTTTTTGTTGACGACAAAAATAGTTGTAAGTTTGCCTATGATTATGAAACAATTCTTTTATCGGACATGTAGTTTTTTATTGTTTCTGCAGTTTTCATTCTCTATTCAGGCACAGAACGAGCTGCTGAAAATAGACAGTTTAAACCAATTGATTTCCAACCAATCAGGGTCGGAGCGCATGAAATCATTGCTGGCATTATCGGAGGCGTACCGGATGGTTAGCATTGACAAAAGCATTAAAACCGGCTGGGACGCTTTGACTTATGCTGATGAACACGGGTTGAAAAGTTTAAAGGCCAACGTATTGCGCTCGTTAGGTCAAAGTGCACAACAGGCGGGTGATTTTGATCTCGCTGCTGATTATTACCATAAGGCAGCCATGCACTTTTCTAACCTCAGCAACCGCGAAGGCTTAGCACTTACCTACAATTTGATCGGTATTTTAAATTTGAATAAAGCCGAATACGACACTGCTTTGGTGTATTTTGAACGGTTTCATGCTTTGGCCGTTGAGCTGGATAACGACACCCTCATTTGTACGGCCATGAAAAACAAAGGTCAGATATGGTTCGAGCTGGGCGAATTGAACAAAGCACACGACTCTTTTTACAAAGCTTCATTGGTTTTTTTGCAGTTGCAAGACACTGTAAATTATGCCTCTTCGTTGCTCAACCTGAGTCAGGTACTTTGGCAATGGGACCAAAACAACGAAGCCATCGAAGCCTTAGAAAAAGTGATCGTAATTTTTGAAAAATACAAAAAACTCAACGACCTCTCTATGGCCTATTCAAACCTTGGGTTGATTTTTTATTACGACAAAAAAGACTACGACCAGGCTTATAATTACTTTCAAAAATCGCTAAAAATTAGAGAGTTAGATGGAAATCCAATTCCTGTGGCTCATACTTTGGTCAACATGGCCAATGTGTTTTCAGCCCGCGAACAATATGTTAAGGCCCGTGAAAACTATCTCCGTGCCTTACAAATTTACACCTCAACCGATTTTGTTCAGGGTATAGTGCGCACCTTTTTTCATCTTGGCGAATCGTACCACAACAGCAAAGAATATACGCTTTCAAATACCTATCTTCAACAATGTCTTGCTAAAGCAACTGAGTTCGGATTTCTGAGCTACCAATCCATTTCCAATGAGTTGTTGATGAAAAATTATATTGCCCTCAACGATTTTCCTTCTTTTTTGGTTTACTACAATACTTTTAAGGATAAGCATGATACACTTTTGAATGATCACAGTCGCCTGCAAGCTCAATTGGCTGTGGCTCAGCAGGAATACGAAAACATCTTTGCTCGCAGCAACAGCCTCAGTGCTGAAAACGAAAAACTGAAATCCAAACTGTATGCCTATAATTTTATTTGGGCTGCCTTGCTGGGATTTGGTTTTTTTGCGGTTGCACTTCTACTTCTGCGAAAGGTTTTTCGACGAAAATCTCTGCCCCAAAAAGAAAATGTTAGTGTGTAACACTTTTCTTCTCTCACTCTTTATTCTCTTTATTCCTTTTACAACAAATTAACTACTACCATGAAACTATATTTACATTTTCTCCTCAGGCTTTCCTTTCGATTAAAAGAATACACGATTGTTTTTGCAGTCTTGTTAATTTTTTTAACAGGTTCAATATCAGCACAATCTACCTTTTCTTTTATGCACAATGGCATCAACAGAACCTATATTTTGTATTTGCCACAGTCGGCCTCAACCGAAGCTATGCCTCTGATGTTGGCTTTGCATGGCTTCACCCAAAACGGACAAACCATGATGGGCTTGAGCGGTTTCAATGCTTTGGCCGAAGAACACCAATTCGTGGTGGCCTATCCCTACGGGGTCAACACCTCCTGGAATGTTGGTGTGGCCGGAGGATCGGGTGTAGATGATGTGGGTTTTTTGCTGACGCTGATTGACACCATTGCCACCAAGGCCAATATTGATCAGAGCCGCGTATATGCCAGTGGTTTTTCCAATGGTGGCTTTATGTCGTATCGGTTGGCCTGCGAAGCCTCCCACCGCATTGCTGCCATCGCGCCCGTAGCCGGAACTATGGTCAATGCAACTTACAACGCTTGCTTTCCTACCCGTCCTATGCCGCTGATACACATCCATGGAACTAGCGATTTTATTGTGCCTTACAATGGAAGTACTACATTCCAATCGGTGGATGTATCCGTTGAATATTGGACCACAGGAAACAACTGTCCGACCCAACCGGAGGTGTTTCAATACCCTGATTTGGTTGCCGATAACTCAACTGTGGAGGCTTATGTTTATGGTCTTTGTAACGAAGGCGTTGAAGTCCGTTTGTTGAAAATCAACAACGGCGGCCACACTTGGCCGGGCAGTTCCGCGTCGGGCGGCATTGGCATCACCAATATGGACATCAGCGCATCGGCAGAAATTTGGGATTTTGTGAGTCGTTTTAGCGTATTTGGGCCTGTGGGTCAGCCGTTAGAACTTCAGCAAAATGATCTACTAATTTATCCTAATCCTTTGCAGCAAAATGGCGGTCTTACACTCAGTTTTCCAACAGAGGAGGCTCAACTTCAAATCGTGGACCTCTCGGGTAGAATCCTCTTTCAAAAACAATTGGTTTTCGATGCCGGAAGGGCTTCACTCACTCGGCTCCCATTGCAAAAAGGAGTCTATTTTCTGCGTTTGACCGCTTCGAAAAACCGCATGGTGAAAAAACTCATTGTGGAGTGAGGAAATAATGATCCGAATTCTGATAGGAGTCATTTCGTTTTTAACAAGCTGAAATCAATCACCATTTCGAGCATTTCCTGTTGTTTCCTCCGGAAATGATTTGCCGCTTCGGTTTAGTTCGGTTGGTTTGACTGTAAATTACCTGTGCGTAATAACCATATTTTTTAAGAAAAACAATGGATTTTATTGATTGTGATATAAATCAATTAATTTTGTGCTTCAAATCAATGTTTTTAATTATGCCCGATGATCAACAATAAATCAGATAAGTGTATCAGTTGCGAAATTTGCAACGAACGTTCGCCGTTGTTCAACTTGTTGTCAAAAGAAGAATTGACGATCATGAATGCCGGTCGGTTTGAGGTTCATTTTGAGGTGGGTGAAACCATTGTCAAGCAGGGAACGTCGGCCAACCATTTGATAGTGCTTACCCAAGGCATGGCAAAGCTTTTTTTGGAAGGTATTGATAAAAAGCATTTGATCTTAGACTTGATTTTGCCTTGGAAACTCTTTGGAGGGCCGGGTATTTTTAATGATATGCGCTACCATTACAGCGTTACAGCCTTGTCCGAAACAACGGCTTGCTTCATTTCCTCCGAAAATGTGCGACAAGTTATTCGTTTAAATCCTGATTTTTCGGAAGCTATTCTCAAGCATTGCAACCGCAACAGTGCAGCCAATTTCGACCGCTTGATCAGTCTCACGCAAAAACAAATGCCCGGTCGTTTGGCCGATACCTTACTATATCTTACGCAAGATATTTTTCAAAGCCAAAATTTTACGTTACCCATCACGCGTCACGAGCTGGGTGAGATGTCGAATATGACCAAAGAAAGCGTTACCCGCATCCTGAAAGAGTTTGAATCGGAAGGCATGTTGAAGCTGAACGGGAAATCTGTTGAAATTTTAAAAATGGATTCCCTCAAAGAAATTTCAGTGCGGGGTTAAATCCTCTCGTCAAAGCAAGCTTGTATGATGGGCTCTTTGAGCAGTTCAATCAGTAGTTTGGTTTGATTTTTGGCCCTGTTGAGGTTGTGCGTTGGGTATTGAATGGTGTAATAAACATCGTTCTGTAAAAAGTCGGTGGCAAAGCGCAAAGCCTGCATATACACCAACATCAGTCCTGAAAACGGGGCAAATTTCCTTTCTATTTCAGTGATGCTGCTTAAATTTTGGGTATAGTTTGCAACCAAAGCCTCAAGAATTTCGCTGCTTACGTTAATCATTGACAGGTCGTTTTCGTTTTCTCCAACAGGGCACACCATGCTTCTGATCATATCGCCAACATCAGACAGAATAGTTCCTGCCATCATCGTGTCGAGATCAATGATACAGGCCACTTCGTGTGTTTGTGCATCGAAAAGCACATTGCTGATTTTGGCATCCATATGTACAACCCTTTGGGGTAACAAGTCAATAATTGACAAAAAGCGTTCTGTTATCCAGCGGTAGTTTTGAAGTTGCTCAAGGGTTTCATGGGCCAAATCAAGTTTTTCGGCAAAGGCATTTTGCAGGGCAATGTCAAATTGTTGCTGGCGTAAACCCAAATCGTGAAAGCCCGGTAGTATTTCCTTAAAGGATTTTGCATCAATGTCTTGTAGCATTTCAGTAAATTGGGCAAAGGCAGTAGCCGTTTTGGCTGCGAGAAGGGGAGTGTTGGTTGCTTCAATACAATAACTGTTTTCGATATAGGTGATCAGTCGCCAATACGATCCACCGGTATCCATTGAGAGCCACTTTCCGTTTACATTGGGCAGATACTCCAACATGCGGTAGTGGGCCGCTTTAGGTGCAAGGTGTTTACTAACCAACAGCCAATTGTCAACAATATCCTGTGGGTTTTTAAAAACCGCGGTATTGATTTTCTGTAACACAAACCGACCCTTTCGCTTATCGGTCAGTAAAAATGTTTGGTTGATATTGCCGTTGCCTAATTTTTCTATGCTGCAAGCATCGGCTTGAAAGCCAAAAGAAGCAACAATGGCATCGGTTTCGGGAGTGAAAAGCATTTTCATTGACATTTATTAAGATCAGTAGCGATCGTCATTGGCGAAGATTTGCGGGTTGGTTGCCCATTTGTCTTGAGTGAAATCAGGGAAATCAATGCTGTTGCTGTTGTGAGCCACCGACCATTCAGAAAGCGGAGTTATTACACTCCATGCTGCTGAATCATATACACTTATAGGCGTTGGCTCATTGTTTTTTACGGCCTCAATAAAGGCATTTATAGCAAAAAAATCCATTCCTCCATGGCCGGCACCTTCGGCATCGTTGCTGTATTTTTTCCACAGGGGATGATCAAATTGCTTGAGCCAATCGTTGGCTTCTTCCCAGCGGTGTGGGCGACTCACGCCTTCCACATAAAGTGATTTGTTGATGTCCATCCAAAGACCTTTGGTGCCTTGTACCCTGAAGCCCAGCGAATAGGGGCGCGGTAAATTGGTATCATGCTGTAGCAGAACGGTTTCGCCATTGGCGGTGTTGATCATGGTGGTTACAACATCGCCCAACTTAAATTTAACGGCGGCATTGGGATGGTCGGAGCCTCCCTTTTCAACCACATAATTGTGCAGCCCCCTGGCTTTGGATGCCATAGAAACAAGAGAGGTAAATCGGTTTCCAGCATTGATATTGAGCATTTTAGAAAGTGGCCCTATACCGTGCGTGGGATAAAGGTCGCCGTTGCGCTCCACCGAATGTTGGGTGCGCCATTTGGCTTCGGAAAATCCTTTTTCGCCAAACTCAACGCCACCGCCATAAGGCTGTTTTCCGTCGTTGAACTTCACCTCACGCAAATCATGCTGGTATCCGCCCTGGAGGTGAATGAGTTCGCCAAAGATGCCTTCGCGAACCATTTGAAGGGCGGCCATCACATCGCGACGGTAGCAAACATTTTCAAGCATCATGTATTGTTTACCGGTACTTTCCGACTTTTTAACGATGTTCCAATGCTCTTCGATGGTGGAACCCATGATGACCTCGCAACCCACGTGCTTGCCGGCATCCATCGCATCCATCGCCATGGGATAGTGCCATTCCCAGGGAGTAGCAATCATTATCGCGTCAACATCTTCATTTTGAAGCATCTCCTGATAGGATATATCACTTCCGGTATAGATTTTGGGCTTGGGCAGATTGGCTTTCTCGAAGAGTTGTAGGGCATCGTCCAGCATCAGTTGTTGAACATCGCAAATGGCGGGTACTTCAGTATCCTTGCGTTGAAGACAGAGGCGAAGCAGCTCTTGTCCGCGCAGGCCGGTGCCTATGAATGCTAAACGCAGCTTACGCGAAGGGTTGCCTAAAACAATTTTCGATGGCAATACAGTGAAAGCCGTTCCGGCCAAAGCCGACATTTTGATAAAGGTGCTTCTGTTCATTTTGCTATGTCTTATGTCTTACAAAGATGATTTTTCTGGTTAAAACAATAGAATACTATTTTTTAAATATCATTGTATAAGTAAGTTACATCCCCTTACTTGACTGTTGTCGAAACGCCCCAGCACCTCAAAACTGCCATCGCTATGCAATTTTCCGAGGTCTTGCACAGCAATAAACGGACAGCTGTTGAGGTTGGCCAAATCAATGATGTTGATGCCTCCGCTTTTTCCTTCTATGACAAGCGAAAGTGGGTCGTTGGTGTCTCGAATAAGGATTTTCATCCATGGCGGACAGTAAAATCTACCAAAACCTGAGGAGTAAGCTTGCGACAAAAGCTCGGTCATGCCATACTCTGAATGGATGGCTTCTACATCAAAACCGTTTTGCAGAATTTGATGTAGTTCATTTTTAATCAGTTCTTTACGTTGGCCTTTCATGCCACCTGTTTCCATTACAATCAGTTCCGGAAATGACATCGGGAACTCTTCGGCCATATCTAGCAAGGCATAACTCACGCCAATCAGCAGTGTTTTTTGCTTTTTGGCTTTCATTTTTTGTAACTGCCGCGCCAGCGCTTCCCTGTCGTGCAAATAAAAACCGCTATCCGGATGCTTTCCGGCAGCCATTAAATGCTCTACCATAAACACCAACGATGAACCCGAACGTTCTAAATATGAAGGCAACAGCGCTAAGATGCAATAGTCGGTTGGTGATCCATAAAACAGCTTGAATGCTCGAGTAAAACTTTGTATATATACCACAATATCAACAATATGATGATAACTCGTTTGTGTGCTGGTAGTTCCCGATGAGCTAAATGCAAGGTTTGAAACCAAATTTTCGGGTAAAATACGATGTGTTTTAAAAAACTCTACCGGCAAAAAAGGAATCTCCGTGTAATGCTTGACAGCACTTGGTTTAATATGCAGATGCCGGCAAAAACTGCGATAAATAGGATTGCTCGAAAAATGAAGGTGGAACAGTTCAATGGCCAAGCTGTTGAAGTCCGACGCGTTGGCAATAGAAAAAATACGGTCAGAAATGCGAGTTGTTATGGCCATGAAGGGCTTGTTTGAGAGAAATCAATTAATTTTACCGACCTCAAAGGTAAAAATTGACCCTTTGAGGCCATATGGTATGACAAAATTAGGAATCTTTTCATTTGGTTTGCTTTTGGTGATGGTGATTGCCGTGGAATCGTGCCAAAAATTTGAAGAATTTCCGCCCACACCTGAAATTGCTTTCAATGATTTTACGCTGTTGGTGGATACGGCAGGGGTTGCCAGAAAAGCTTTGCTCAGCATCAGTTACCGCGATGGTGATGGCGACATCGGTTTAGAACAAGGCGATACTTTAGAGCCGTATCAAATTGGTGGAGATTTTTATTACAACTATATTATCACCATGCACGAACTGCAAAATGGTGTCTTTGTAACGATGCCTTTCAATTTCAACGTACGGATTAAACCGCTCCTCTCTAAAGATCAAAAGAAAAGCATCAAAGGAATTATCGAAGATAAGATTGACATTTATGATCCCACTTCTACGTTTGATACCATTCGGTTTTCGGTAAAACTGATTGACAGGGCCTTGAATGTGAGCAACGAGGTGATTACTCCTGCCTTTGTTCGAAAAGTACCTTAAGAGTAACAACGGTTGCAGATGTTCGATCTATTTATTTCAGTTGTTTTGATCAAAAAATGGGTTTTCACTATCCCTAAAAACTTATTGATTTGTTAACACAGCGCTTTCACAAGATGTTGTATTTTTGAGCGCTGAACAAAGGAAATTGGCAATGAATCCGACCTGCATCGAACGGATTTTTAGCACAAAGCGGCAAAATAAACATAGAAAAAGTATGAAATTTTTTAGAATAAGACTTGCCATCGTGCTAGTCTGTTTTTTATCTGTGATCGGCACTATAGCCCAGGAACCGGATCAAAAATCCGATAGTACATTTTGGCATGACGAAACCTACACCGGCACTTTTCAAACCTTTTTTAGTAACGGCACCCTAGCTTCTGAGCGCAGCTTCATCCGCGGGCTGGAGGATGGCTTGTCAAATTATTACGATTCAACAGGTGTTTTAATTGAACAAAGGGCTTGGAGCAACGGCAAGAAACATGGCACATGGCTTATTTTTTCATCCAAAGAAATAAAAATAGGCGAAGCCAACTATTACAACAACCAAAAGCATGGTAAATGGTTTGAGTGGGATGAGAATGGTATTTTACGCTCTGAAAAAACTTTTGAAAACGATATGAAGGTGGGCTTTTGGTATGTTTGGGACGAAAATGGAAAGTTGGTTAGCGAAGAGGATTACAAATAGGTTAATTGGTCATGTTAATTGATGAATAAAAGCCTTACTGTTGATAAATCATTAAGAGAAACAATCCTGAGGCTATTGAATTTCAAATTGTACACACTTACATAAAAACAGAAAGGCGCACTGCAGGTGCGCCTTTCTGTTTTATAAGATCGTTACCAAAAAAAACTGCAAGCAAAAGCCTTAAAGTAGTAAGTGGCTTTTTAGCTGTTTATTTTATTGCAAACTCAATTTTGAGGCCTTGGCTTCTTCCATCAGAATTTGAAAGAAATAGCCGGAGCCGAGGTCTTTTTTCAAGGTGATAACACCTTCAAAAATAACTACATCGCCTACATTTACTTCGTCTTGTGTGGTAATGGTGAGATCGAAAAACTCATCGTTTCCGGTGCCATCTTGAATATGAACCCAATTGCGACCCATGATAGAAGCGTTGAATTTGGTTACTTTCCCAACCACTTTGATGGTTTTTCCGGCAAATGAGTCGCTCTTTTCAAACAAATCAACCAATGGGATGCTTCCGTCAATGGGCTCAATTTTAACATCTTGTTTCATAGGAGGTGTTTTGCTGCTTTGAGCTGAAGGCATTGTCATTGAAGGACTTGCGGCAGCCGGACGGGCTGGAATGGGCTGATTGCTCAAGTTGCCTACAAAAAACACCACATCAAAAGTGCGGTCGAGTTCTTTGCTGTGAAAATCTTTCATTTCCATAGCTTCCGAAAAATAATAGGTCTTGCCGATTTCGGCTTGGGTTTTGGTTACGGCAATCCAATATTGTTGCGATTTTTCGTTCACAAACAAATAGGTGTATGCACTTGTCTCCAAAATATCACCTACCACCACTTCCTTGTTGAAAGGGTCAACTTCATAGCTAAGCTGTGTGTTTTTCTGTTGGTTACAGGCAGTAAAGATGCCCAAAAGTATTATAAAGTAAAAGAGTTTTTTCATGTTGTTGTATGTTTCTTATGAGTTGCAAAGATGCAGTTTTTTAAAATACTGACCACTACTTTGCTGCATCAATGCGGTTCGTGCCATCCGCTTATCATTCCTTTAAAATTGCTGGTAGGCGTGCTTCCCATGGTAGAAAAATAAACATGGATCACCAAGAAAAGTGAAAGCAAAAAACCCACTGCACCATGCAGCAAAGCAGTGAGATAAATGCCGCTAAAATTGAGTACCTTTTGAACAATAAATTCAGGAAAAAGTAAGGCCAATCCGCTCACAATCACCAATGGAACAAGCATATACATTGCACCAACGTAGGTAAGCTTTTGAAGCGGATTAAATTTCCGGCGTTCAGTCACTGGAAACGGTGTTGGTTGACCTTTAAAAGTACCAATCACATAATACATCACCTGTTGGATGATTTGTTGAACAAAACCTTTCATTCTGATGAGATAAAACTTTCCGTTTCCGGTAACAATGTTTCCCACAAAAAAAATGAGGTAATTGATCGAAAGGATGATGCCGGTAATGTTATGCCATTGCACAGCGAGGTCGAACCTAATCAAAGGAGCATCGGGATTGGAATATTGCATACTGATGCCTGTGGCAATTAAAACGAGAAACATGATGGCATTAATGCCATGCCAAACTCGCAGCCATATTGGGTATAAATAAAGTCGTTGTGCCATGATTTAGTGCTTTTTGATTCGGAAAAAGATGTGAATAAGAATGCCAACAATGGTCATACCAAAGAGAATGATACTGATGATGTTGAGGTAAACATTGCGGTTGGCACCAATAACATAAGCGTCGTTTACGATCACCGCGTTGAGTGTCCCTCTGTTGCGGCGTGCCTCAATGTTTTGATATTTGTACAACGATGATGTTAACATGCTGTTTGAGGAGTGACATTCAACACACTTTTTAACAGCAAATTCTTTTTCTAAAATATTGTGGGCCACCCATGAAGTATCTTGCGAAGAGGTGTGGCACTCAATGCAACGCACGGCTGAAAAGTGCAGTTGAAAATTGGGTAAAAAGTTATGAATTTCAGCCAAAGGTTTTTTGGTGCTGTCGCTGATGCGCTGAAAATTAACCGGATTGTTGTGGCAGCTTACACACATTTGGTTGTGATAGGTAACGATTTCCGAAATTTTGAAAGCGCTGCGCGTCATGGCTTTGTAGGAATGGGGGTCGTGGCACATCCAGCAGCTGAAGGTTTCGTCATGACGGCTGGCATGAACGCTTTGTTTAAACGCTTCTTCCACATCTTCAAAGTGATAGCTGGCATAAGTGGGGTCGCCACCATGGCAGTCAATACAAGTGTACATCGGATCTAACCTCAGCTCAGCTTGATGCGGAAAATTTTCATAATCAGGCGAGTGGCAATCGGTGCAAGCGAAATGGCGGTGCACTCCCGCGTAGAATTTTTCAGGTTGATAAACAAAATTGGGATTCATGGCTTTACGTTCTGTCATGCCCGATACTTCATTTTCGAAGGAATATATTTTGTTGGAGTGACAATTGAAACAGTGTTTGTTATCTTCGAGTTTTGCCGGCTCACTTTCCATATCAACGTTGAGTTGTGCCCAAGCCAATTGCCCGGCTGATGCAAGGGTGAGTAGGAGTAGGATTATTTTTTTCATTCTTGATTGCATTTATTTCCCTCATTGACGATTAAATCTCGCTATAGGGTTGAACGAAAGTGTGTTGTAGTTGAATTATAGAAGTAGTTGGATAGAAAAAGGTTTCCTGAAAAGCTACATGAATGGAGCAGTTTTTCGGGAAACCTTTTCGTGTTTTAGAGGACAAGCCCGAGGGTTGTTATTTCTTTAAAGATCTGATGTAGTTGATGATGCCCCATCTTTCTTCTTCGTCAGTGATTTTTTTCTCGAAGTTTGGCATCTCATCGCGACCAATAAACGACATATAATACAATTCACCATCGGTTACGCTGGCTTGCCATTTGGCATCAGAGAAATCTCCTGCGAATGTTTCTAGATTTTTAGCTTTTGGACCATCACCTAAACCGAGGTTGCCATGGCATGAGCGGCAGTGTTTAGCATAAGCTGTTTTTCCGAGTTTCTCGGCATCGGCACTGCCTTTGTGGGCATTGACCTTGGTTTTGTATTCGGCAGGAATTTTCCATGGGCCGCCTTTTTTCTGATCCTGTGGCATGGAAAAGGCCAACAAGGTTACAACGGTGAAAGCCATCAGGCTTGCGAAAATGATTTTTATTTTCATAATTATTTGTATTGAATTAAACAATGATATATAAACTGTTAAACGTTAAAAACTCCACAATCGTGTGATGGTGAAACCAAACATCAAATCGCCTTTTGTCCAATCGTTGATATTGTACATAGCGTTGTGCTGCGGAATGATGCCATCAGCCGATGAAACATAAATGTGAAAGGCATGCGTGCTGGTGCTGATTTCCCAACCGATGCCAAAGTTTGGCTTTGGATGGTTTACAAATTCGCGGTGCTCGCTGATGCCTTTAACTTTGAGTGGCACATCGTATTGAAAAAGGATAGATGATTGAGGTGAGAATTGTGCTCTACCGTTAAATCCTACCGAAATTTTGTCATGATCAATCAATGAGTCGGTCATATTGTAATGCGTGAAACTGGTGTTCAGTTGAAGCGAAAGCCAGTCGTTTACTTTTCTTCCAACAATTAACTGTGTGAAGTAGGAAAAGCGGTTTGTAGGAGTAAATTCTGTTCCAAAGACCTTTTCGTTTCTGCCATCAATGGCCATAGTTCCGTATAGGGCCACAGCCACCGGAATGGTGTTGTTGCGTGTTTGTTCAACAATGGTCCATTTGGCGTTGAAGTCGCTGTACATATTCAAACGTGTGAGCCCGTAACCTATTTGTACGTTTTTCATCACCACATAGTTCAAAGCTAAGCGGATGTTGGCGCCTGGGGCATACAATCCAAAAAGGTCGGAAAATCCATTGTCTAAATTCCCAAACTTATGTTGAATGGCGTACTCGAGTGTTTTGGGTGATGGGATATAAGTTGTTTGATTGTCAATTAAATAGCCGCTTTGGAAAGGGGCTCTTACCGGTTTATCTTTGGATTTTTCGGCTGTGGCATCGTCCTGCGCCAAAATGGTAAAACTTAGACCAACCAGCATCATCCATGTTAAAGCAATTTTTTTCATTTCTTTCTTGTCTATGGGTTAATTGTTTTTTGCTCCTTGCTTGATCCACTCCAAAATAAGGGTAGCCTCACCAACGGTATATTTTTTCCAGTTGTGGGTAGGAGATGAAGGATGTGCGTGCCAGTATATGATGCTTGCCGTAGTGTCCGAAGTGTTTATCAGAGCCGGAACGATGGCGGCAAATGCTTTGCCTGTGCTCAAATCGGGTGCCGTGGCTCCCGTTTTATGACAAGCGGTGCAGTTGTTACCGTTGTTGAAAATGGGTTCGATTTGGGTAGCAAAACTGATAGGGGTTTCGGGATCAATCACCGGTGCTCTTTCTGGCACAATATGATCGTATTCGCATGAAACGAGCATCCCAACAAGCAGGAAAGTTAGCATTGCAAATAATTGCCGTGTTTTCATATTTGAATTGTTATAAGTTATGTGTTTGATGTTGCTTTCGATGAAAATCCTGTTTATAAATTCTTATTCATTGATAATGACAAAAGTACACTATTTTTTTTGTTAACAACAAAGGAGCAGGCCTCGTTTCCGTAAGCCTGCTCGCTTTATGATTTCAAGCTTGAAGTTTAGTTGAGGGCTTCAATTGAGTTTTCTAATAGTTTTTTAACAAAACCTGGGTTGTGAACACCTAAGCTCTTGTCTTCGCTAACGGCTTTGTAGTTGATAAAGCATCCGGCCACTACTTGTGAATATGTTCCGGGAACAGGTGATTCTGTTGTAGGGTTGATAACTCCGGTAGCTACAAGTTTTTCTTTAAGTTCAGCCAATAAAGCTGTTACTTCTGCTTGAAGAGCCGCGGTTGAGTTTTTCAAATCAGTGGCGTTGGTGTGGCATGCAATGCAACCGGCAGTGTTCATAACACCGGCTTCGTTGCGCATCCACATGGTGTGTCCGCCTGATTGGTCGCCATAACCATCTGCCATGTGGCAAGTTACGCATGATTCAGATACCATTGTAGCGTGAAGACTGTTGGCCAAACCGGTTCCAACATTAAACAAACCAACACCCTTTACAACGTTTGCTTGTGTTCCGTGATGCAATCCCCAATAAGGACTGGGAATGACATAGTCGCCACCACCTGCAGTTGGGAAAGGGTTAAGTGGCCTGGCTTGGTGGCAGCTTGCACAAATGTTTCCTGTGCCAAACTCATGTGTTCCTTCAACGTTGTTCATTGCAATAGCACCTGAAACAGTCAAAGCCAAATCTCCGGGAGTGTAGCTTTCGTGAATTTTATGGCAGGTGTAGCAGTTGGGTGGGTTAGGATTGGTGATTTTTGCGCCTGTAGCAGTGGGATCATAGGTTCCGTCAAGCTTTCCACGGAAACCTTGGCTGGTGTGGCAAGTAGCGCAATCGCCTGTGTTTCTGGCAAATGCGTCGCCTGTGGCATGGAATGAGCTTTCCCACTGAAGTACGCGGGCATCTAATGACTGCGTGTTGTCGTGGCATTGCATACAGGTAGCGGTGCCATCCAAACCGTTGATGCCATCTTCACCGTCTTTTCCATCTTTACCGTCTTTTCCGGCTAAACCGGCTGGACCTTCTTTAGTACATGACACAAATGCCATGGATGCGATGAGCAAAAAGCTGAGCAAAAAGCTGAATTTGTTTAAAACTTTCATTTTTATTGGATATTTGAGTTCAAAATTTCTTTTTTCACAAAGGGCTTTTGTTGCGAACAGCATTGCCCTTGTTGATGTTGCAATTTTACCTCCATTTTGAAAAACTGACAAGGCCAATTTGATGATATTTTCTTTCAATGGTACAGATATATCACATTGGATAAATTGATGTACATCAATTAAATTAGGAAAAAATTATGTAACATACTAAAATATAAGTAGATACATATTTAGTGTCTTTAAGGGTCGGCGTGAAGCATTTTGCGTCATTTGTTAAAAAATGTTATCAAATTAAAAAACTTCTTAAATGATTTTTTGGTTTAGCGATAGACGTCTTATGAGGATCTTTGATCTTTGAACGTAGCACCAAAAAAAGCCTCTATGCAACTGCAAACAGTGGTTTTGTATCTTTGATGCCTAAACAACACCCATGAAATCCATTGATACTTTGCAGCTTTTCGAAGACTTAAACCAAGAACTGATCTATTTTTTGGCCGATCTTACTCCTGATGATTGGCAGCAACCGACCTTGCTGGAGGGCCGCAGTGTGAAGGATGTTACATCGCAAATTGTGTTTGGTTCGCTGCGGCGGATTTCTTTCCAACGCGATCACTTTATTGCCGATGCAGGTGTGTCAAGCCAATCCGTATCTGTTCAACCCATTAATATTAAAAGGAGTTCGGAAGAGTGGATGATGGCCTTGCGGCAAATAAGTCCGCGGCTTTTGGTCGAAATGCTAAAAAAGTATGAGCAGGAATTGTTTGAGTTGCTTGCCCGTTTGCGCTCCGATGAAATTTCCACCTTTAATAATGATGCTTCAACACAAACCCAATTGCCCAATTGGTTGGATGTGGCCCAAGTTTATGCGCACAAATGGTTGCGCCAATCGCTTTTACGCAAAGCCGCCGGAGTGAATTTATTGATGAGTGAGCGCTTCTTACATCCGTGGTACGAAACAGTTTTGTTGTCATTGCCCGATCATCTCACTAAAGTTGCAGCCTCATATCCTGATCAAACGCTCGAAATTGAAATAAGTGGCGAAATACGCATGCGCAACCGTTTGCAAAAATCCGGTTCGAAATGGAGATTCGTTGAAAGTGGCAATGAAGCTGCGACTACCGGTATCAAAATACCTGCTTCGGTGGGCTGGCTGTTGTTTTCAGGTTTTGATTCCGAATTTCAAAATCACAAAGCCATCATCGAAAACCATGGCGATGAAGCCTTGGTGCAGCATGTTTTACATTTGCGACCGGCCTATTTGTAGCTTCAATAACGCCCATTTCCAAGTTTCCTTCGCTTCTTTCAACCTAAAATGTATTTTTGCTTCCTGCTTTTTTCAAAGCAAGGCTTTGTTTTTTGTGATTTCCTCACAATTATTGAAGCCTAAATCGTTGATATTGAACAATAAAAAACAATTATATGTGTGGAATAGTTTGTGTTTTTGACTTGAAGACCGATCCGCAATTGATCCGTCCGCAGTTGCTTGATATGTCGAAAAAGTTGCGTCATCGCGGCCCCGATTGGTCGGGGATTTTTTATCACGAAAAGGCGATCATGGCGCACGAAAGGCTTGCTATTGTTGATCCCATTTCGGGTGGACAGCCGCTCTACAGCGAAGATGGCAACTTGGTGCTTGCTGTTAATGGCGAAATTTACAACCACCTAAAGCTGCGCGAAACGCTTTCGCAACCATATCATTTTCAAACACAGTCGGATTGCGAAATTATTTTGGCCCTATACAACGAAAAGGGTGCTGATTTTCTTGAAGATTTGAATGGTATCTTCGCTTTCGCACTGTACGATAAAACCAAAAACACTTACCTCGTCGGTCGCGATCATATCGGCATTATACCTTTGTATATGGGCTGGGACAAAAGTGGAAATTTCTATGTTGCATCTGAGCTTAAAGCTTTGGAAGGCGTTTGCCCAACGATTGAAGAATTTCCTCCCGGACATTTTCTCGATAGCCGCGATGGCACTCCAAAGCCGTGGTACCAGCGCGATTGGAAATCGTTTGAGGCAGTTCAAAACAACGAAAGTAGTATTGATGCCTTGCGCCAAGCCCTCGAAGCTTCCGTGCATCGCCAACTGATGTCGGATGTGCCTTATGGCGTTTTGCTCTCCGGCGGGTTGGATTCGTCCATCATTTCATCTATTGCAGCCCGTTATGCTGAAAAACGGATAGAAACCAACGACAGCCAAAAGGCCTGGTGGCCTCGACTTCACAGCTTTGCCATTGGCCTTGTAGGCTCTCCCGACCTTGCCGCTGCCCGAAAGGTAGCCGACCATTTGGGAACAGTGCACCATGAAGTGAATTTTACCATTCAGGAAGGGTTGGATGCTTTGCGCGATGTGATTTATCATATCGAAACTTATGATGTAACAACGGTCAGGGCCTCAACGCCTATGTATCTTCTGGCCCGTGTCATCAAATCAATGGGAATAAAAATGGTGCTTTCGGGCGAAGGTGCCGATGAAATTTTTGGCGGCTATCTTTATTTTCACAAAGCACCCAATGCTACTGCTTTTCATGAGGAAACCTTGCGTAAGTTGAGCAAGTTACATCTTTATGATTGTTTGAGGGCCAACAAATCATTGGCAGCCTGGGGCGTGGAGGGGCGTGTGCCTTTTCTCGACAAGGAGTTTCTCGATGTGGCCATGCGCCTCAATCCTGCCGACAAGAAACCGGGCAATGGAAAGATCGAAAAATGGATTTTACGTAAAGCCTTCGAGGATTTTTTGCCCGAGAGTGTAGCTTGGCGGCAGAAAGAGCAATTTTCCGATGGGGTAGGCTACAATTGGATTGACAGCCTCAAAGCTATGGCAAACCAAGAAGTTTCAGATGAGGAAATGGCCGCGGCACGTTTTCGCTTTCCTTTACATACGCCACAAAGCAAAGAGGAATATTTTTATCGTTCTATTTATCATACGCATTTTCCATCAGATGCTGCCGCGAAATGTGTTCCCTCGGTGCCATCGGTGGCATGCAGCACGCCCGAGGCATTGGCGTGGGATGAGGCTTTCAGCAAGATGAATGACCCATCAGGAAGAGCTGTTGCCGGAGTGCATGAACAGTCATACACGCAAGAAATAAAAAAAGTGGGCTGAGGTTACTTTAGGTTGAAGAAATGAAGGGTTCTAAAGCCATTTCTTTTTACGAAACTGCTTGAGCATCAATACAGTGATGACTATCATCAGTAACCAAACGCCGGCATAGCCATATTTGAAGTACAGCTCGGGCATGAACTTAAAATTCATTCCATACACTCCTACAATAAATGTCAACGGTATAAAAATGGTGGAGATGATGGTGAGGGTTTGCATCACTGTGCTCAACCGCAGATTGAGGGTGGAAAGGTAAATGTCTTTCAACCCGGAAACAAGATCGCGGTAGTTTTCAATGGTTTCATTCACGTGCATCACATGGTCGTACACATCGTTGAAATAAGCCTTTTGGTTGGTGCTGATGAGACTGCCTTCAGTTTTTATCAGGGTGTTGAGGGCTTCGCGAAGCGGAAAAACGGCTTTGCGCAGCAGCAGCAAATCCTTTTTCAATTGCTGGGTCTCGATAAGGATGTTTTCATCGGAATGTTTCATTACGGCATCCTCTGAGCTATCAATCACTTCGGCAATATTTTCCATCACTCTAAAATAGTGATCCACGATCACATCAACAAGTGCATACAAAAGGTAGTCTAAGCCACTGGTTCTGAACCTACTTTCGGGATTTTGCATTCTTTTATACACCAGATCAAACATGGTTAACTCACTTTCATGAAAGGAGATCAACAGGTTTTCGCGGAGTAAAAAGCTCACCTGATCGGTAAAAAAATCCACCTCATCTTCAATCGGACTGATGGCTTTCATGGTAAGAAACACAAAACCCTCGCCAATCTCGGTCTTAGGACGTTGGCCGGTGTTGAGTAAATCTTCGGTGAGCAAAGGATGTAAGCCTAAGGTTTTGGTTAATTCTCCAATCATGGCGGTGTTTTGCAACCCGGTTACTTTGATCCAGTTGTTGCGGCCATCCATCATTTTTTCTAATACTTCCGTTCCGCTGAGTTTCGTAAAAACATCAAATTCGGTAGCGTTAAAACTGATCAGGTCAATGGTGGTGGCCTCTGTTTTCACATTGCCGATATGCACCAAACTTCCTGGTGGGAGACCGGCCTTCTTTGATGATCCGGGCTTCCCTAAGCGGGCAGTGCTTTTTCTTTTTTTTGAGGGTTTCGTTTTTTGCATTGATGGGCAATTGATAAAACAAAAATAAACAAACTGCGCTGATTTGAGGATTTGCTGATGTGTGGGTTTGCTGATTTAGCAGGAACTATTTTTCTAAATCCTTATTTTTGAATCTTTTGTCCGGCAGGTGCGCGCTGAATCTCTTGTAATCTCCAACGCTAAACTTCAATCAGACAAAACAAAGTGTCGAGAGCGCGAACGGTCACTAGTGCTTGAATGTGTGAGCTGTGCTGTGTGAACCGAGGTCGTAGGACTGAAGGCCGAAAGTCAGAAGGTCAAATCCTTAAACCTTTAGTCTCGTGAGGAGGAACGACGATTCGAGACTTTAGTGCTGTGAGCAAAACGGTTCGGCAATGAATCCCTTCGCTACCATTAACAGTAATCTGCAAACTGTGAACAGTGATGTTTCAGCCCCCTATAAGTTTGGACACATATTGTTCAAATAAATCCTAATTTTATGACTGAAATAAAAGACAAATTTGCTTTGAAACGCAGAACTAAGGAAGAAAAAGAAAAGCTATTGTTAGAG
>JAEWWJ010000090.1 GCA_023396415.1 Bacteroidota bacterium
ATGTTGCACCGAGATGTGGAGCCTAAAGGCTAAAGCATAGAGGGTTCTTAGAATGGAATTAAATTGATGCTTTTGATTTGAGATTTGAATATTTGAGAGGCTGTTTATTGTTCTTTTGTGGTCTAAAGCCTTTATTGTCAATCATCTTGCGCCAGCCACTTGTCTCTCGTCACTTGTCACTCTCATAACTGTTCACTTTCAAACTTTGAATCCTTTGAACACTAAACAATAGAGCATCTATACAATTAAACCCCTCAACAAAAACTACTTGATGCGCATCAACAGCGATACTTCAGCTGGAGTTAAATGACGGAAGCGGCCTCTTGGCAGATCGAGTTTTGTTAAACCTGCAATCATTACCCGATCGAGTTTGACGACCTTATAATTTAGGTGTTCAAAGATACGCCTTACGATTCTGTTTTTTCCGGAATGGATTTCAATTCCGATTTCCGTTTTCGATGCATCTTTACTGACATAAGAAATGGCATCCACTTCGGCAATACCGTCTTCCAGCTCAATGCCTTCGGCGATAAGCAAGAGGTCATGTTTGGTAAGTGGCTTGTCTAATTCAACATGGTAAAGTTTTTTTACGCCATGCTTGGGGTGCATCAAACGTTTGGCCAAATCGCCATCGTTGGTAAGCAGCAAAAGGCCGAGGGTGTTTCTGTCGAGACGGCCTACCGGATAAATACGTTCTGTGCAAGCGCCTTGCACCAGTTCCATCACTGTTTTGCGATCGAAGGGATCGTCAGAAGTGGTGATGTAGCCTTTGGGTTTGTTGAGCAACACATAACGCAACTTTTCGCGGCGCAGCGTTTGTCCACCATAATTCACCTTATCGCTGATATGCACCTTGGTTCCCAATTCTGTAACTACCTCACCGTTCACCGTTACCGTTCCAGCTTGGATGAGCACGTCAGCCTCACGTCTTGAACAAACGCCTGCATCAGCGAGGTATTTGTTCAGGCGGATGACCTCTTTCTTTTCAGGATTTCTTCCGGGAACTTTGTCCGTGTTTTCTATTCGTTTACGTTTTTCTGGCCTGCCACCTTTGGATCTGTTGTCGTCTCTACTGCCATAAGGTTTGCGTTCGCGGGGAGCCTCATCGCGGCTACCATAAGGTTTGCGTTCGCGGGGTGCTTCATCGCTGCTGCCATAAGGTTTGCGTTCGCGGGGAGCTTCATCGCGGCTGCCATAAGGTTTGCGTTCGCGGGGAGCATCCGCACGAGGGCCTCTATCATCACCCGACCGTGGCCGGCCTGATGGTTTGGAAGAAAAGGTTTTTTTGCCGCCATCCTTCGGCTTGGCAGACGTTTTTTCGCGCGGTGTCCGCTTGCCGTTGGGTTCTTTTTCGCTCATTGTCAATGAAATTGGGCGGCAAAGATAGCTCAATTTTGCGGATGAGCAAGATTGAACAATGTACAAATTTTGGAGGGATGAGGTGATGGTGAGATGGAAAGATGGAGGGATTGAGGGATTGAGCGGTGGTTGTGGGTTGCGCTCGCGCCAAAAACCAATCGTAAATCCGACATCGTAAAACCTCTTTTGTCTTTTTCCTTTGATCTTTTATCTTTAACAATCAGCTTTTTGTAATTCAATCGTATAACCTCATTCGTACATCGTAAATTTCTCGTTTGTTTTTTTAGGCAGAAATAAAAAAATTGTCGGGGGCTTGCTTTTTAACTTGAAATCAACTATTTTTAACCATCCAATCAAAGAAGTATGAAAGACCCTCAAGACAGCATCATTACGATCCGGAACTTGGCCTATGGCCGGGCTTTGTTGATAAAAATGGAACTGGAAAAGCATGGTGTTGCTTGCTTTATCACCAACACTCCCGCGTATGAAGGTAGCGTTGAACTGCATTTGGATGAAACAGGTTCGGCTTTGGCTTACGAGCTTTTGGAGCATTTGCGAGGAGTATCAGGTTCGGGAAAAGAATTGGCAATGAAACAGTTGCGAAGGGTAAGGCGTATTCTTGTGCCTATTGATTTTTCGGAGCGCAGCATCAAGGCGGCGCATTATGCTTTGGAGCTGGCGCGTACACTTAAGGCAGAAATCAAGTTGCTGCATGTGTGGTTCGACAATGCCGCTGAGGTGTTTGTGTTTAACGAGATGTTTGCATTTCAAACCAACCTTACGCCGGTGATGCGCGAGATGGAGCAAACCGCACTGAAGCAACTGACCGATGTGTGCGATACACTGCACCAACGCATCCGTCTGGAAAAAATCAAAGGCGTAAAGATAAATTACGATCTGGTGCGGGGAGCAGCAGTGGGTTCTATCCTTCAAATTACGGAAGAGTACCAGCCGGGAATGTTGGTGATGGGCACACGCGGAAAAAACAGGGATCCGTTGCAAGTGATTGGAAGCACCACCTCTAAAGTAATGGCAAAGAGCAAGGTGCCGGTGATGGCCGTACCGGAAGATTATGACCTATCGGCCTTTTACAAGCCACATCATATTGCCTATATCACGCACTTTGACGATCATGACTTTTATGCACTTCATCAGTTGATCGCCTTTGTGAAACCCTTTAAGGCACAGGTGTTTTGCTGGCATATTGAAAAAGAAACCGATCCGGTGGTAGATCGCTTTCGTATGAAACAACTACGCGATTATTTCAATACCACATACAGTGAGTTGGCCCTCGAGTGTGGCCTCATCGAAGCTGACGATACCGTCGAAGCTATTGAAACCTTGGTGAAGGAAAAGGAAATTGACGTGATCGCCTTGATCCTCCGTCGCCGCAATTTGCTGGAACAGCTGCTAAGACCCAGTCTTACAAAAAACCTGCTCTATCAAACCAATATTCCGCTGTTGGTTTTCAACAATGATGTGGGGTGAGTCTTATGTTTTTGTTCTTTATGTAACTTTGTGGATGGAGAGGATTGACTCGTCCTGAAATTTGTTTACAGTTTTTGGGTTAATTTATTAATATTTGACACATGTGTTATTAATAATGGGTAATGCCGCGTTGGAGTTTTGTTGGGTTAAAACGGAGGGGCTCGATGCCCC
>JAEWWJ010000007.1 GCA_023396415.1 Bacteroidota bacterium
AATTACGACAACGAAAACGTTGGAACCAACAAACAAATCACTGTGGTTTATACGATAGCAGGTTCAGAATCTGCCAACTATCTCAAGCCGATAGACTTTGTTGTAACCACCGGCGAAATCATCGCCAAGGAGCTTACAGTCAGCAATGTAGTAGCCCACGACAAAGTCTATGATGGCAATACAATAGCTATCCTTACCGGTGCCACTTTGGTTGGCGTTCAAGGTAGCGATGTGATTACTTTGACCAATTTAAACGGCACTTTTGCACAGTCAGAGGCAGGGAATAGCATTTCTATCACTACAAATTATGGCCTTCAAGGCGCAGCATCGGCCAACTATTACCTTACACAGCCCACCGGCCTGAGCGCCAACATCACCAAAGCCGTGTTGACTGTTACCGCCGATTCCAAAAGCAAGATCTATGGCGAGCTCAACCCTGAGCTTACGTTTTATTATAGCAATTGGGCAGCCGGCGTTGAAGAAATCAATATCGAGCCAACCCTTTCCACTGCTATTGACGCGTCAAGTCCTGCAGGCTTTTATCCGGCATCCATCATGCCTTCCGGCGGCACCGACAACAACTACACCTTCAACTATGTAGCCGGCGATTTCACCATCACGCCGGCAGCCCTTTTGGTGGCCGCGGATGACAAAAGCATGAAATACGGTGAATCCCTACCTGTTTTTTCAGCCACTTATTATGGCTTGAAAAATGGCGCTACCGCACCTGCTGTACTTCCAAGCTTTACGACAACGGCCACAACAGCAAGTCCGACAGGGACTTATCCGATTGAAGCCTTTGGTGCCTCCGATCCCAACTACACGATGACCTATTCCGCGGGAACACTCACCATCGAAAAGAACCTGTTGGTCGTAACTGCCATTGAAAAAGCAAAAGACTACGACGGACAAACCTTCACCGGTTTTGATGTAAGTTATGCCGGCTTTAAGAATGGCGACGGTCCAGAGCAACTCAGCGGAAGCTTGAGCTACGGCGCAGCTTCTACTGCCATCAATGCTGGAAATTATGCCATAGAACCCGGCGGACTTTCAAGCAATAATTACACCATACAATACGTGAATGGACAGCTTAACATCACCAAAGTAGGTTTATTGCTTGTTGCCGATGAGCAAAGCCGTTGCGAAGGCCAGCCCAACCCGAACTTTAGCTATACCATCACCGGCTTTGTCAATGGCGAAACAGCAGCCGTTCTTGATGAGCTTCCCGTTGGACAAACCACTGCCACCATCAATAGCAGTCCGGGATTGTACCTGATCACTTTCACAGGTGGAACCGACAATAATTACAACATCTATTACACCGATTCCTACCTCACTGTTACAGCCAATCCACTTGTTTTTGCCGGAAATGACGCCACCATCTGTGCGACAGATGTATTTATTTTATCAGATGCAAGCATATTTGGTTCAGATAGTTACATTTGGACAACCTCTGGTGATGGACTTTTCGACAATGCCCAAGCCTTGCATCCGACCTATACCCCCGGCAACAACGACAGAGCAAGCGGAAGCGTGACCCTTAGCCTACTTTCTACCCAAGCCGACCTTTGTCAGGTGATGGATCAGATGCAACTGACTCTTACACCTATGGTCGAAGCTTCGGTAAGCATCACCGCCTCCGCCACTGAACTTTGTTTTGGCAGCCCGATTGTGTTTTACGCCAACGCACAAAACGCTGGAACAGCACCTACCTATCAATGGATGGTCAACGGCAGCCCTGTTGGCAACAACAGTGTAGGATTCAGCTATTCTCCTGTCGATAACGACGAGATACAAGTGCAGTTGACTTCCAATGCAAGCTGTGTATCACAAGCAGTTGTCAGCTCCAATACATTGGTAATGAACGTTACTACACCACAAGTTACCGCCACTTCCCATCCTGCCAACGCCGGACAAGCCAGCGTAAGCGGGACAATTGCCATTGGATCAACACTTACATTTGAAGCCATCGCCAACAGTGGATACCAGTTTGCTTATTGGAGCAACCAATTGGGGCAAGTGCTCAGCACCAATGCTAACTTTACACTTCAGTTGCAAGGATGTTCGCTCCAAGCTACGGCTCATTTTGTGCCTGGCAGCAGTCTTTTGGGACAGTTGCGATACTTCAATCCCATAGAAACGCCCATGCCCGTTGGACAAGGAGGTGCCCAGTTTATGTTGCAGCTTTGGCGTAACGGACAAGCTGTTTCGGCTCCACAGCCGGTGGACGCAATGGCTGAGTTTAATTTCCCGGCCATCGCAACCGGCCAAGGCTACCAACTCAAACTTTGGGAACAAGCCGCCAACAACAGCCTTGGCAACACCTGGATGTGGAACAACTGGGGTGGCGTTACCGCCCTCGACGGTTTGGTGATCAATTATATGAGCATCAACAATCCAGTTGTGGCTGCATTTCCTTGGGTACAGCCCACGGCACAAGCTGTTTATACGCCTTATTTCCAACAAGTGGCCGACCTCAACAACAGCAACACTATCACCGCTTTGGATGCTTTGATCAGCTCTTTCCGCATCACCGGAACTCCCGGAACGATGCCTTTCCCCGGTGGCAGACACAACTTCCTGCTGTCGGCTGAGTATGTGGCCAACGCGACAAGTAAAACCTATCCGCAAGCACCCGTCAAGCTCTTCACCACAAGTGGAACCTACCAAGCCGAAGCTCCTGCCGATGAACTGGTGTATAGCCTCGATTTGGATGCCATTCAGCTGGGCGACAACCGGATGAACATCTACTTTGTGGCGGCAGGCGACCTCAATGCCTCTTATATCCCCGGCAGCCAGCTCAGACAGCAAGCCAGCTTGGTGTATGAAGGCAAACTGATCGTACCGCCGACCCATGAAATAGAGATTCCTGTTTTTGTCAGCAATGAAATGGAAATAGGTGCCATGACCTTGGGTCTGAGTTACAACCCAGAGCTGATGCGCGTAATAGAAGTCACAGGTAGTGGTGTATATCATGTTGATCCACAACAAGGAACCATCAAAGCCGTTTGGATGGATGTAAGAGGCAAGACGCTCACACCAACAACTCCCGTCATCACGATCAAGGCCGAAGTATTGGCAGCAGACGATAGGCATCCAATCACAATAGAGCTTTTGCCCGAGACCGAGTTTGGTAACCTTGCTGCCCGGCCCATTGCCGATGTGGTGTTGAAAACCCCTACTTTGGTGCAGGATATCGCTACCACCGGTGAACTTGAAATCATCCACAAAGCTTGGCCTAACCCCTTTAAATCCAACACTGTTTTAAGTTATCTGCTTCCTGAAAGTGGCAAAACCACAGTGAAGATTTTCAATCAATATGGTCAGTTGGTACAACAAGAAAGCCCGATGGTGAAAACCGCCGGCAGCTACCGGTTGGACATCTTCAGCACCGAACTCCATAACAGTGGTGCTTTCTATTATGAAATCATCTTAGAAGGCCACTTAAAAACCTATCGCGCCAATGGCAAGTTGGTTTTGATTCGTTAAGTCGTTAGTATTTGGTAAATACAAAAAAACTTCCCGTTTTCAATCGAAAACGGGAAGTTTTTTTTTGTTTTAGAAACTTTCTTATCTCGGTAGGAATCGTTTCGTATTTCGCAATGCCGGCGCAAATTGTAACCAGATTTATTTGTTCAAATCAAAACGATCGGCGTTCATCACTTTTGTCCATGCTTTTACGAAGTCGTGAACAAATTTTTCTTTGCTGTCGTCTTGGGCGTACACCTCGGAATAGGAGCGAAGAATTGAATTAGAGCCAAAAACCAAATCAACGCGTGTGGCAGTCCATTTTGTTGCTCCGGTTTTTCTGTCAATGATGTGGTATAAATCCTCAGAAACCGGTTTCCATGTGTATTTCATATCGGTAATATGGATAAAAAAGTCGTTAGTGAGTACGCCTTCTTTATCAGTGAAAACACCATGTTTTGTTCCGTTATAATTTGTGCTTAGAACACGCATCCCACCAATCAAAACTGTCATTTCGGGAGCGGTAAGTCCCATAAGATGTGTCCTGTCAAGCAGTAGTTCTTCGGGTTTTACGGCATAGTCTTTTTTTAGATAGTTCCTAAAACCGTCGTGAATGGGCTCAAGCACATCGAATGATTCTTTGTCGGTCATTTCTTCTGTTGCATCGCCGCGTCCTGCATGAAAAGGAACTTTGATTTTTACGCCTGCTTCCTGTGCTGCTTTTTCAATGGCGGCGCTACCTCCTAAAACGATGAGGTCTGCAATACTGACTTTCTTTGATAAACCGGCTTGTATCTCTGTCAGTTTATTCAATACTTTTTCCAAACGTGCAGGTTCATTGCCTTCCCAATCTTTTTGGGGTGCAAGTCTAATTCTTGCTCCATTTGCCCCACCTCTATAGTCCGAGCAGCGGAATGTTCTCGCGCTGTCCCACGCTGTATTGATCAATTCAGTTTGTGTAAGGCCGCTGCGAAGAAGTTTTATTTTTAGTTCTTCAATTTCAGCATCTGAGAGCGTGTAATCAACAGCAGGAATGGGATCTTGCCAAACCAATACTTCTTTGGGAGCATCGGCGCCCAAATAACGGCTTTGTGGACCTAAATCGCGGTGTGTTAATTTAAACCATGCCCTAGCGAAAACATCTTCAAAATATGCCGGATCTTTGTAAAAACGGTCTGAAATTTTTCTGTATTCCGGATCCATTTTCATGGCCATGTCGGCATCGGTCATGATCGGGTTTCGACGAACGCCTGGTATATGCGCGTCGAATGGTTTGTCTTCTTCTTTGATGTGAACCGGTTCCCACTGCCAAGCACCGGCCGGACTTTTTTTCAATTCCCATTCGTGATTGAGCAACAAATGGAAATAGGTATGGTTCCAACGGTCGGGTGTGGTTGTCCATGCACCTTCAAGGCCGCTTGTTACCGTATCTTCTGCATTTCCTTTCTTTTCAGGATTTATCCAACCCAATCCTTGCTCATGAAAATCAGCTTCTTCGGGGCTAAGTCCTAATTTCGAAGCGTCTCCGTTGCCATGTGTTTTGCCAACGGTATGTCCGCCAGCCGTCAAAGCAACGGTTTCTTCATCGTTCATGGCCATGCGCTTGAAGGTTGTTCTTACGTCTTGGGCGGTTCTCAAAGGGTCAGGATTTCCATCAACGCCTTCCGGGTTCACATAAATCAATCCCATTTGAACGGCAGCCAATGGGTTATCAAGCGATTCGCTGTTGGAGTGATCTGAATACCGTGATTTGCCGAGCCATTCTTTTTCCGTACCCCAGTTGATGTCTTTTTCCGGATGCCAAATGTCTTCTCGTCCACCTGCAAAGCCAAATGTTTTGAATCCCATGGATTCATAGGCCATATTGCCGGCTAAAATAAATAAATCGGCCCATGAAAGTTTGTTGCCGTATTTTTTCTTGATTGGCCATAATAGTCTTCTTGCTTTGTCCAAGTTGGCGTTATCAGGCCAACTGCTGATGGGCGCAAAGCGTTGATTTCCAGTATTGCTGCCACCTCGTCCGTCGGAAATCCTGTAGGTTCCTGCTGAGTGCCAAGCCATGCGAATCATTAAACCACCGTAATGACCCCAATCGGCAGGCCACCAGTCTTGGCTGTCGGTCATCAAGGCTTTTAAATCGTTTTTAACGGCTTCTAAGTCAAGCTTTTTAAACTCTTCTCTGTAGTTGAAGTTCGGCCCAAGCGGATTGGTTTTGGTGTCATGTTGGTGTAAAATATCCAAATTGAGTGCTTTTGGCCACCAGCCCGTCACCGAACTGCCGGCATCTGTGTTGGCGCCGTGCATGATAGGGCATTTTCCTTTTTTTTGATTTTCCATGTGATTTTTAGTTATGTGTGATTAAATTCTCCGGTTATTTGAAGCGTTATGTTCTTTATCGTAAAGCTTTTTATCTCTTTTTTCTCAAAATATTCATTGACAATGCGATCCAAATTTGGGTCGGTAAAATCTTCTATTCGCTTGGTTGCGGTGCAGTATAAATGGTGATGTTGATGCAAAATAGCATCGTATCGCATGGTGTCGGTATCGTTTTTAACTTTGTTCAGAAGCCCATTTTCAACAAGTGAATGGAGCACCTTATACACCGTTCCTACTGAGATGTTTGGGTGATTGATTTTGATATAATCAATGATATTTTCGGCAGTAGGGTGATTCTTGAGCGCTACAACAGCTTCAAAAATAGCTATGCGCTGTGGCGTAACTTTTAAGCCTGCTTCTTTAAGCTTCTCTCGAAATTGATCTGATTTCATTGCAGTAGTTAATAATTATTCGGCAAAGATAATCATTATCCGTTAGTAATAAAGCAATTTTAGACTTTGTAACGTTTTTTTTTAAGATGTGATGCTCCTTTGATTTTACTTCAATTAAGGATCTTCATCCATTTATTGAGTGACCATTTTTTGTAGGCGATATCTAATGGGCATGTCATAAAAGAAACTATTTCAAGGCCGTGGAAAATTTATTCCGGTGATGAGATCGTAGGTCGTTTTTAAAAATTATTCGGCCATTGATTTGAATAATCCAAAGTTGGAAATAGCAGCAGTATTGTTGGCTTGAACAATGGTTAACCTAACTTTATTCGTTTTGACCGCGGCAATGCTAAGCAGCCTTTTGTAGCCAATGGTAGTTCCTTCAAAAACTGATTTCCAACCCGTTATATCCATTACTTCAACTTTGAATTGGCTGATGCGTTGTCCATATTTCACAGGTTCTTGAAGGAGTATTCTGTCAAATTCGATGGTGTCAGCCAGATCTATGATGAGCTCCGACGGGAAAATAGAATCGTCGGTTGCCCAATAGCTATCGTTGCTTTGATCCACGGCATTTTCGGGTGCAAACTTTTGATGATTCAAACGATGATTGTTTGCGGTGATGGCTTTTCCCTTAGCCAAATCAACGGTGTAGGTTTTATCCAAAATCTTTTTAAACTGCTGAAGCGATTGAACATCATTTTCATGTATCAAACCTCTTTGATCGGGTGGGAGATTCAGGAGCAACACAGAATTTCTCCCTACCGATTGGTGATAAATATCCATTAATTCCTTCGGTGTTTTCACAAGATGATCTTCGTTTTGATGGTAAAACCATCCCGGACGGATGGACACATCACATTGCCCGACTACCCAACTTTTCCCTTCAGCATCGCCGCTGTTTAAATATTTTTGGTCAGCCCCACCTATGGTTAAGCTATCTGTTGTTATCGTTGACCAAAACGTAAAACCGGCAATTCCTTTTTCATTTCCAATCCAATGCACATCGGGACCGACATCCGAAAAGATTTTGATATTGGGTTGCAAGGCGTAGGCCAAAGAAAAAATCTCATCCCACCCATAATAAGTTGCTGAGTGGATGGTGCGCGTTTCATTGGCGCCTCCGTAAAAACCATCGCCTCCATTGGCTCCATCGAACCAAATTTCGTTGATTTCACCATATTGTGTCAGTAACTCTTGTATTTGATTTTTGTAATACAAAATATATGCTTGGTTGCCATAGTCGTTATGATTTCTATCCCATGGCGACAAATACAAGCCCACTTGTAAATCATGTTTGCGGCAGGCGGCAACAAATTCACCAACAATATCTCCATTTCCACTTTTGTATGGACTGTTTTTAATGCTGTGTTCAGTGTATTTACTCGGCCATAAACAAAAACCATCGTGGTGTTTTGCTGTAAGTATTAATTGTTTCATACCACCGGCTTTGGCAACCTTCACCCACTGTTCAACATCGAGTTCACTTGGATTGAACAACTCCGGACTTTCGTTGCCGAACCCCCATTCTTTATTGGTAAAGGTGTTGATTGAGAAATGGATAAAACCAATGAACTCCATTTGTTGGTATGAAAGTAGTTTTTCTGAAGGCACAACTCCATTCGGATCAATGTCGGGCGGTGTTTGCTCTTTTCGATTGCATTGCGTAAGGGCAATAATGACGAATAGCATGGCGGAAATTTTGATCGAGAGATCTTTCATTTGCGAATTTTTTATCGGTTTTCAAGGGTTTGATTTTTGACGATGATGTTCTTTCAAAGGTCGTAAAATAGTTGGTATAATCAAGATTTTTGTTCAGTTTTTCGAGGATCTCCATCATCCCTTAACTTTATTTGATTCCCAATGTCCGATTCACTTCTCAAGTCAGGTTGTCTTGCTATCTTTGTAGCTTAAAATAAACTTATCATGTCATATTCAACGAACAATAGTCCACTACCTCAATTCAGTGATATTGTCAACGCCCAATCGGTACTGAGAAATGTGGTGAAACTAACGCCACTCGAACGCAGCAAGTCATTCTCTGTCATGTCGGAATCGGAAGTTTACCTGAAGCTTGAAAACCTTCAAAGTACCGGATCGTTTAAAGTTAGGGGGGCTTATTACAAAATAAAAAACCTCTCGGCTGAAGAGGCTTCTAAGGGTGTGCTATGTGCTTCGGCCGGCAATCATGCCCAAGGAGTAGCATATGCCGCCGCGAGTTTGGGAGTAAAGAGTACGGTTTTTATGCCTGTTTTTGCGCCACCGCTCAAAGTGATTGCCACCCGTGCCTACGGCGCCGAAGTGATGCTTGTAGGTGACACCTTCGACGATGCTTTTGCCGCTGCGGTTGAATTTGGTGAAAAATCGGGAGCTACTTTCGTGCATCCATTCAACGATCCGTATATCATTGCAGGTCAGGGGACTATAGGTTTAGAGATTTTTGATCAGCTGCGCGATGTTGACGATGTGTTTGTACCCATTGGCGGCGGAGGTCTTATAGCCGGGATTGCCATTGCATTGAAACAACTGAATCCACGCATTCGTATCATCGGCGTTGAGGCCGAGGGTGCCCAATCCATGAAGGCAAGCATGGAAAAAGGAGAGGTGGTTACCCTTAATTCGGCCAATACGATTGCTGATGGGATTGCTGTTAAATCGCCCGGTAACCTTAATTTTGAAGTCACACGCAATTTGGTTGACGAACTGCTTACTGTAAACGATGCCGAAATGGCGCGGACAGCCTACTTGCTGCTGCAACGATCAAAAATACTTACCGAGCCTGCAGGCGTTGCTGCAATGGCTGCCGTTTTATTCAAAAAAACCAATTTTAAGGGACATAAAGTAGTACCCGTCATCAGCGGTGGCAATGCGAATATGTCCATCTTGGAGCAAATTCTTGATAAAGGGGTCATGGACGAAGGCTTGCGTGCACGCATTCAAGTGCTGATTCCCGATCAGGCCGGACGTTTGAAGCTGATTATCAGCATTCTCGATAAAATGAAAGCCAGCATCCACGAAATTGAACACGAAAGGTCAACCACAAGTGTGCCGGTAGGTTATGTGCAAGTTACCCTCACTTTCAATTTACAGGACAGGTCGCAGCTGGCCACCCTTTGCAACGAACTCGAACTGCAAGGCATGCAATACCAAGTGCTGCGTTAGAAGGCTTGATAGCAGTGCCGCAACTTGTTGGGTGTTTTTCTATGATTGTCTCAAACCTCCCGGACTATTTTTGAAATGGTTTGTGGAGGTTTGTCGGTTTTATTTTTATGGGATGTAGATAGGAGTGTTGTGGTTTTTTTGGAATGAATCACCTATAAAACATCTTCAACCGGGCAAAAATTGATCATCATCCATTCGTTTGTAACCCTTCGCCCAAAGGCATCATCTGTGTCTGTCCGCGCTGTTGCCAATCTTCAACCAGACCCAACATCATGGGGCGACGTTCTTTATATTTGCTCATATTATTTAGTTTTCTGAAAAGTTGTCGGCTTTCCAGAATCCTTACAAGATGCCTTTGGGCGAAGGGTTACTTATTGTGAGCTGCCTTTAATTTTTCTCAAATGTAAGATAATCAGTTCCACCATTGCCACCACTTATATCAATAAGCTCAATTTTTGTAGATGATTGTGAAATAAAATCCCAATCGTCATTTAGGTCTTCAAAATCATTGGTTAAGTTGAAACTGATGTTAAAGTCCAAATCATCTTGACTATCATCATTACTATTACTATCTGTTATACTCCAAGTTCCGGTATAATTATTGGTTCCATTGTTTGCGTTTAAAACTCTTGAAGTATTAAAAGTGAAGTTGTAACCTTGGAAATGATTGGTTTCGTCTTTTCCTGAGTCAATAAATTTAGTTATTCGCCAAGTGCCACTTTGAACATTACTTTCAACGGTAGTTTGAGTGTTGTTATTTGGGCTGTCATCATTTTTATTGCAAGAAACGATAGTGAAAAGGCTTATTAGGCAAGCTAACATTCCAATTCTTAAATTTTTAGTGTTCATATTGTTTATATTTTTTTTCGATAACGTTTTTTCGTGACTTTTATTTTCAGGTTGCACAAAAAGGTTAGTGTAAGAATAGCAGCCGGCTGCGTGGCACTTTCCTGTCAAGTTACAACTACTTTTGATACGGGCTGTGCCGTTCGAATACCCACTGCACCGGCAATTCACTATACCGCATGTTGGGCCTTCGGGGTTTATTTTTTCAGTAATTTTTCTTTCAATTTTCTATTTCGTTTCTGTCTATCGGGCGTTGTACTTTACTTTTAGATGCTCACCATTGCCGGGGTCTTTGAAGAATTCATCTCTGATTCTTAGGGCTTTTTCGCGTTCGGATTCTCTATAATTCATAATACTTAATTCCATCGATGTTTCTTCTGTGTGTCGGCAAGATTGCACTCTTTGGCAAAGCTTTGGTTGCAGCGTTGGCTTGTGTGGCTTTGGCAATGTGTGCAATGTGGGTCTGTAGAATTTCAAAATTTTTGTGCGGTGGGTCAAAAAATTAAAACACATTCGGGTCGGCAATGAGTCTCGGGTTATTTGTCTGTCAGTTTCGTTTTTCATTCCAAGTTTAATATTACATTTTCATTGTCAATTTGCTGTGTCGTTGTCTTTCTCCGCTTGTGCATAACGGTTTGCGTGTTGCCGCAGTTGGCGATTTCGGAGCACTTCACTGTCAACCTGCACAAAAGTTTGATAGGAGCACTCAGCTTCAATTTTGCACGTCACCGCCAATTGAGGCAACACGCTGTTGGCAGCTGGTGTTCTGTCCGTCCGTCCTTGTAAACCATTGTCAGTATTGAGTTTCCGTGTCATTGTCTGTCGGCTGTGCGTTGCGTTTTTTATTTTTTTTTGAAGGGTCGGAAATTTTTTAAAAACAATTTTGTCCTGCGTTGGCTTTGCAAGCTCTTTGACAAAGCTTTGGTTGCAGCGTTGGCTTGTGGGGCTTTGGCAATGTGCTTGCAAATAGCGTGGGCTAATATTGTCCGTAAATACTCATTCCTCCTCCAAAATATTGATGTTTTAAATGTTCATATACTAAGTTTGTTTTTAAGTCAATGTCGTCTGTCTGATAAGTCGGGTAAGGCAAAGTTTCAAATAAGGTCTTGCTTACCGTATTGAATACTGCTGCTGCCGTTACTGATTTGTCAGACCACTGCTCAACTTTCAATTTGTCCTTTTTAAGCTCGTCAAGCAGTTCGATTGAGATTTTCTTGATTTCGTTTTTCTCTTTTTCTTCCAACTTCTTACCGTGTCTGAGAATGTCGAAAATGGCTTTTTGCTCGTCTGTCAGTCCTTCTCGTTTGGTGTCGGCTTCTTCTTCTGAATACGAGTTTACGAGCTCAATCAATTTTCTGAATGTTTCTTTGATTACTACTTCGTCTTTTCCTCTGTTGTATTCTTCAATGATTTCCTGATAGCGTTTGTAATAGTCAACTGTCAAAGGATTTCGTTCAACCATCTGTTTCAATTGCTTTTCAATCTTATCTTTGAGCGATTGAACAACAGTGTTTTTATTTTTTGTTTTCAAAAAGTACTGCTCCAATAATTCAAAATTCAATCCACTAAGGTCAATGATTTTCTCTTCGTTATGGCTTGGTTCGGCAACCATATTTTCTATGGATTCATCCACCACATTTTGAATTTTTCGCATAATGTCGGCAACATCGGCACTTTCAATATTGTCTTCAATTGCAGTGTAGATTACATCAATGGCGTTCTTTCTCGGTGCATATTGATTCAATACTTTGTCAGGTTGCAGGGCTTTATATTTCTTAAATATCTCTCTTGCCAAAACCTGAAATTTACGTTTGGTTTCGTCATTGGTATAAACGGCATTCACGGCCTTTTCCATTGCAGCCAATTTGTGCAAACCATCGGCATTGATAAGTTCCTGCAAATCGAAATTCACTTCGTCCTTCAAAAATGTCTCTGTGGCTTCTAATGCTTCTTCCAATTGTTTGATGAGTTCTTCTTTGGGCTTTACGGGTGGTTCGGGCTTTTCGCCACCACCACCATCGCTTTCATCACCGCCTGCACCATAAATTGCCAAAGCATCCAAAAGTGCTGTGTAGGTTTCAATGTAATCCACAATCAAACCGTTGTTCTTGCCTTCGCTGATTCGGTTGGCTCTTGCGATGGCTTGCATCAGGGTATGTGATTTTAAAGGCTTGTCTAAATACAAAGTGGAAAGGGTAGGAACATCAAAGCCTGTAATCCACATCGCACAAACTATCACAAAACGGAATGGGTCATTTTCATCTTTAAACCTTGTTTCAAGGTCTTGGGTATTCATTTTCTCTCTGTGTGGTTCAATGTCCAAATCCCATTTCTGAAACTTTTGAATTTCGTTTTGCTCTGAACTCACCACCACACAAATTTCTGTTTCCTTTATCCATTGCAGTTCACGACTTTTCTCCAACAATTCCTGGTCACCATATTTGCCTTTGGAAACTTCTTTTTCCAATTGCTCCACATATTTTTTCCAATGCTCGGTAATCAGGTCATACATTCTTACAGCTGTGAGTTTATCCAATGCGATAAACATTCCTTTGCCTTTGTAACCACGATTGCAAAAATGCCAAACGGCATCTTTGGCAATGGCATCTAATCGTTTTTTAGCAGTAAGTATCGGATATTCCCTTGCAAAAAGCTGTTCAACCCTGCTGCGTTGGTCGCTGTCTAAATCTTCGCTTTCTGCATCTATTACGGCTCGTATTTGCTCATTGATTACAGGATTTTTCAATCCTAAATATTCGCCTCTGTTTTCGTAATACAATGGAACGGTTGCACCATCATCAACACTTCGTTTAAAATCGTAACGGGAAACATAATCACCAAAAATCCGCTTGGTAATTTCATCGTCTTTGAAGAGTGGTGTTCCAGTAAAGCCAATAAATGAAGCGTTTGGCAAAGCGTTCCGCAAGTTCATTGCTAAGTTTCCGCCTTGTGTCCGGTGTGCTTCGTCTGAAATGACAATGATATTATCCCGCCTGGTTATTTCTTCTTCAAAATTGAATTTGTGTATGAGTGTGAACAAATAGCGGTGTTCTGAACTGAGTAATTCTCTCAAATGCTTTCCGCTATTGGCTTTCAATGAATCTTTTGAACCTGATTTTACCTGCGGCACTGCACCAACCCCGCTAAATGTACCGTAAATCTGAGTGTCTAATTCGTTACGGTCGGTTACAATTAGAAAAGTATAACTGCCTGTAAACTTATGGTGGATTTTTTGACAGAAGAACACCATCGAATACGATTTGCCGCTTCCTTGTGTATGCCAAAACACACCCAATTTTTGTTTTTCCTCTAAACTGATTTTGCCCAGTTTATAGAGTTGTTCTTTGTGCTGTATGTTTTCAATGGCTTTGTTTACGCCAATAAACTGATGGTTGCGGGCAATGAGTTTTACTACTTTACCCAACGAGTTATCAAACAGAATGAAGTTTTCAAATAGGTCTAAAAAACGTTTCTTCTCACAAACACCTACAATGATTCTATCCAAGGCAACAATGCCTTCGTCTTCTTCTGTAATGCGTTTCCATTCGTGGAAGTGTTGATACTTGCCTGTAACGCTTCCAATGCGGCTTTCAATGCCGTTGCTCAACATTACAAAGGCATTGTAATAAAAGAGTTTTGGAATTACGTCTTTGTAATCGGTAAAATTATCGTTGTAAGCGTTTTCTAATTTTCGGTGTGCCGCTTTCAGCTCTATGAACAAAAGCGGAATGCCATTTACAAATCCGATAATATCCGGTCTGCGTTCACGGTTGCTTTTGCCCTGAATCCATAATTGGCGAACTGCTAAAAAGTTGTTGTTGTCCGCATTGTCAAAATCAAAAACCTTGAGCGTTTTGTTTTTTACCTGTTCGCCTTTTTCATTGATAAAATCAACGGGAATACCGTTGCGGAGCAATTGGTGTTTTTCGTAATTGATTTCAGCTAATGACTTGGTGATGCTTTCTTCAATGAGTTTTTCGTAGGCTTGGTTGTATGCTTGCTCTGGTAAATTAGGATTGAACTCTTTTATTTTCTCGAAGAAAATCTTTTTGAGCACCACTTCTTTTTTGTTCAGTCTGCCCAAGGTGCTGCCTTCGCCAAAGCCTTCTTTGTTGTAAGCCAATAGCGTATCCCAACCCAACTGATTGAAAAATAAATCAATCGCTGTTTGTTCAATTAAATTATCTTCTGAGTATTCATACATAAGTGAAAAGCTAAAAGTAATAAGTAATAAGTGGCTTCATTATTTTAATCCTTTTGAAGTTTTGACGGAAGAAACCAGCATAGCGACAAGTTCTTTGCAATCTGATTGGAGGCTTTCAAACAGATTTTGTTCAAGATAGTCGGTATCTTTTAAAATATTTAACCAATAATCTGTTTCATTTGCTTCTTTAAGTGCAATATTCATTTTGTGCGAAAAGTCGGGTTTGCTTTCAGCAAACTCTGCTTCTCTGATGAGAGCTCCAATTGCCGTTCCGCTTCTTAATACTTGTTTACTTAATACAAACTCTTTTCTCTCAGCTTGTAAGAACTGTGACAATTTCACTATTCGAATTGCAAATGCGTAACTTTTATTTCTTAATGGTTTCTCCATAATTTTTCACTTTTCGTTTTTCACTTTTCGTTTTTCACTTTTCACTTTTCGTTTTTCACTTAGACCTGTTTAAAATACTAATGATTAAAGCTTTCACGGTTTCCATTTCTTCGGGTTTGCTCGTTGCCACAAACAGTGTAAGAGTCGCCAAGGCTTCGTTGCTGATGATGGGCATATTGTTTGCTACATAAAGCAACCCGTTTTTCTCTAAAAAATGCAGGAAGCAAGCGGCTGCTATGCGTTTGTTGCCATCTACAAACGAATGGTTTTTTACAATGAGGTATAAAAGTGTTGCCGCCTTTTCTTCGATGCTTTTATAGAGTTCTTTTTCGCCAAAAGTTTGTGCAATCTGTTTTACCGAACTTTCAAAACCTTTATCTTTTGGTTTGGCAAACACATCAGAAGCAAAGGATGATTTCATTTTGGCAATCACACCGAGGTATTCTTTTACTTCCGGATATACCGTTTCACGAATCGTTTTGCCGTTGGCATCCAATTGTTCGTGGTCGTAATCATCCAATAGTTCCAGCCCTTTGGCAAAGAGTTGCAGCATTTGGCTGTCTGCGGCGGTGGCTTGTTGGGTGATGGCACGGCTCAAAATGCGAATGCCTGTTTTAAGGTATTCTACCTGCTGCTGTTTTTCGGCAAGGCGTTTTTCGTTGATAGCATAGCCCTGCACCATATAGTCTTTAAGGCGTTGTGTTGCCCATTGGCGGAATTGAATACCCCTTTGGGTGTTTACCCGATAACCTAATGAAATAATTACATCCAAATTATAGTGCTCTATTTCTCTGGAAACCTGTCTTTTGCCTTCTTGCCGAACTGTTCGGAATTTCCGAACAGTTGCCATTTCGTCCAGTTCACCGGTTTTGAAGATGCTTTTGAGATGCTCACTAATATTGGCTTTGCTTGAGTTGAATAAGGCTACCAATTGGGTCTGATTTAACCAAAAGGTTTCCCCTTCAAACTGCACTTCTACCTGCGATTGATTGTCGGGGGTTTGGTATATGACTATCTCACTCATACTTCTATTTGTCCATTCATTAGTTGTCTGAATTAGGATTTGTAGGATTTTTCGATTCTATGATTTTGTTCTTGTATTCTTTGTTTTCAGGATGATTAACATTATACACCCTTTTGAACTCAAGGCTTTTTGCTCCAAAATTGATAAGTAGCCCGATAGGCAGGTTGTATGCCTGGCAATAATTCATGGCTTGTGCCAGGTGCACTTCCTCTAATTTAATGAGTGCCTTCAGCTCCACCATTATCACATCTTCCACAAAAAAATCTACCCTGCGTGTACCAATGGCAATGCCTTCATAGTAAATGGACATTTCCATTTCACGTTGGTAGCCCAACCCCTGCTTTTCCATTTCTATAGCCAATGCCCGCTGGTATATTACTTCCTGAAAACCATTGCCAAGGGCACTATGCACCTTCATAGCAC
>JAEWWJ010000015.1 GCA_023396415.1 Bacteroidota bacterium
ATCTAAAGCCTCGCTGCGCTGAACAGCTGCTTTTACAAAAATTCGCAGGTTTTCTACCACATGATCTTGGCCGGCAAAACTGCTAAAAGCATCAGGTCGTAAAGCGTTTTCAAGTTCTTTCTCTGCCTTACTCAGGCTATTGCCTTGTGGATCAAGGTTTTCATTCATGACATCCGTTTTCATCGCAAAACAAATGTAGTGCTTTGATGTGTTCATCTGCTAAAGTCTTTGCTTTTCTTTGAAAAAACCGTAAATTAGCAACCTATTAGCACGCCTGTTCCGGTAGGCGGAACAGCTTCAATATATGGTTGTTGAGGATGCGTTTACAAAGGCTGAACGTTAAAACAAAACAGAAATGAAACATTTACTTGTGGCCTTCGATTTTTCAAAAAATGCTCTAAGAACTTTGGAGTACGCCCTGATGATGGCCAATAAAACAGGGGCTGATTTGAGTTTGGTTTGGGTTGACAACAGCATTACACCCGATTCGGTACTCAACATTGATCAAGATTTACGCATTGAAACCAAAAAGCTTTTTGAGGAAATTTTGCCGTTATATGAACCACAATTGAAACAAGGTAAAATCAATGTTATTCTTCGTAAAGGTAAGGTGTACAGCGAAGTGGCTTTTGTTGCGCGGATGATTGAAGCTGACATTGTTTTTGCCGGAACCCACGGTGTGAGTGGCTTTGAGCAGTATTGGATCGGAAGCAATGCCTACCGCATTGTTACGTATTCACCCTGTCCGGTGATTACCTTGCGTGGCGATTTTGAAATCAATGATTCCATCAAAAACATTTTATTACCTATTGACAGCACCCCCGAAACCAAGCAAAAGCTGCCATTTGCCGCTCATTTGGCTTCTGTTTTTGACGCCACCATACATTTGGCAGTGTTGTATAACAGCCAGATTTCGGTCATCAGAAACAGGATAAAAAGCTATGCGGACGAGGCAGTGAAGTTGATGCAACAACACAATATTCCTCATGTGGTGCAAGAGTTGGAGGCTGAAAATATGGTGAGCTGCCTGCTCAACTATGCCGTAAGCTCCAATGCCGATATGGTGGTGAGTATGACAGAGCAAGGTGGAACATCGGGCGGAATGTTTTTAGGGCCTTATGCACAACAATTGATCAATAATTCGTTTATACCTGTCTTAAGTTTGCAATCTCAGTCGTCTGATTAATCATCATAAAAAACACTTATGGCGCGCAACCATTATCATAAAAAGCTTTTCGCTAAAGCAATCAAAACCACAGTATGGATTGTTTTTTTGCTCTCGACGATGGGTGTTTATTGTCAAGAAAAAGGTAGTATTCGCGTCATTAAGCCGGTAGGCCTCGATAGTTTGTTGGCCATCAGCAAAAACAACAAGGCTTACAACAAAATTGAAGGATACCGGGTTCAAATTTTTATGGAATCGGGAAACGAAGCAGTGGGTCGAGCGCAGCAAGTCATAGCTGATTTTGCTGAACTGTATCCAAACATTCCCACCTATTTGAGCTTCGGTCAGCCCTATTACCGCGTACGTGTTGGGAATTTCAGAACAAGGTTAGAGGCTGAAAATCAATTGCCAAACATCAGCCTGCGCTACTCAAAAGCTTTCATCATTAAGGAAAATATCGAACCTCCACAATTGTTTAGTGTTCCAATAAACCCCATAGAGCCATGAAAAAAGTGATTTTAACCGGAATTGATTTTTCTGACTGTTCTATTAATGCTTTAGAACATGCCATTTCTATTGCTAACAAGTCGGCTGCCGACTTAAGTATGGTTTGGGTTAACCGGCCAACCAGTGGAAAAGAAATTTATAATCTTGATCCCGAACATATTACTGCCGAAGTGGTTCAGCGTTTTGATGCATTGGTTGCAAAATACCAGCCCAAGCTTAGCTCAGGAAAAATTTCTTATCAAATTAGGAAAGGCAAAGTTTACGAAGAGATTATTCATGCTGCCGACGAATTGGATGCCTTTATCATTGTTGTTGGAACCCATGGCGCATCAGGCTTTGAAGAGTTTTGGATAGGCAGCAATGCCAGTCGAATTGTAAGTGCAACCATTCGGCCTGTCATCACGATACGCGGGGGAGTTGACATCAGCAGGACCGTGAAAACCATAGTGATGCCAATTGACAGCACCCTCGAAAGCCGTCAGAAGGTTCCAATGACAGCCTTGTTGGCTAAATATTTTGATGCCACAATACATGTAGTGGCTTTGTTTTCGGCGCCGGCTGAGGATATTAAAGAATTAGTAAAAGAATATGTTAAACAGGTTGAAATATATCTTCATGAAAATCAAGTCAAGTTTGTTCTTCATGAGATTGATGCCAATAACCTTACTGATGCCACCATTGAATATGCTATCGGCGTGAACGCCAACCTTATAAGCATTATGGATGAGCAGGAAATCACTGCATCCAACCTCTGGCTGGGGCCTTATGCCCAACAAATGATCAATCATTCGCCCATTCCCGTAATGAGCATCCACGCCCAAGACTTTACCATGGGTGCCTCAATGTAATTTGGAAGTAGCTTATAGATAGACACTTAAAATTTAATTGGATTTTTTTTTGGATAGCTACCAAAGATGGTTGTTTTCTTTCTTTCATTGAAATTGACTTTTTTAAAACGACCGGTTTTGAAAACAGTATCTTTGTGCTTTAACCCCTAAAACACACACAAATGGAATATCGTTTTCTTGGAAAATCAGGACTTAAAGTATCAGCCCTCTCTTATGGTTCATGGACAACCTTTGGCAATCAAGCCGATGTGGATCAGGCGCACGAAATAATGGTGAAAGCTTTTGATTTAGGCGTAAATTTTTTCGACAATGCCGAAGTGTATGCCAATGGCCAGTCTGAAATAATTATGGGAAAGGTGTTCAAAAAAACCGGCTGGAAACGTTCAGATTTTATCGTTTCGACCAAAATATTCTGGGGCGGACCAGGCCCAAACGACAGTGGTTTGTCGCGCAAACACATTATCGAAGGCACCGATGCAGCCCTTAAAAGAATGGATCTTGAGTATGTTGATTTGATCTTTTGCCATCGTCCCGACATTTACACGCCTATCGAAGAAACCGTACGGGCCATGAACCATGTTGTAAACCAAGGTAAAGCATTTTATTGGGGAACAAGTGAATGGTCAGCTGATCAAATCAAGGAAGCTTACCATATCGCGCGACGCGAACATTTGATTCCGCCCTTGATGGAACAGCCTGAATATAATATGTTTAACAGGCAAAAAATCGAAATGGACTTCTTGCCGCTGTATGAGGAAATAGGCCTGGGAACAACCATTTGGAGCCCGCTTGCAAGTGGGGTGCTGACCAATAAATACGCCCATGGATTCCCAAAAGGCAGCCGCTTAAGTCTTAAAGAAAATGAATGGCTCAAACACCGTTTTGAAACTCCTGATGGACGCGAAAAAATTACCAAAGCTGCTCAACTTCAGCCTATTGCTAAAGAATTAAACATTTCATTGGCGCAAATGTCGCTCGCTTGGTGTTTGAAAAATCCACATGTGAGCACTGTCATTACCGGTGCCTCAACGGTTGCACAACTCGAAGAAAACCTTAAAGCACTGCAATTCGTTGAGCTTTTATCCCCAAATGTGATGGAAAAAATTGAAGCCATCTTGCAAAACAAACCCCGATCACCAAAAGATTGGCGGGTTTAATGGAGTCCTTATCACTTTCTATCCAATTTCCGCTACCTCATTATCTTGTTAAACACCAGTCGTTTAGAAAAAATAATGTTACTTATTCCATTTCTGTTTGGCTGCAAGAAAGAAAGATTAATTTTAACATCGAAAAATATAACTACTTGAAATAAAAAGAAATTATGGCAACAACAGTTCAATATACTCCCCCCGACCATTTTATGGTTGACGATCTTTTTAGCGATGAGCACAAAATTGTTCGTGCCGCCGTGCGCGATTGGGTAAATCGCTCCATAAAACCCACCATTGAAGAGAATTTTGAAAAGGCTGTCTTTCCGCGTCATCTCATCAAAGAATTGGGAGAAATTGGTGCTTTTGGCCCTTTTATTCCTGAAGAATATGGAGGTGCAGGAATGGATTATATGGCTTATGGCATCATCATGCAAGAGTTGGAGCGTGGCGATTCGGGCGTACGTTCTATGGCATCGGTACAAACTTCTTTGGTGATGTATCCGATTTTTACTTTTGGCTCCGAGGAACAACGCCGAAAGTATTTGCCCAAGCTGGCCACCGGTGAATGGATCGGTTGTTTTGGGCTCACCGAACCCAATCATGGCTCCGATCCGGGTAGCATGATCACCCGCATCAAGGATATGGGCGACCATTATTTGCTCAATGGAGCCAAAATGTGGATCACCAATTCGTCCATTGCCGATGTGGCAGTGGTTTGGGCCAAAGACGAGGACGGTGTTGTCCGTGGAATTATCGTTGAGAAAGGAATGGATGGCTTTACCGCACCCGAAACTCATGGTAAATGGTCGCTCAGGGCTTCTGTTACCGGCGAGTTGGTGTTTGATAACGTTAAAGTACCTAAAGAAAACATCCTCCCCAACGTTAAAGGATTAAAAGGCCCATTAAGTTGTTTAAGCTCTGCACGTTATGGGATTGCTTGGGGCGTGATTGGAGCTGCCATGGATTGCTATGATGCGGCGCTGAGGTATTCACTCGAACGTCATCAGTTTGGAAAACCTATTGGCGGCTTCCAGCTTCAACAGAAAAAATTGGCCGAAGCATTGACTGAAATTACCAAAGCTCAACTTCTTGTTTGGCGTTTGGCCGTGCTGCGCAACGATGGAAAAGCTACCCCTGCCCAAATTTCAATGGCCAAGCGCAACAATGTTGAGATGGCTTTGAATATCGCGCGTGAACTGCGTCAAGTGCTTGGAGCTATGGGAATTACAAATGATTTTCCAATGATGCGACACATGATGAATCTTGAATCGGTGATCACCTACGAAGGTACGCACGACGTACATTTGCTCATCACCGGACACGAAATTACAGGTATTCCTGCCTACAAGGGATAAAATATTTTGAAGGAAGGGAAATGAAAGTTTCCTTTTTTTTATGCCTATTTCGAAAAAAACGAAGGCTGAGGTTTTTTAAGGTCTTTTAAAAGGAAAACAAAATATCTTTTCGCAGCTTGGTTTCCCCGTGAAATTTCAATGGTGTCGGCAGCAATGATGGCATCGAATTTACCTTGGTAAACCTCCTTTGGATGCTTATAATCGCGACTATTGGTGATGTACCAAAAGTTGTCGCCTTGCTCAAATCCTCCGCGTAAATCATTCATCCATAAATATTTATGTAATCTTGAAGGTTTGCCTAAACCCATAACTTTAAGACCCAAAGGACGTGCAACATAGTAATCTAAATTAGCAAGTGGAAACCAGTTTTCGCCAATGATACCGTCTTGTTCGCGCATATCGCCGGTTAGCAAATGTGTTTCTCGAATCTTTTTAAATTCAGGAAGCAATGCCCTCCAGCCAAACATATCCAATGAAACATCATTTTTTCCCAATTGATGGTAAGGCTGTTTGTTGTTGTCGGGAATGATTCCAAATTTGATTTGAAGACTTCCAAGCGTGATGAAAATGAGCAAAATAGCCATAGCACATTGAATTGAAGCGGGAAAAAAGAAGTGCTTTGAAGGCTTTTTTCTTGGCTCAGAAAGATAGGCTGCTGCCAATATAATTAAGGTGTTGTAGGCAGGGCCGGTCCAATGCGGAAGGGTAGAGCGGAACAAAGCAAAAAATAAAAATATCCCAATGAGTGGAAGACTGAGCCACAAAATCAAGTTTTTTTCTTCTTGGGTCACAAAGCTTTTTTTCCGAAAAGCAGCGAAAACGGCCACCCAAATCAAAACAAAATTGACAGGATTGTTGTAAATAACTTGACCTCCCAATTCGGTAAAAAACAAATCGGGACGAAAAGAAGCATCAAAAATATTTACCCTTTCGCCTTGAAAACCGAAACTGATAAAGTCGTTTTGTATGTTCCATATCAAAACGGGCAAGAGGCACAAGGCCGAAAGAAAAAGTGAAAAATACAATGCCGGTTTTTTGAGCCAACTTCTTTGATGAAAAAGAATATAACCGCCCAATCCTACCCACAAAAAAACACTGGTATATTTGGAAATCATGCCTAAACCAATGATCATTCCAATGGATAGGAGTAGTACATTCAGTCGGTTACCATTACTTTTCAGGGCAAGAACCATCAACCATAAGCTTAAAAAATGGAAGAAATTTTGCGGAGTATCGGGCAAAATCATGAATCCGGTGATGACAAAAGCGTAGATGGATGTTGTGTAAAGCAAAGCGGCAAACCATCCTGTGCGGGCGTTTTTAATGGTGGCGCCAATTTTAAATATGATAAAGGTGTTGGCAGTCATCAGCACAACAGATGAAAGACGGAGAAAAAATTCGCTGTCAAAAAGCAAATTCAAGCTAAAGAGTTGCATCATCCATCCCACCATTGGAGGATGATCGAAATGGCTCCATTCGGGATAGCGAGCGTAGGAGTAATAATACACCTCGTCGTTGCCCAGCTCGTGCCAGCCTGCCAACACAGCCCTGACCAAAAAACTAAATAAAAGCAGCAGCCACAAACGATTTTCGTAGCCTTTTTCTTTTAATGACGTCATGGTTGTTGTTTTCGTATTCTTTGGATTTGCCAGCGGAAAATGAGCTGGGTAAACAGCATAATTAAAACGATATAAAGGCCTCGCATCCAAGCTGTTTTAACGGTGTCGAGCTTTGCTAAATGTTGTCGAGCTACTTCGTTATGCGTGTGCTGTCTGTTTATTGGATTGATATACAATATGCTGCCATCGGCAAAGAAAACCTCGGTCCGCACGTAGGTATCGGTGGGTTGTAAGGCATACGACGCTTTGTTGGTGTTCTCGATGGTTTGCAAAAGCAGTCCATTTTGGCCAATAAATCTCCATTTTTGGGCTTGCGGTTCCACTGCAATCAAAAGGCTGTCGTTGATCATTGAAACATTTTGAAGCTTGGCTACCGGACCAAAAGGTGCTTCCAAAGGATGTGAGATCGAGTAAAAATGACCGTTATCTAATGATTCAATCAAGGCATCAATGCTGTTTTCTGTCACGAATAGATGGTTGGAATGAATCATTTTTTGATTGATGTATTCGCCTTCTGTTTCGAGGTTGCTGAGCATAAGATACACCCTGTGGCCAAAACTAAGCGCCATATCCCAGCTTTCCATTGATTCTTCACGGGTATTGGTTATTTCCATCAGCTGATAGCCCGAAAGGTATTTAAGTTCTTCTTGAGTGTAGGATCTGGTGGGATCGGTGAGGGCAACCAGATCGCAATGGCGGTCAATTTTATCCAAAATATCTTGCTTATGTCTAAGGTGTTGCACAAAAGGATAGTCAGTCCAGATCACTTTTTTCGACCCGATGCACAGCTGTTGATCGCCGGTGAAACCATATCCATGGCGGTAAAAATTCAAAAGTTTTCCAGTTGGATCGGCAAAACGATGGCTAAACTGAAAATTACTGACATCTAAACTCAATGGCGCGTAAACCAATGAATCGTAATACTTTAGATTGATACGCAGTTTTCCGTTGAGAATCACATCGGCCAAATGCAAGGCGTTGAGGTTGAGCTGAACCTCGCGTTCAATTTGCGCGGTGGTGTCGGCGTAGGGATTATAAAAGGCATTGCCCTCAAAAAGTTGCGGTTCTTCAAAATGATAAAAGGGGGCCGAGAGGTAAAATATGACCAAAAAACTACCTATAATGAGCGTTGAAACCCCAAAAAAGCGATAAACGATCTTCGTCCAACTAAAAACAGTTTGCGATTGCGACATTTGGTGCAAATTTAAGAGGCAAAGTTAGCTCAAAAAGCATACTTTGTGTCTTTTTTTTTCCTTCTTCACAAAACAACGCGTAGGGCACAGCAAACCAAAGTCCTTGCTATCCCTACAAAATCTCTACTATCTTCCCAATATTGGAAAATTCTTGAAATTTTATTTGTTTTGACCATCGTTTGTATCTAAATTTGTCCGACTTCCAAAATTGAGAAACCGTAATGAGGTTAATCCGAATGAATTACGTATTTTATAATTGAATTAAACCAAAGCACATTAATCTATGGAATCTTTCCGAATTTTTGTTGTTGAAGACGACCCTTTGTATGGTGAGATGTTGAAGCACCACCTTTCGTTGAATCCGGATAACGAAGTGCATCTTTTCAAAACGGGTTTCGACTGTTTGCATAATCTCTACCGTACCCCTTCGCTCATCTCGCTGGATTACAGCCTTCCCGATATGTCGGGCTTGGATGTAATGCGGCAAATTAAGAAAGAAAACGTTGATATTCCGGTAGTTATCGTTTCGGGCCAAGAGGATATTTCCACTGCTGTGGCTCTTTTAAGAGAAGGTGCTTATGATTATTTCGTGAAGGATGATGACGTGAAAGATCGTTTGTGGAACATCATCAAAAAGATTAGAGAAAATTTGTTGCTGAAAAGTGAGATTTCTTATCTGAAAGAAGAAATAGGCCGGAAGTATGAGTTTCGTAATGTAATCAAAGGCAACAGCAACGCCATCAAGCAGATATTTAGTTTGATTGAAAAGGCCATGAAAACCAATATTACTGTTTCTATAACAGGTGAGACCGGCACAGGGAAGGAGTTGGTTGCCAAAGCGATTCACTACAACTCAAGTCGTGCTAAAAAACAATTTGTGGCTATCAATGTATCGGCCATTCCACGCGATCTGATTGAAAGTGAAATGTTTGGCCACGAAAAAGGCAGTTTTACCGGTGCCTTGACACGCAAAATGGGTAAATTTGAGCAAGCCCAAGGGGGATCAATCTTTTTGGATGAAATTGGCGAAATGGACTTGCACATGCAGTCCAAATTGCTGCGTGTGATCCAAGAACGGGAGCTGAGCAGGGTAGGAGGCAACGACGTTATCAAAATTGATGTCAGACTAATTGTGGCCACCAACCGCAACCTTGCCGAAGAGGTGCAAAAGGGAAATTTTCGCGAAGACTTGTATTACAGGCTATTAGGTCTGCCAATTGCGCTGCCACCTTTGCGTTACCGCGGCAACGACATCATTATTTTAGCAAAGTTTTTTGTTGACGATTTTTGCGCTGAAAACAAACTCCCTAAGCTTAGCATTACCGAGGGGGCGCAACAAAAACTGATGCAATACTCGTTTCCGGGCAATGTGCGCGAACTCAAAGCCGTGATGGAGCTGGCGGCAGTGCTTACTGATGTGGATCATATTGATGAGCACCACATCTCTTTCAATTCAACCAATGCCTCCTCTAATTTCTTGCTCGAAGAAAATACACTCGAAGAATATACCAGCAAAATTATCCGTTATTACCTCGATAAATATGACAATAATGTGGTGTTTGTTGCCAAAAAACTCGACATAGGAAAGTCAACCATTTACCGCATGATTAAAGAAAACAAGCTATAAATGCCAATCAATGAACACGATAGCACATACAATATTAAAAAATTAGTTGAGTATGTAGGCGATAATGAAGAAACGATTAAGGAAATGGTTTCCATATTTTTAAGGTCGGCGCCCGAATTGTTGGGTCAAATGTTGGAAGCATACGATAAAGGTGATTTGGATGCCACCTCGCGTGCGGCCCACAAATTAAAACCTTCGTTGGATGTGTTTGGCCTCGATGACCTTGGCGATCCAATCAGAAAAATTGAACAAGCTTTCAAAAACAATGGAAGCCCCAAAATGATTCTCCCTTTTATTGAATTGGTGAAGATCCGCCTCACCAATGTGTTGCAGCAAATGCACGATGATTATAACGTTTAGAATCCATTCGTGAAAACGCCAAAAACTGAGGTATTAAAAAGTTAAAGTAAACACCGTTCCTTCCTCTGGTTTTGATTTAAAAGTGATGGCTCCTTTGTGCATCTGCATGATTTGGCGCGATAAACTCAGGCCAATTCCAGAGCCTTCTTTTTTACTGGTGAAGAAAGGCATGAAAATTTTGTCCATCAAATCGGGCTTGATGCCATGTCCATTATCGGCAAAGTCAATCGTGATGCGGTTGTTGAGATTGGTCGAGGCAACAATTGAAATGCGGGGTTTGGATTGGGTTTTAACTGCATCAATAGCATTGATAATCAAGTTAATAACAACTTGGTCAATCAAATCAGGGTCGGCTACTATCATCAATTCTTCAGGAAAAACTTTGTAAGAGCATTCAATGGCATGTTCCTCAAACTTAGGTTTAAGCAACTCAAAAGCCCGTTCAAAAACTTCTTTCACTTTGAAGTGTCTGAAGTTGGGTTTCGGAATTCGGGTGAGGTTGCGATAAATTTCCACAAAATTTAGCAGTCCGCGGCTTCGGTTTTCTATGGTAGCCATAGCATTGACAACACTTTCAAGGTCATCGTCATCTAAATGGCTGATTTCTATTGTGTTGGTTTCGGGATTGATGAGCATCTCTTGAATGGTGGCCGCCAGCGATGAAATAGGTGTGATAGAGTTCATTATTTCATGTGTAAGCATCCGAATCAGCCGTTGCCAGCTCTCAATTTCTTTTTCTTCCAACTCAGGATGAATATTTTGCAGCGATACCAACACATACGCCTCACCTCGCATTTTAAACTCGGTGGCGTTGATAGACAACTGAATCAACTCATCTTCAAGAAAAAGTTTAACAAGGGTTTTGTCGCCGGCCTGAAGACGAAGCAGCAAATCGGGAAAATCATCATTGATGAAATTCAAATCCTGTATGCTACGTAAATGATTGATTTTTAGTGTTTTTTTAATTGAGTTGTTAAAAACATCTACTTTTCCATCGCGCCGATATACAATAATACCAATGCTAACGTGCTGCACAACGGTGAGCAAATAGTTGAGATGCTCTTCTTTTTCGGCCCTATTTCTTTTAAATTCCTGAATGATTTGGTTGAATTCGTTGCCTAAATCTTCAAAACTTTTTCCCAGGCCTTTTTCAGAAAATGCAGATGAAAAGTCGGAGTGCCGAACGTTTTGAAAAAATTTGGTCAGCCGACGGTTGGTGCGTTCTGTATAAAAAATGAGTGAAATCGTTTGCAGTACAACAAGAATTGACAACAGAATAAGGCTCACCAAAAATTGATCTTTCCCGATGAGCAGGCTCAACAGCAGCAGAGTGGCTAGCAGAAGTATTACCCTCAGGGTGATTTGCAGTCTGAAACGTTTAAAGACCATATTTTTCCATTCTTCTGTACAACGACGCCCTTGTCAAACCGAGTTCTTTGGCAGCTCTGCTGATGTTGCCGCCGTATTTGTCCACCACCTTTCTGATCAACATTTTTTCTGTTTCTTCGAGGTTCATGTTAGATGTAACGTTTTCTATTTCAGCTGTTTCATTATTTTCAGACAAGAAAAAGTCATGAGGTTCAAGCATATTGCCTTCGCTCATGATCACGGCGCGCTCAACGGCATGTTGCAATTCGCGAATGTTTCCCGGCCATTGGTGCATCATCAGGCGTTTCAAGGTGCTTGCGTTGATGCGTTTTTTGGGTAGTTTGTATTTATGACAATATTGGTTCAAAAAATGATCTACCAAAGCTTCAATATCTTCGGTACGTTCGCGAAGGGGCGGCAGTTTTATTTCAACGGTGTTGATGCGGTAGAGCAAATCTTGACGAAATTTTCCTTCGTTCACCATCTGGTACAACGGCATGTTGGTGGCACATATCAGGCGCACATCAATAGAAATTTCTTTGTTGGAGCCCAATCGAACCACTTTTCTGCTTTGCAGCACCGAAAGCAATTTCGATTGCAGGTTTTGCGAAAGGTTTCCAATTTCATCTAAAAAAATAGATCCTTTAGAGGCGGCTTCAAAGCGGCCGGCACGGTCTTCTTTGGCATCGGTAAAAGCTCCTTTTTTATAGCCAAAAAGTTCGCTTTCAAACAAACTTTCAGTAATGGCACCCAAATCCACGCTGATAAAAACATCCGAAGAGCGTTGCGAAGCCCTGTGTATCGCTCTGGCGATCACTTCTTTTCCGGTGCCGTTTTCGCCCAAAATGAGCACGTTAGCATCGGTTCGGGCTACCTTTGCAACGGTGTTCATCACTTTCATCATGGCCGGACTGCTGCCGATAATGCTGCTGAATGCCGCATCCTGGTCGGCGATCATCAATTTTTGCTTGCCTTTTAATTGTTCAAGCTCGACTTTTGACTTGCGCAGTTCTAAGGTGGCGTTGATGGTGGCCAACAGTTTTTTGTTTTCCCAAGGTTTCAGTAAAAAGTTGGTAGCTCCTTGCTTGATGCCCTGCACAGCCAACTCAATGTCGCCGTAACCCGTAATTAAAATCACTGCCGCGGTAGGGTCTATCTCAAGTATTTTATTCATCCAACGGAAGCCTTCTTGACCACTGGTAGCATCGCGCGAGAAGTTCATATCGAGCAAAATAAGGTCATAACTTTCAGATTTTAACAAATCGGGAAGTTGCTCAGGATTTTTCTCAGTGTGCACTATGTCAATGTGTTGGCGTAAAAATAAACGTGCAGCAAGCAATACGTCTGCATCGTCGTCAACAATCAAAATTCGGGCTTTGGTCTTTTCCATTGTTTTTGTTTTGCCGGTTAGAAACGGTTAAAATTACACATATTGTTCAAAATTGTACAGCAGGTTGGACGTTAACGAACACTAAAAGTTACAGCCAACGCACACATTTTATCCAATGACTTGTACTTTAATAGGTTATGAGAAGTGGCACAGTCTTGGTTAAAATCTGTTAAAACTTTTTACTTCGCATGGACCGCAAAATTAAAAAACCATTCTGGACCGTTCGCAACATTATTGGAGTGCTTTTTGGCGTGGTGTTATTGGCTTTTGTATTTTTCTTGTTTTTTTGGAGCGACAAACAGAGTAAAACCAGCATTTCGCGCCAAATGTTGAGTATTGCTACCGTTACCAAGAATGATTTTCAAGAGTTTATTCCCATTGACGGCGTTGTTTTGCCTCAAACCACCATTTATATTGATGCCATTATGGGAGGGAATGTGCATGAGGTGTTGGTTGAAGATGGTGCCCTACTCAGCAAAGGCGATCCTATTTTAAAATTGGTAAACACCAACCTCGAGCTAAGTTATATGGAGCAAGAAACGCGCATTTTTGAGGCCATCAATAACCTTCAAAACACAAAAATTGCACTTGAACAAAGCAAATATACCCGCCAGCGCGAAACAGTGCAGGTACAACAACAACTCGAAAGCGTTGAACTTGATTTTGTTCGCCAATGCCAGCTTTATACCGATAGTCTGATCTCAGATCAGCAGTTTGAGCAAATAGAACGAGAGTACAGGTATGGCCGAAAGCAATTGGAAATAGCTTTACAGCTTCAAAAGCTCGATTCTATTTCGGCCCTTGGGCGCAACAAACAAATTGATCAAAGCATGGAGCGGCTGAATGATAATCTCGACCTTTTAAAGCAAAGCCTTGGCAACTTAACCGTTAAATCGCCTGCTGATGGGCAACTTTCGTCATTCAATATCGAGGTAGGACAAGCGGCCAACACGGGAGAGCGAATAGGTCAGATAGACCTAGCCGAAGGTTATAAGCTGCGAGCATACATTGACGAACGCTATATTTCGCGCGTGAACATTGGCCAAGAGGCGAGCTATATATTTGAAAACAAAAGCTATTTGCTCCATGTTCAAAAGATTTACTCCAATGTGAGTGCAGGAGCTTTTCAGGTGGATTTGCTTTTCGCTGATGGTTTTCCGGAGCACATTAAGCGGGGACAAACCTTGCAGCTGCGGTTGAAATTCAGTGATCCAACCGATGCTTTGACCATTAAACGGGGAGGGTTTTTTCAGCAAACCGGTGGAAATTGGATTTTTGTGCTCGACCCGACAGAAACTTTTGCTGTGAAACGCTTTATTCGAATCAACCGTCAGAACACCCTTTATTTTGAAGTCACTGAAGGTTTAGAAGTGGGCGAAAAAGTGATCGTTTCGTCCTATGAAGGTTTTGAAAACAAAGAAAAAATAGTGCTTAAAGATTGAAAGTTGATGTCAGCAAAAGGAATTAGCAAGCAGAAAATTTATAACACATTATCAAGGATATTCATATGATTAAGGTGCATCAATTAACCAAAATATTTCGGACAGATGAAGTTGAGACTACTGCCTTGGATGCGGTGTCGTTTGAAATTAATAAAGGAGAATTTGTAGCCATCATGGGGCCTTCGGGTTGTGGAAAATCAACTTTGCTTAATATTTTGGGTCTGCTCGACAATGCCACTAAAGGCAGCTACTTCTTTCTTGGAAAGGATGTTTCGTTTACCAAAGAGCGACAACGTGCCATCATCCGCAAGGAGAATGTAGGTTTTGTGTTTCAAAATTTTAACCTCATTGATGAACTTACTGTTTTTGAAAACATTGAACTACCGCTCATTTATTTAGGAAAAAAATCGCGTGAAAGGAAAATGCGTGTTGACCAGGTGTTGGAACAAATGCAAATGAGCCACAGGGCAAAGCATTTTCCGTTGCAGCTTTCGGGCGGGCAGCAGCAAAGGGTAGCCGTTGGCCGTGCCATTGTAGCAAAGCCGGCGCTCATTCTTGCTGATGAACCCACCGGAAACCTCGATTCGATGCATGGCGACGAAGTGATGAATCTTTTGAGTGAACTGAACACCGAAGGAACCACCATCATCATGGTCACGCATTCACAACGCGATGCTGATTATAGCCAACGAATCATTCGGCTGTTTGATGGTCAGATCATCAATGAAAACATTCAAAAAGTGATGTAATCAATTATATGTAGCTGAAAAATAAATAGATAAAAATAAATTGAGTACATTGAGATGATTCGTAATTATTTTATCATAAGCGTTAGAAGGTTGTCCAAACAGTTTTCCTACACCTTGATCAATGTAATTGGTTTGAGTGTGGGTGTTGCTTCTTTCTTGTTGATAATGATGTATATACAGTTTCATCTCAGTTTCGACCATCAAATACCTGAAATTGATCAACTCTATCGTGTTGTTCAAATTCAGCAGGCAGAAGGAGTTGGAGAACAGCATGTTGCTTTAAATATGGGGCCGCTTTCCAAGGCTATAGTGGAGGAGGTTCCTGAAATTATTGATGCAGTTCGCGTGATGAACTGGGGCAAAGTGCCTGTGCGTGTGAATGATGCTTATTATACCGAAGAGAATTTCGTTTGGACTGATCCAGCTGTTTTTCGGCTTTTTGGTGTGCGCTTGCTTTTTGGCGACACGGCCACGGCGTTAAAGGAGCCTCATAACCTTGTTTTATCCGAAACAATTGCTAAAAAATATTTCGGTGAGGCAAAAAAAGCAATGGGTAAAAGCATTGAGTTCAATCACGAAAAGGGATACATTGTTACCGGAATCATGGAAAATCAACCACGAAACACCCATCTTTTGATGGATGCTCTTGTGGCTTATGAATCGGCATTGATAACCAATGCTTGGCTAAAATCATGGGGCTCGAACAGTATGCCGGTGTATGTAAAACTGAGTAAAGATGCAGATGATAAGTCGGTGAGCGAAAAATTAAATCTTTTAATGCTCAAATATCGTCCGCCTACCCAATTCCATGATCCACTGAAAATGTACCTGCAACCCGTAAGTGAAATCCATCTTCATTCTAATCATATTAAGTTTCAAATCAATAACTTACAGGGGAATTCGCAAATTGTGTTAGCATTTATTGTGGTGGCAATTTTAATTATCCTGATTGCCTGCATCAACTTCATCAATTTGGCCATTGCCCGATCCATTAAACGTGCCAAAGAAGTGGGTGTGCGAAAAGTGCTGGGTGCCAACAGAATAACATTAATGTACCAATTTCTTGGTGAATCGTTGATTATTACTTTTTTGGCCATTTTGCTTTCGCTGATCCTTATCGAGATGGGCCTTCCTAGTTTCAATCATTTGTTGGAGATGGACCTCAAGTTGGACTACCTCCACAACCCTTTGATGAATCTAGGTTTGATTGTGCTATGGATTGTAGTTGGTTTGTTTTCAGGCATTTATCCGGCACTTTTTATCAGTCGCTACCAAGCTGTTGATGTGCTTAAAGGAGTTTCGGGACAGGGTTTGCGTTTTGGAAATCTACTGAGCAAGTCGTTGGTTGTTTTTCAATTTATTGTCGCCATTGCTTTGGTTTTTATCGTTCAAGTGTCGAACCGGCAGATGCAGTTTGTTTTGAATAAAGATTTAGGCTACAACTATGAAAAAGTAGTTGGAATTGCGCTTCAAAGTGCTGATTTATCGCCAAAAACAGAGCTGCTTAAGAACAAAATCAGCCATATTGCTGCTGTAAAAGGGGTTTCGGCTGCGTCGAATCTGAATGGCGTTGCCGGCAATCAGTCCACGATCACGGCAGATGATGCTGCTCAAACGCGTATCATGGTGCGCCATGGGTATGTTGATGAAGATTTTTTTCCTTTGATGGACATTCAAATTGTTGAAGGACGCAACTTCAGTAAGGATTTTCCGAACGACATCAATGAATCGGTCATTCTGAATCAAGCTGCGGTGAAATATTTGGGTTGGGAAAATCCCATCGGAAAGCGATTCAAACCCTTTAACGGCGACACTATCGGTCATTTGACAGTGGTTGGTGTAGTCAAAGATTATCATTACTACTCGATTCACAATAAAATTGAGCCGGCAGTTTACGTGATTTATCCTGAGGGATTTAAAATGATTTGTGTAAAATATATCCCTGATGATCGTTCTGAAGTATTGGCGCAATTAGAGAAGACCTACCTCGAAGTCTTTCCCGGAACTTCATTTAGTGCCATTTCAGCTGCTGAACGGCTCGAGCGTCAATATAAAAATGATAAAAACAGCATGATTTTGTTTGCTTTGTTTTCGCTGCTGGCGTTGGTGATTTCAGCCATGGGATTGTTCGGTTTAACAGCGCTGAGGGTAGAGCAACGCACCAAAGAAATGGGGATACGAAAAGTTTTGGGTGGTTCGGTGTTTCAAATGATGCAATTGATCATCAAGGAGTTTGTTGTTTTAATTTTAATTGCGGGTTGCTTTGCCATCCCTCTTGGATATTATTTTGCCAATGAGATTTTGCAACAATTTGCTTATTCCACTCCGGTGACGTGGCTTGATGGCGTAAGTGCCTTATTGTTAGCTCTTTTTGTTGCGGTGATAACCATTTTAATCCGCGCACAACACACAGCAAAAGCCAATCCGGTTGATCTGATTAAGTATGAGTAAAAAAATGCAATGCGTTGCAGCCCGGCTTTTGTGTTTCATTCCACATCAACCAAGTTTTACATCGTCTGCTTTTTGTAACTTTGCCATGCATTTATTTCCGAACGGAAAAAGCCGTTCAGTTCCGAAACAACATCGAATAAGTTCATTCATTTAAAATCATACTCATATGTCAGAGAAACTTTCAGCCAAAGTTGCAGCAGGTGTTGCAAGTGGCGATGCGTTACAAGAAATTTTCATGGCGGCCAAAGCCGATCGCTTTGCCATGCCGGCCGTTAATGTTATCGGCACCAACTCCATCAACGCTGTGCTCGAAGTGGCAAAAATCGTTCAATCACCTGTTATTGTTCAATTTTCCAATGGTGGCGCTTCATTTTATGCCGGCAAAGGCCTGTCAAACAATGGTGAAAAAGCTGCTATTGCCGGTGCCATCAGTGGCGCTTTGCATGTGCATCAGTTGGCTGAAATGTATGGCATTCCGGTGATTTTACATACCGATCATGCAGCAAAAAAACTCCTTCCTTGGATTGATGGCTTGCTCGATGCCGGAGAAAAATTCTTTGCCCAACATGGAAAACCACTCTTTAGCTCACACATGCTCGATCTTTCGGAAGAGTCATTAGAAGAAAACTTAGAAATCAGTAAGCGTTACCTCGAACGGATGTCGAAAATGGGAATGACCCTTGAAATTGAATTGGGCATCACCGGCGGTGAAGAAGATGGCGTTGACAACAGCGGCGTTGACAGCTCCAAGCTTTACACCCAACCCGAGGAAGTAAGCCACGCCTATGAGGTATTGCGCTCGGTAAGCGACCGTTTTACCATTGCTGCTGCTTTTGGAAATGTTCATGGTGTTTACAAGCCGGGCAACGTGAAACTGCAACCAAAAATTTTGCGCAACTCGCAGGAGTATATCCAGAAAAAATACGGCACCGAAGCCAACCCCGTTAATTTTGTTTTCCATGGTGGTTCAGGTTCAGAGCCGGAACTTATCAAGGAATCATTGGGCTATGGCGTAGTAAAAATGAACATTGATACCGATACCCAATGGGCGTATTGGGATGGTATTCGTGCCTTTGAAAGCAAATATCATGGATACTTGCAAGGGCAAATCGGAAATCCTGAAGGCGACGACAAACCCAACAAAAAATATTACGACCCCCGCAAATGGTTGCGCGAAGGTGAAGTGGCCATGATCGAAAGGTTGAAAATTGCTTTTGATGATCTCAATTGCATCAACAGATACTAAACGCTTTAATGCTGATAAAAAAACCGTCGGATGACGGTTTTTTTTTGCTTTGTTTTTCGTTTTCAGCAATTCAATCTATCACCGATATATTGTTAAATAATTATCAATACTTTTGCGACCATAATTTCAACCCAATTCTACATGAAAAACGTTCCAATGGTTGACCTTGCCGGTCAGTACCAAAAGATTAAACCTGAGGTGGACAGTGCCATCGCCGAAATTTTAACCAACACCAGCTTCATCAACGGTCCTGCGGTAAAACAGTTTCAGCAGAATCTGGAAAAATACCTTGGCGTGAAACACGTGATACCTTGCGCCAATGGTACCGACGCTTTGCAGGTAGCTATGATGGCGCTTAACCTTCAGCCAGGCGACGAAGTCATCACCACTTCTTTCACCTTTATTGCTACTGCCGAAGTCATTGCCTTGCTGCAACTTACTCCTGTGCTGGTGGATGTAGATCCTGACACCTTTAATATTGACCCCGATGCCATTGAAAAAGCCATAACACCACGCACCAAAGCCATTGTGCCTGTGCATTTGTTTGGCCAATGCTCTGATATGGATCGTATTATGGAAATTGCACACCAACATAAGCTGTATGTTATCGAAGATAATGCACAGGCCATTGGTGCCGATTTTCATTCCAAAGACGGCTCGGTGCGTAAGGCCGGAACGATTGGGCAGATTGGTTGCACTTCTTTCTTCCCATCGAAAAACCTTGGATGTTATGGCGATGGCGGTGCTATTTTTACCAATGATGATGCTATGGCTGAGCAAATTAGAATTGTAGTGAACCACGGCATGAAGGTGAGATATTATCATGATTATGTAGGTGTAAACTCGCGCTTAGACAGCATTCAAGCTGCTGTGCTCGACATTAAGCTCAAACGCCTCGATGACTATGCCGATGCCCGCCGTTATGCTGCCAACTATTACAACAACGCTTTTGCAGGCTGCGATAAATTGAAAACTCCTGTTACCGCCAGCTTTACAACCCACGTTTTTCACCAATATACTTTGGTCACACAAGATGTGAACCGTGAAAAATTGATGGAACATCTCCAATCAAAAGGAATTGCAAGTGCTGTTTATTACCCTGTACCGTTGCATTTGCAGAAGGCATACCTCAATCCAAGATATAAAGACGGCGATTTTCCTGTAACCGAACAACTGAGCAAAACAGTGATTTCGTTACCCATTCACACCGAGTTTGACGACGAAACATTGGAATATGTGACTTCCTCGGTTCTGGAATTTTTAAAATAGACGAACCGACTCTCATTCTCAATCTTACAAAAAAATAAAAAATGCTCCTTTGGGGCATTTTTTTATTTTTGCCGAAATTACTATTTAGAATGATTCTGCATAACAAAGTCAACAAAGAAGTGCTGAAAAAGCAACTTCACGAGGAAAACTTCAAACGCCAAACCTTGTCGTTTTATAAATTTATTTTGGTTGATGATCCTCAGCATTTGCGAGATGAACTGTATCTTTCATTCAGCAACTTGAATATTTTTGGACGAATTTATGTGGCACCTGAAGGCATCAATGCGCAAATCAGCGTTCCCGAACCCCGCTTAGAGGATTTTATAGCTTACATCAACCAACATCCGCAGCTTTCAGGTATTTTGCTCAACAAAGCAGTAGAAGATGACGGATTGTCTTTTTATAAATTGAAAATTCTTGTTAAGCACAAGGTGCTTTCCGATGGGTTGAACAACAGCGAGTTCGATATTTTTAATGTAGGTGAACATCTTGATGCGGTTGCTTATCACAAAAAACTAAACGAACCCAACACCGTTGTAGTGGATCTCCGCAACCATTACGAGCATGAAGTGGGACATTTCAAAGATGCCGTTTTGCCTGATGTGGATACCTATAAAGAGGCCATCCCAATTATTGTGGAGATGCTCGAAAACCAAAAGCCCGAAAACGTGATGCTGTATTGCACCGGAGGCATCAGATGCGAAAAATTTTCGGCTTACCTCAAGCACAAAGGCTTCAAAAATGTGTTTCAACTCAAAGGCGGAGTGATCAATTACGTCCATCAAGTGCGCAGCGAAGGCTTGCAGCCAATGTTTATCGGGAAAAACTTTGTGTTCGACGATCGTATGGGCGAGCGGGTAACTTCTGATGTGATCGCGCGTTGTCACCAATGTGGCTCAGCCTGCGATACGCATGTGAATTGTGCCAACGAGGCCTGCCATATTTTGTTTATTCAATGCGAAAAATGTGCTGAAACTTTTAGCAATTGCTGTAGTGATGATTGTAAAGCAACAATTGCGTTGCCTGCTGCGGAGCAAAAGCAATTGCGAAAAGGTAAGCTGCATCCCAACGCCCATCACAAAAGCAAGTATAGGGAGGCTCTTAGCTCAAAAATGTTGCTTTAGTTTTCGGAAACAGATTCTTCATCTTTTGGACCCCGCAGTCGCGACATCACCACGGTGCCGATGAGGCCTACCACAAACAACACAATGCGGACATACAGGTTTTCGATAAAGAAAACACCTGAAATCGTTATCATCACCCACATCATGCTGATGGCTTTTATTTTCGTACGGATGCTCACACCTTTTTGAAAATCTCTGATATAACCTCCCAAAAACTTGTGGTTTAGTAGTTTATTGTATAGTTTTTCGGAGCTACGGGCATAAAGATAAGCCGAAAGAAGTACGAAAGAGGTGGTGGGAAGTCCAGGAACAACAACGCCAATAATACCCAGTGCAAGAGATAAACTTCCTAAAAAGACAAAAAGTGGTTTTTTCATTTTCAACGGCTTAGGCCTAACAGATTTTGTTTCGGGTACAAAATAGCAACTTAAAATTGTAACAGCGCCATAAATCTGTTGTAATTAAGTCTTTTTAACCACTTGTGGGAGGTGGATTGTTTGGTTCGCTGTTGGTAAAAACCGAATTTTTATAGGTAGTTGCAACTATTTCCAAAGCTTGTCCGTCTTAAGCGCAAATCCAATTTCTGATGAGGTTAGCCAAATTTTTTATTGTAGCGTTTTTTGCCCTTATTTCATTTCAACTCAGTGCACAGGATATTATCCTGAAAAAAAACGATGAAATGATTCAATGCAAGATTAAAGAAATCGGTCTCGATGAGATCAAGTATATCTTGCCCACTCATCCTGCAGATTTGCTTTTCAGTATTGACAAAGATGAGATTGACAAGGTGGTGCTTGAAAATGGTATGGAAATGGTTTTCACAAAAGCCTTGACCAATCCGGAGAGTTACAAAGACAACCGTAAAAACGCCATTAAAATTGAGTTTATGTCGCCCCTCACCGGAAACACTACTTTTGCTTACGAACGAAGTTTGAAACCCGGTCGGAGCATAGAGGGAACCCTTGGTATTATTGGCCTTGGCGTGGATATGAGCGATGAAAATGCCGGCGGAGCTTTTGTGAAATTTGGCTATAAACTTATCAAAGACCCCGATTTTTACCTCCGTGGAATGAAGTATGCCCATATTTTAAAAGGCAGCTATATCAAACCCGAGTTTGCTTTTGGAGTGTTAGGAAGAGATGTTTATGACTGGAGATATGAGCAATCCTATATAGATCAATGGGGGAATTGGATTTATATGCCACCGCAAGAAACCCGCCAAACGGTAATTTCGGGAACCATTCAGTTGGTTGCAGGAAAACAATGGGTGTTCGACAATGTTTTTCTTGTTGATTTTAGCGCTGGGATAGGGTATGGTTTCACCAGCTCAAATGATGATTATTATTACGACGGAGGTTACCTGTATGGCTACACCATAGCCCCTTCTGAGTTTCCGGTATCGTTTTCTGCCGGAATCAAAATAGGGTACCTCTTTAAATAGACTTTTAGTATCTGTGTGTTGTTTGTGTGAGGCTGTTGCTGCGGTGATGGCCTCTTTTTTTATGCTTCTTTTTTCATAAACTCATCATAAAAATCGGAGCTATGCTCTGCCATTAACGCTTCAACCTTTTCAACCATTAATTTAGAGCCAATGTAAAGTGGTGTGCGCTGATGTATTTCGGTGATTGGGATGTCGAGAATTCTGCGGAAACCATCAGAGGCTTTGCCCCCTGCCTGTTCGGCCAAAAAAGCTACGGGAATGCACTCATACATCAACCGCAGCTTGCCTAGCGGATTTTTTTTAGTTCCGGGATAAATATAAATGCCACCGCGCAACATATTACGATGAAAATCGGAAATAAGTGAGCCAATGTAGCGCGTAGTATAAGGCCGGTTGGTAGCAGGATCGTCTTCCTGACAATATTTGATATATTGCTTCACGCCTTCGGGGAAATAAATGTAATTGGCTTCGTTGATGGAATAAATGCCTCCGGTTTCGCCAATGGTCATGTTTTCGTGCGATAGGATAAAAATGCCGCAAGTAGGATCGTAAGTGAAGCCATTCACGCCATGGCCTGTGGTATAAACCATCATGGTGGATGAGCCATAAATGATATAACCTCCACAAACTAAGTCAATACCACCGTTTAAAATCTCATCTAAGGTTACTATCATTCCGGTTTTTTTGCGTTTATAAATAGCAAAAATGGTACCGATGGGTACGTTCACCTCGATATTGGAGGAGCCGTCGAGCGGGTCGAGTGCAACGATATATTTGGCTTGTTCACCGATCTTTCCATCGAAAATTACCACATCTTCGTTTTCTTCGGAGATAATGGCGGCACATTGCCTGCCATTGCGCAGGGCTTTAATAAATTCGTTGTTGGCAATGACATCGAGTTTTTTTTGGCTCTCGCCTTGCACGTTCACAGTGCCTTCATACCCCAAAATTTCGGCGAGGCCGGCACGGTTCACATCGCGGTTTACAATTTTTCCCGCAATACCTATATCATTCATCAAGCGTGAGAACTCACCTGTGGCGTTACCGTAACTCTCTTGTTGTTCCCAAATAAACTCAACTAAGGTCTTCATTTGTAATGTTTTAAAAGGTTGATTGATGTTGCTCCCTCGATCATTTTGAGGTGGCTATGGGCAAATATATTACTTTTGTTGCTCATTTCAAAATGAAGCGCAATGAAGCTGAAAGTTTTCAAATTTGGGGGTGCTTCGGTAAAAGATGCTGCGGCGGTGCGTAACTTGGTTTCTATAATGGAAAAACAAAAGAACCAAGCTGTAATGATTGTGCTTTCGGCTATGGGCAAAACCACCAACGCCTTTGAAAAACTACTTTTTGCAGCGCGGGAAAAGTCAACCGGCTACGAAACACACTTGGATCAGCTTAAAACATTCCATTTTCAAATTGCAGAAGAACTTTTTGGTGAACGGGTTGAAGCCATAAGCACACAACTCCACACCCTGTTTGTTGCCTTGGAAACAGATCTGATAAAAAACGCCTTGCTTTCATACGACCAACACTACGATGTAATTGTGCCTTATGGCGAGCTGCTGTCAACAACGATAGTGGCTGCTTTTCTCGAACAAAGAGGATTGCCCGTTGTCTTAAAAGATGCCCGCGAATTGGTCAAGACTGATAGTAATTTTCGGGCCGCCAATGTTGATTGGCAGCTGACGCAGCACCGCATCGAAAGTATGAAAGCCGAATTTAAAAAGCATCCATTTATTTTGACACAAGGTTTTATTGGCTCTAACCCCGAGCAGCAAACCACAACTTTAGGACGAGAAGGGTCTGATTTTACCGCTGCAATTTTTGCCTACTGCCTCGATGCGCACGAAGTGGTGATTTGGAAAGATGTGCCCGGCTTGCTCAATGCCGACCCGAAACGTTTTGCCCAAACGGTGAAGCTGCCCTCCATTTCCTACAACGAAGCCATCGAGCTTGCATTCTATGGTGCAACCATCATTCACCCTAAAACCATTAAACCACTTCAAAACAAACAGATTATACTCAAAATACAATCCTTTCTCGACGATAAAATTCCGGCATCGGTCATCAGTGGTAATTACGAAAACGACACGCTTTTTCCGTCACTTATTGTCAAAGACAACCAGCTTTTAATCAGTATCAGTCCGCGCGATTTTTCTTTTATGGATGAAGCCCGACTGAGTTTTATTTTTGGAACTTTTCAGCAATTGCGCATCCACACCAATCTTTTGCAAACCTCAGCATTGAGTTTATCAGTGTGTATTGATGATAACGATCGGTCAATACTAGGGATTTTGGAGGCTTTTTCTTCCGATTATTTTATCAAATACAACCACAGCTTGCGCCTGCTCACCGTGAGGCACTATACCGATGCCATGATTCCTTCGCTGGTTTCCGGGCAGGCCGTTTTGCTTGAACAGCGCAGCCGAACCACCTTGCAGATGGTGATGGAAAGTGATTGAACAATAAACAGAAAACTTCCAAATGCAGCAAAACGCATTTCAGTTACAATGCCAGCCTCAGCGTCATCTAAAGGGGTGTGTGATATGATCAACGTAGAAACTTCAACAGCTCACAAAGGCTTGCAGTAATTTTTCATCAAAAAGCTTAAAGAAATATGAGTGTCGGTAATGATGAATAAAAAGATTTATCTTAGTGAAAAAATAATTGACATGAATCTAATCAATTTTATGGCTCAATTTCCTGATGAAATATCTTGTAAATTGAAATTCAAGGAAA
>JAEWWJ010000012.1 GCA_023396415.1 Bacteroidota bacterium
TATCTTGAATAGCGGGTAATTCGATAGTTACGTAATTGTTTGCTGGGTTTGGGTAATAAAATAAAGTATGCTTTTCAACTTCTTGAATATCCACCAGATTGAACCCACACCAATGCCCTTCAGCTCCTAAAGACCATAGATATTCATTGTATATTTCAACACATGGAGTGCTGGATTGATGAAATGGGTCAAACGGAGTATATTTATTGGGGAATGTTGACATTACATTACATATACCTTCAATAAACTGCTGTACATTATTTGCGACAGAGTAGGTTGAAGCAAAACAGTATTGCTTTCTATTTTCACCATTATTTAAAGTTACTGTTTCATCACAATTAAACCTAACATAAATCGAATCGCCAATATTTCCATAATCAAATGCCGGTAAACTCACGGTATCGCCAACAGCTGCTGAGAGGTCATAACCTAGTTTTTCATTGTCCTCACCTAAGTAATGACGTATGAACCATATTTTCTTTGCTTCAATATCCTGGCGCATAAAGCAATGAAGGATTTTCACGGTATCATAAATGGTAGGATGGTCGTTTAACTGAAAAACCTTGGTATATTCAAGTCCATTAATCAGGGTGTCGCCTTCAACTGAATAAACTTTATCATCATACACATTTTGCAACTCATCGAATTCATATACTGACCAGTAAGCATTTTGGGTTGGTAAGGGATGGTAGGTTTGACCAAAAACCAATTTACCGTAAAACATAATTGTTAGGTAAATAATGATTGTGAAATAAAATTTTTTCATAATTGATTTTATTTAGTTTGAAATTAATTTAAAAGTTAAGAACTGATTACTAGCAATTATTTTAACAATATAAACTCCATTGATTGCAGGGCTTTTAACAGTAAATTGATTATTGTGGATTTCGCTGAAAAAGACTTCTTTTTCATATAAATCATAAATTGCTAAGTAATTGTTCAGGTTGTGTAACTGACTAATTTTTCTGATGTTTCAACTTCCGGCCACTCCGTCCACATCCAAACGTGAGCAGCCTAAAGGCTGAATTTATTTTTCCCCAACCAAAAAATCTTCTTTGTTGTGCAACATACTATAAATTGTTTATAAAATATAGGTGTATAGCATTGCTTGCTGTAGCTGCCAAAAAGAGCGGCTATTGCAAAAGAAAGCCCATGCTGCAGAAGTATTACATTCGGCTGGGGGGGGGTAATAACAATGGTTGGTTGTAACATGATCGTTTGTATTTATTGTTCAATATTACAAAAGATTTTTAATTGAAACAGAAAAAAAAATTGGCAAAATGCCATCATTTTAATCATGAATTTGTATATGATAAACACTATTAGATAGTTGCATTCTTATTTAGAATGGATATAAATTTTTGGGGATAAAAAACAAGATTCAAGATTCAAGGGATTCAAAAAATTCAAAAGATTGGCTGACGCCATATTAACACAAAAGATTGTCAATCAGTCACTTATTTATGGACATTGATCAACGAATATAAAGATTCAAGATTCAATCCCGCACGTGTGGGACAAAATTCAAGAGATTCAAAGGATTCACTCCGCCATGGCAGTGCAAGGAATTATCAGTTAAGTATATAAAAGCTAAGATTCAATCTTTGAATCCTGTGAGGAGGAACGACGTGCAGGAATTGAATTTTTTGAATTTGATAGATTCAAAATTCGAGTTAAACCGATCACCCATCACCCTTACCGTATCACAACCTTCTCCACCAGCCATCTTACTCCATCCCAGAGCCTTATAAGGTAGAGGCCGGGCGGCAAGTGCTTGAGTTCAATTTTATGGAAATCACCTTCGGCTTTGGAGGTGTAAATAAGCCTGCCCGTGGGGCTGATAAGTTCTACCTGCATTATTGCCTGTTGCATATTGGTGGGCAGTTGCAACCAAACTTCGTTGGTGGCAGGGTTGGGATAGAGCAGAAAACTTGCTTTGGCATGAGCAGGCTTTTGCTCGTTGATACTAACGGTAGTATCCATTATTTCTACCAACCAAATATCTGTTTCACCTTTGAGGTTACAGTTCACATCTATGCCATTGCTTCGGGCGGTGGCACCCAGCAGGAAGTGCGTGGGCGAGAAAACGTGCATGGCAAACAGGCTGTTGTCAACAGGGCTGCCAAGGCATTTGGTCCAAAGCAGCTCACCTGATTGCGATAGGCGATGCAGGATAACTGTATGCCCTCCTTGCAGCGATTCATTGCACAATGCATCACCATCCTGTGAGGTAGTATTTCCGCCCACGATATAACCGCCATCGTCTAAAGGACGGATGATACTCGGCTCATCATAGCCTGTGCCGCCCAAGCAACGCTGCCATTCTATTTGACCCAGGGTGTCAACTTTAACTACCCACATATCGCTCCAGTTTCCATTGCCGGGTACTCCATGAAAGCAATTCACATCGCCATCATTAGAATCTGTGTTTCCCAAAAAAACATAGCCTCCATCAGCTGTTTGAAGCACATCAATAAGGGAGGTACTATTACTACCTCCATAGCATTTCCACCATTCCAGATAACCAAGGCTGTCAAGTTTGAGCAACCAGCCACCGCTCTGCTGAAAGGGTAAGTCGTCCCGACAAGAAAACTCACCATTCCATAAGCTGACTGATGCACCAATGATATAGCCGCCATCTGAAGTAAGGTTAGCGGTGTAGCCTGCATCGTTGCTTGTCCCTCCAAAAGTTCTTTCCCAAAGGATATTCCCATCCCAATCAATTTTAACAACCCATACATCATACATTCCATGGTTTAAGGCAATATCGCCATCAACCGAACCTGTGGTGCCTACCAAAATATAGCCACCGTCATGTGCATATTTGATTTGCCCTGCTATTTCTTTATGTGTGCCACCGAGGCAGCGTGTCCATTCTTTATTGCCCAAACTGTCGGTTTTCACCAACCACCAGTCGCCATTGCTGCTGTGGTTGCAACCCACATCCCCATCCTGCGAATAGGTTTCGCCAAACATCAAAAACCCGCCGTCAGGGGTGCGAAGCATTTGAGCAAAGTAATCATACTCACTGCCACCATAGGTTTGCTCCCATAGTATTTGGCCCGAATTATTTGTCTTCAAAAGCCAATAGTCTGTTTTGCCGTGATTGTATGAAATATCTCCTCCACTAGATGATGTATTGCACCCCAAATAGTAGCCGTTTTGGTGGAAGATAATCGATCTTGCCCCTTCCCATTTTTCGCCACCAAAGCAATATTGTGATACAATGCTAAATTCCTGAGCATGGGTGTAAACAGCAGGCATAAGTAGTAAAAAAATCAGTATAATATGTTTCATTGATTTGCTTGCTAAAAACCTTTGGCAGCAGGCAATTTGCCTACTGCCAAAGGTTATTTTGATAAATTCTATTTAACTATAACTACCTTACCTGTTTTGAAACTTCCACCTGTTTTCAGGCTGTAGTAATAGGTTCCGGCCTTTACTTGACGTGTATCCCACACATATTCGCCTTGTTTTTGGTTCAACTGTGCATGATGTACGGTTTTGCCCGTGGCATCGCGTATTTCAAGCAGGGCCACAGCCTTTTCGCCTTCAAGCGTATAAACAAAACCTACCCAGCTGTTGGCAGGATTAGGATGAGCTTCTACAGTAGGGCCCAATAAGCTTTGAGCTGTTGTAGCACTTATTACTGTTTTGGTTTTTAGGCTTGCATCAATTGCCGAAGGGCAATCACAATATTCATACTCGCCAATGAAAGCCATGATATTGCGGGCTTGAATACCGGCTAAACCCGTACTTTGGTTGATCATGTCAATGAGCGTTGATTTTTCAGTTTCATTCATTGTAAAAATATTCCGTCCTTCGGTTTGCAATCCGGTCTGTAGTTGTTTGAGGCCCACAAAACGGTTGTGTTCTGTTAATGCTTCAGCTGTTAAACCGTACAATTGTGGCAACATATTTGCCAGACTGAGGGCTTCACTTGTTTTACCTTCCTGCATAAAAGCATCCACTATCTGCATGTCCATGGGTAAGCTTTGAGCCGCGGCCAACTGAGTCCGTAGCGCTTGCATATTGCTGATGCTATCGTGGACAAGGTTGTGTAATAAAGCCCTTTCAGCCTTTGCTTGCTCCAAACTATAATGTGCCATTTGGCTTTGTAGTATGGTTTTGTAAGTGATGTTTCCCTTGAGGCTCTCTAAAACTTCCATCATATATTCCGGGAGCGGCTCGGATTTGGTTTGAAGGAATTCCATCAGTTCATTGTCTTTAAGTTCATCAGGATTGGCGCTTAACACCTCAAAGATAATGCTTTCGGGCAAAACATCATTTTTAAATTTATCTTAATACAAACAAGTTTACCGAAAAGTAAAAATAACACTCATTTTCAACCACTCATATATTCGTGTAATTGATTGATTAAAAAAGCAAATAATTGTTTATACATGTATTCTTGAGTAGGAAGAAGATGAAGATTGTGTTTCCTTTTGACGAGCCGCCAAGCCCACATTTAAAGCTAGGCGGTCTACCTGCTCAAAATCGTTTTTACCCAGCATAAAGATGGTTTTTGCTATGCAGCAAGATATAAATTGATTTTCAAATAGAAGCACGCCGTCCTGCTTATGGCAGTCATGCACAACCAAGACATCTTTGAATATCCGCATTCCAAATCTTACGAGATTGCACGAATTGAAACATGGTATTTTGCCTAGTCTTGTCATTGCTTTTTCATATTAGATTCAATGCATAAAAACATTTCAGCTGTTGGTAAATGTTTAGTGTTCATTGTTCACTATTCTTCATTCATCGTTCACTTTCAGCATCATATCCCTTTTCATCGGGCTATTTCTGAGAAGTCCTTACAAAGATACGGCCGAGGCACTCACAGAAACTCACAATAATCTTCAAATTTTGCATTTTCTTACATTTTCCTGCATTTTCTTCAAATTCTTTTAATCATTACCGCTTAGATTGTCATGCCAATATGTTTTCACAACTACACAATAGCCTGTGTTATTGCACATTACCCGTTGGTGGCAAATGTTGCGGTACAAAGTCCGTTTTGAGATTTGGGTTTGTTCACACAGATATTTTGCACAAAATCAACCCATCTACTTTTCTGAGAGGTTTAGAAGTTTAGGCTGGCACAAGCCAATAGCCCAAAGCCAAGTGCCAACAGCCAAGAGCCTTCATTACCAGTCACTTTTAAATGCGTCTGCATCAACAAATCAGCACATCAACTTTTCTCAGGGGTTGACCTATATTTGTTTGCTAATTTTAGTTTATTATACTCCCAAATTATTCAATTATTGCGTTGAAATAAGCTCTAAGCAGCTTCGTTTTGGCATTGCCAACCACCGCCATAAGTTCTTCATCTGATGCGTGTGACACGTTTTTGAACGACTTGAAATGCAATAGCAGTTTCTGTGCGGTACTTTCGCCAATACCTTTGATATTATTAAATTCAGAGGCGATAAATCCCTTCTCAAATTTTTTACGGTGATGGGTAATACCAAAACGATGGGCTTCATCGCGCAAAAACTGGATTATTTTGAGTGACTCTGAGCGTTTGTCAATATAAATGGGGATGCTGTCGCCGGGGTAAAAAATTTCTTCCAGTCGTTTGGCAATGCCGATGATGGTGATTTTGCCCCTCAACCCCACCTTGTCCAGCGACTTCACCGCAGCAGCCAACTGGCCTTTTCCGCCATCAATCACAATAAGCTGAGGCAGAGGTTTTTCCTCTTTCAACAGGCGAGAGTAGCGGCGTTCGATAATTTCTTCCATCGAAGCAAAATCGTTGGGGCCTTCCACTGTTTTAATATTAAAATGGCGGTATTCGCTTTTGTTGGGCTTGGCATTTTTAAACTGCACCATGGCTGCCACGGCATAATCGCCTTGAAAGTTAGAATTGTCGAAACACTCAATCACTTGCGGAACGACATTCATTCTAAGGTCTTCTTGCAGCTTCAAGAGGATACGTTTTTGATGCCGCTCCGGATCAATCAGGCTGCGTTGTTTCTCGGTTTCGAGCTTAAAATGGTAGGCGTTATTTTCAGAAAGCTCGAGCAGTTGTTTTTTCTCACCCCGCTGGGGAATGGTTTGGCGCAGTCCTTCGGGAGTATTTACCAATTTTATGGGCACGATGATTTCGGGCGACTCGCTGTTGAAACGAAGCCGCAACTCTACGATGGCAAATGCAAGAATTTCCTGCGGTGTTTCGTCGAGTTTCTTTTTTATTTCAATTGAATGTGACTGTACCACAGCGCCTTCAACCACACGTAAATAATTCACCCAAGCCGTTTCTTCCTCATCTAAGATTGAAAAAACATCCACATTGGTGATGGTTACATTCACAACAGTGGACTTGCTTTTGTAGTTTTCGAGCAGTGCCAGCTTTTCTTTGAGTTCTTGCGCCTTTTCAAATTCAAGATTATGGGCATATTCCATCATCTGGGCTTTCATCTCGCGCAAAACGCCTTGAATGTTTCCTTTGATGATCTGGCGTATCTCACGAATCATAGCGTTATACTCGGCTTCCTGCTGCAAACCTTCGCACGGCCCCTTGCAATTTCCAAGTTGGTATTCGAGACAAACCTTGTAATTGCCGCGTTTGATGGCGGCCGCCGACAGGTTGAGATTGCAATTGCGGATGGGATAGATAAAATGAATGAGGTCGAGCAATGTCCTCATCATCCTGTTTGAACCATAAGGACCAAAATATTCTGAGCCGTCCTGAATGATGTTACGCGTTGAAAAAATGCGTGGAAATGGTTCATTTTTAATGCAAATCCACGGATAGGTTTTGTCGTCCTTAAGTAAGATGTTGTAGCGCGGTTGCAGCTCTTTGATGAGGTTGTTTTCGAGCAAAAGGGCCTCCGATTCGTTGGCCACGACAATAAACCGGATGTCGTTGATACGTCTTACCAACACCCGTAACTTGCCGGTGTGTTCTTTTGTAAAATAACTCGAAACACGTTTGCGGAGGTCTTTGGCCTTGCCTACATAAATCACTTTTCCGGCCTCATCGAAATATTGATACACTCCAGGTTCGTGGGGAATGGAGGCGATGAGGTTTTGTAATTTATCGTTGGCATTCATACTCATTTTCAGCAATTTGCTGCCATTTTAAGCTTATCTTTTTAGGGCATCCCAGCCCTGGGCGGTAAGCTCAATCATTTGGTTGTCGTTGGTCACCATCTCAGCGTGATTGGCATCCGCGGTGATATGGCCTATGATGCTGATTTCTTTGATCTTACGCATCTTTTCAAAGTCGGATTGACGGATGGTAAACAACAATTCATAGTCTTCACCTCCGTTGAGGGCAGCAATGGCCGGTATCATTTCAAATAAATCGGCGGTGTTGAGGGTCACCGGGTCGAAAGGAATTTTGTCTTCAAAGATGCGGCAACCCACGTTGGAAGCCTTGCAAAGATGCAGAATTTCGGAGGCCAGCCCGTCAGAAATATCAATCATTGAGGTAGGTCGAATGTCATACTCTTTGAGCAACTTTGTAATGTCGGTGCGGGGTTCCGGCTTCAGCTGACGTTCCAAAACATAATCATACCCTTCAAGGTCGGGCTGCACATCGGGATTGGCTTTAAAGGCGGCCTTTTCGCGTTCTAACAGCAACAAACCCATATAAGCCGCTCCGAGATCGCCGCTCACGCAAAGCAGATCGCCCACTTGAGCGCCTTTGCGGTAACAGATGTCTTCGGCTTTTGCTCTCCCGATCACAGTGACCGAAATAAACATTCCGGATGTGCTCGAAGTGGTGTCACCGCCCACCAAATCAACTTTGTAGCGTTTGCATGCCATTTTGATGCCGTCGTAAATTTCTTCGATGGCTTCGATGGGAAAACGGTTGGAAACGGCCAAACCAACAACAATCTGCTGTGGCTCGGCGTTCATGGCCACGATGTCGGAAATGTTCACAGCTACTGCCTTATAGCCAAGATGTCTCAAAGGCGTATAGGTCAGATCGAAATGTACGTTTTCTACCAACAGATCTACAGAGACAAGGGTTTGGAAACCCTCAAAATCAAGGACAGCGGCATCATCGCCAACACCTTCAACACTCGAATCGTTCACGAGGGTGATGTTGTGGGTCAAATGATCAATTAGGCCGAATTCGCCCAAACGACTGATTTCGGTGCGGTGTGGGTTTGTATCTTCAATGGGATTCATCAAAATGGAATTTAGAGGGTTTAGCGCAACAAACGGCGGTAGCGTTCGGCGTTTTTTTCATCACCGAAACGGGCGTAAATATTGGAGATATATAAAGCAAGATTGGCGTCGGGGAGTGTTTTGTAGAGGCTCTCAAAACGGCTGAGTGCTTTTTTGTAATCGGTAGTTGAAAGTTCTAATTCTTTCACCAAGGTGGCATATTGCAAACGGGTTTTGTTCTCTTCGTAAGCTTTCATTTCGCGTTGGTAGCGTGTTTCAGCTTTTTCGTAGTATCGTTTTGCTTCGTAGGTGAGGGCTTCAGGGTTGCGTTTGTCAAAAACAAGAATGGCCGCTGCCGCTTGATCGGCGGATGCAAAATCATCGTTTTTTTTACACACCGACAGCCAGTCCAAAAGCAATGCTTTGTCGTTTTGTTGTTCGGGCAACAATTTGGGCCATGTTGTGGTAGCCAGTTCCCATTGTGCGGTATTTACATACAATTGAAACAATTTTGGAAGTTTTTCTTGGGCTTCGGCTGAGCCGGGATGATGCTGCGCCAAACCTTCTAAAGCCATCACTTCTTTGGATAGATTTTTGGTTTTTTGATAGTAATCAGCCAAGAAAACATAAGGTGCTGGCGTGGCAGTTTTGTGATAAATACTTAGTTTATAGTAAGTTTCGGCTTTTGCTGTATCGCCCACCAACAAAGCAACCTGTCCGGCCTTTTCGTAAGCAACAGTAGTGTCGGCTTGACCGGCAGCCTCGTAAGTGGCGATCAATGATTCCAAGATTGAAAGTGCTTCGGTATAGTTCTTTTTTTGTAAGGCTTTTTCGGCAGCATCCTGCGAAAGGGGAGTTCTTTTGAGGGAGCTGCAAGAAACAAGTGAAACAGCCATCAAAAGGAAAAGTAGTTTGCGCATAATAAAGGAATAGATTTTGAGCAAAAGTACGAATATTGAATGAATTGAGCTTTTTTATCCTTCGTCCTAAAGCGATCTGATGCTTCGTTTGATGCACTGAAAATGGTTTTGAGTCTAGCTTTTGGGACGAAAATCCTTGATTTTTAGGATCACTTTGTGATAGAGTTATTGCACAGAGCGCCACAAAGAAGGCACGAAATTTCGAAATGTAAAAATGTGGGCAATGAACGAAATGGGTACTTTAATCAGAGCTAACATCTCCTTTCAGGAAATCTATATTGCGTTTAAGTCCTTCAAATTTAGTTCTTTCCACTGCTGTTTTTTTAAACAGTTGGTTGTATTTTTCTTTGGTGAGCTGGTGCCAATCTGATTTTTTCATTGTTTTCAGCTCTTCCTTTAAAGCAAAAAGGGGTTCTTTGTGCGGTTTTGAAAAGCGGTTCCAGGGGCAAACATCCTGACAAATATCACAGCCAAAAATCCAATCTTTGAAGCGGGGTTTTAACTCGGCAGGCAGCTCGCCGCGATACTCGATGGTGAGATAAGAGATACAGCGTTGGGCATCAAGCTCGTGGGCTTGAACCAAGGCGCCTGTAGGAC
>JAEWWJ010000033.1 GCA_023396415.1 Bacteroidota bacterium
AGAAATATTTTTAGGTTCACTCACAAATCTACACTCCAATAGGTTTTATTCCACACAAAAAAGGAAAATTTTAAAATAAGCGTTGCGATTGGGGCAGGTGAAATGATGAATCGCTCAATTTAGGTTAGAACCAGTCTAAATTTTCCTTATACACAATGATTTCATTTTGAAGATGGTACTTTCACCAAAAGCAGTTCTTGTTCGCATTGCTTGTTCAGGATGTCGCCCATCAAATCTTCTTTTTATTTAAGATGGCTGCTGTCAAAAATGCTTTCTTTTAACGCTTTTGCGGCCTAAATTGAAAGGAGATTTCAACGCTTCACTATGCCATAAATGCCACACAACTGTTAATGTGCTAACACAATTTTGTTTTAATCGCAAAAGACTTCTTTTCCTTTTAAACTCACAATGAGCCATTTACATTGATAGTTTTGATTCAATTCTGGATTTAAAAAAAGTCTTTACAACGTTAAAAATGCTTATCAGAAAGTCGCCAAAAGGCTAATTCATGTACTTTTGGACCATGATTTCATCAGTTGAGGCATATATCAAAGCACACCATCTGCTTCAAAAGCCAGCCACCGTTGTGGTTGGTGTGAGTGGAGGTAGAGATTCTGTGGCTTTAGCGCTGTGTTTGCAACAGCTCGGATACCATGTTGTGGTGGCACATTGCAATTTTCAATTGAGGGATAAAGATTCCAATGCAGATGAAGCTTTTGTGCAACAATTGGCCAAAAAACTCGACCTAACGTATAAGGTGATGCGTTTCAATACCCTTGATTATTGTCAGAAGCATCATGTCAGCGTTCAAGAAGCCGCGCGGGAATTACGTTACAGCTGGTTTGAGGTCTTACGTTTGGAAACCAATGCCCAAGCCATAGCCGTTGGACACCACCTTGACGACCAAATAGAAACATTTTTCATTCATCTGTTGCGCGGCTCAGGGGTGAGAGGCCTCAAGGGAATGATGCCCCGAAACGGCAACATCATTCGGCCATTGCTGTTTCTACCACGCTTAAAGGTTGAAAAATATCTCCAAGACCAAGCGCAGGAATACCGTGAAGACAAAAGCAACAGCGAAACAAAATACCTACGCAACAACATCCGTCACAACTTAATGCCTGTAGTCAATGCCCTCAAAACCAATGGTTACGATGGACTTGTACAAAGCATCGGGCTGCTTCAGCAAGATTTTCTTCTGCTTGAAGACTTGGGCAAACAAAAAGCCGATACTTTATTACAAGCCACTGCCAACGGTTACAGCATCGCCTTGTCGGACCTTAAAAAGCATACTGCCATCGAAGCCCTTTTGTATGCTTTGCTCAAGAATTTTGGATTCAAAGGGGCCGTCATTGCCGCGGTGAAAGAATCTATGCAAAGGCAACCCGGTGCTGAGTTTTTCTCTACATCGCATCGTTTAATCATTGGACGAGAGGCACTAATTCTTCAAGAAATTCAGTTGAAGCACGAAGTTCCTGAAGTTTGGATTCAGGCAACAGATGCATCCATCGAAAGTCCGGTGAAATTGCAGATAGATAGCATACCCCGCGGGAATATCGCTGATCTTCAACAACCCTCGGATGTTGCACTGCTTGATTTTGAACAACTTACCTTTCCATTGCTTCTGCGAAAGATACGCAACGGCGATCGCTTTCAGCCCTTCGGCTTGAAAGGGAGTAAGCTGGTGAGCGAATTTCTGACCAACAAACACCTTTCGAGGCCGGAAAAAGAAAATACCTATGTGATCGAAAGCGTTGATGGTGCTATCGTTTGGCTTGTTGGACATCGTGTTGACGACCGTTTTGCGGTTACAGAAAAAACCAAAACCCTTTACAGGATCTTACGCAAAGCACCCTCCTGATGGGCTAAACAAAGCTTATTTAGACACTTTTCTAAATAAGCTTGTTAAGCAACCATCCCTTTCACGAGGTTGTCTTGCAGGCACGTCCAAAAAACAAAATGCTTCTTCCTGCGGCATCAAAAAGAGGAAGACTCATTTTTTAATACTTGATGCTATTTTTATCTATAGAAATGAATATGAAAATGAAACGATTTCTTTTAAGCTGGAGTCTACTCACCCTCCTCCTTTTGCCCTTTTTTGCGCAAGCACAGATTTTGGAACCTGTTAAATGGCGTTTTTCGACCGAAAAATTGGGCAATGACGAATACAATCTTATTTTTACCGCTGATATTGAGCCACGTTGGCACTTGTATTCTCAAAACATTCCCATGTCGCCACCGGCCACCACTTTCACTTATGAAAAAGGTGTTGGCTACGAGCTGCTGGGAAAAGTAACCGAATCGGAATCGGTTGAACAATACGATCCCAACTTTGAGATGACCCTTCGTTTTTTCTCCAAAGAGGCTATTTTTAAACAAAAAGTGAAGGTCGAAGCCGGTCAGACGGTCAACATTAAAGGCTTTGTTGAGTTTATGAGTTGCGACGATACCCGCTGCCTCCCTCCTGCCGAAGAGCCATTTTCATTTACCCTAAAATCAGAATCAGCCGTTGCGTCAAGCATCGCATCAGGGCCAGGCACCCAAAACGCTCCCCTCGATCCGGTGAAATGGACTTATTCCATTGACAATTACTCCTCAAAGGGCTATGAGCTGGTTTTCACGGCCACCATTGACAAAGGTTACCATTTGTATTCATTGGTAATTCCCGAAAACGGGCCATTGCCTACTGAATTTACTTTTACTGCTGCCAAGGGTTTTTCAACCGAAGGTACTGTTTTTGAAACTTCCACAGGCATTGAGGCATATGATGAAATATTTGAGATGAACATCAAGTTTTTTGAAGGTCAAGCCGAGTTCAGACAAAAGATCATTCCCTCAGAAAAAAAACACACCATAGCCGGCGAAATTGCTTATATGGTATGCAACGACCAAGGTTGTGTGGCGTTGTACCATGATTTCAATATTGCTATAGATGGCGACAAAATTGTTGTCGAAGGCACCGAAAACCTTGCGCGTGCCACGATAGGTGAGGGCGAAAACGATATTACCGGCTCCAGGGCTTCATTGTGGGGATTTTTTATTTTAGCTTTTTTGGGCGGATTGGCAGCCATCCTCACCCCTTGTGTTTTTCCGATGATTCCGATGACGGTTTCATTCTTTATGAAAGACAAAGAAAATAAATTGCGCGGTCAACTTCAGGCCATCGTTTATGGCTTGAGCATCATCGCTATTTACACCCTTATTGGTTCGATACTCGCCGTAGTAGCCGGTCCCGACATTGCCAACTGGCTGAGCACGCACTGGTTACCCAATATTTTATTTTTTGTTATCTTCATTGTTTTTGCGGCCTCATTCTTTGGGATGTTCGAGATCACAATGCCCCATTGGGTGGTCAACAAATCCGATGCACAAGCCGATCAAGGTGGTTTCATGGGCTCTGTTTTCATGGCTCTGACGCTTGTGCTTGTTTCCTTCAGCTGTACCGGACCTATTGTTGGCACCATTTTGGTTGAATCGGCAGGCGGTCAAGTGTTGAAACCCATCATCGGGATGTTTGGTTTCTCTTTGGCTTTCGCATTGCCATTCACCCTTTTCGCCTTCTTCCCTTCTTGGCTCAGCAATTTACCCAAATCGGGTGGATGGCTCAACTCGGTGAAGGTGGTTTTAGGTTTCTTAGAGCTGGCATTAGGATTGAAATTCCTGAGCATTGCCGACCAAACCTACCATTGGGGTATCCTCGACCGTGAGGTATATTTGGCCTTCTGGATCGTAATTTTCTTCCTGTTGGGAATGTATCTGCTCGGAAAACTGAAATTTGCCCACGATGACGACGTGCCTTTTCTCAGCGTTCCGCGCCTGATGCTGTCCATTATCACTTTCAGTTTTGTGATGTACCTCATCCCCGGAATGTTTGGAGCGCCGCTCAAAGCACTTTCAGGATATATGCCTCCGATGCACACCCATGACTTCGACTTCAACAAAATGATCCGCGACAACAGCAGCCTTGCCACCGGAAATTTTGCGCAGGTGGACAAGCAAAACGAGCTGTGCGAAACTCCTAAATTTCACGAAAAGCTGCACCTTCCGCATGGATTGACCGGCTACTTCGATTTTGACCAAGGATTGGCTTGTGCCAAAGCCATCAACAAACCCCTTTTTATTGATTTCACAGGCCACGGCTGCGTCAACTGTCGCGAAATGGAATCCAGCGTTTGGAGCGATCCACGTGTACTTAGAATACTTCAAGAAGAATATTTAATTGTTGCACTTTATGTTGACGATAAAACCGAACTTCCTGAAGAAGAATGGGTCACCTCAACTTACGACAACAAAGTGAAAAAGACGATTGGACGCAAATTTTCCGATTTTCAAATCACGAAGTTCAACGTAAACGCACAACCTTTTTACGTGCTGATGGGCCACAACAACGAAGTGCTTGTGCAACCAAGGGCATACAACTTAGATGTTGATGAGTTTGTTAAATTCTTAGAAGATGGTGTTAAAAACTTTAAAGAAGGTAAATCGGCTTACACTGTGCAATAGCTCTAAAATAATTTCAAAATATAAATTTAAAGCAAGTGCCCTTGGGTGCTTGCTTTTTTTTTGGAAATTTGACATCACCAAGAACAAAAATTAGCAATATTGCAGACTTAACCTCAAAACCAATTCAAAATGTCACTTGGGAGAGTCCTTTTATGTATCCTATTTCCACCTTTGGCGGTGCTTGACAAGGGCTGCGGCTCAGTTTTAATCGTATTTTTGTTGACCTTAGCCGGATGGATTCCTGGAGTTATTGCCGCACTAATTGTCAACAAAAAATGAAACAAAAAACCAAAACAAGCTTTCAAACCACCTTCAAAATCTTGCTTTTCTCATTTCTGTTGATGGTCTTACCGAGCCTCAAAGCGCAGCAAAAAATCAAGCTCGATGCATTAATGTTTTACAATTTCAGCACCAAAGGCGACGCTGCGCTGTGGGTAGATGAACAAGCTCTGGCCAACGATCCTGCCGGTGGAAATGGCGGACAGCCAACCACAATTTTCTCTCCCGGTTGGGTAAACGCCGATATTTATTATCCGGCCTATGTTGTACTCGATTTGGGCAGAACTTATGCCTTGAGCTCCCTGTGGCTTTTCGATGCTAACGACAGTGATTCTTTGCACATCTACACCGGCAATCCAGCATCTTGGGGAAATAAAAAATCCATTTTTCTCAACACCTATAATACATGGCGGGAAGTAAATCTTCAAGAAACAACACGTTTTTTGCGGTTTGAACTCGTTGGCCCTTCCACACGAGTAGCTGAAATTGTATTGTACGGAACTCCTGTCGGGTCGCCGGCACCACTGCCTTTTCCTGTTCCGCTACCTAAACCCTTTATGAGAGATTTTTTTGGCGTAAACGGCTTTGTAAACGATCCTTACGACAAGCTTTCTTGTGTGGGCAACCTGCGCGAATACCACAACTGGGGCTGGGACGAAGGCAACCTCGACACCACTTATCCTGGCTACCCCAACAACCAATACGCTTGGAATCCCAGCTGGGTGAGCGGCCCGGGATGGGGATTTTATTTCGATGATTTCTATACCGATCTTCGCTCCAATGCCATCAGCGTAAGCCCCGATTTGCAAGGCGCTGCGCATTATATTACCGGTTTTGTTGACTCGCTCCTTCAGCACAAACCACTGAGTGCCGGCGAAAATCCGCTGTTACCCACATCCTATATTGAACACGCTGACTACATGTTTCAGTTTGCAGCACGATATGGAAAAACGGCGGTTCCACTTGCTCAACTCAAGTTAAAAAGCGATCAGCAGCCCAAAACCGGAACAGCGTTGGTGCGCTACCTCGAAAACTGGAACGAGCCAGACAAATGGTGGTTCACCCGTGGTGGTTATTTTCGTGCCGACGAATTTGCGGCCATGTGCAGTGCCGATTACGATGGCCATGAAGCCGCGTTAGGGCCCGGCAAAGGCATGAAAACTGCCGATCCACACATCAAAATGGTAATGGCCGGATTGGCAAGCCTTAACCTTGAGTATGTGCGCTGCATGAAACTTTGGAGCGATTTTAACCGCACAAAAGGTTTTCCTGCCGATGTGTTAAATTTTCATCATTATTCAGAAAACGGATCGCACGGCATCAGCCCCGAAGCCGACAGTCTGAAACTTAAACTTGCCCGATTGGTGCAATACCGCGACACCTATTTGCCCGGAAAAGAAATTTGGCTGTCAGAATTTGGCTACGACACCCAACCCGAAAGCGTGCAAGCTGCCGTGGCCATTGATACCAATGACATTTATGAGGTTCAGGGACAGTGGATTTTGCGTTCGTTTCTTGAAGCCGCTGCTTCGGGCATAGACAAAGCCTATATGTTTATGTTGCGCGACGCCAATGCACTCGATCCCAACAAATACAACAGCTGCGGGCTTACCAATGAATTATGGTATGGCCATCAACCCAAAAAATCGTGGTTTTATGTCAATACCATGAACCAACAATTGAAAAACCTCCGCTTTGAGCGCGAGGTGAATTCGGGAAACCCAACAGTGAGTGTGTATCAATTTAATTCGCAAAATGCTGATACAACGGTGTATGCCGTTTGGTGTCGCACTTCATCCAACACAGTAATCAATAATTTTCAGTTGAATGTTGGGGCTGCTACGCAAGTGAAACTTACCTTACCCATAAATCAAAAACCCAATGGTTTTGAATCTACCCTCACCGTTCAATCGGGTAAAGTGAGCTTCAGAGTTACCGAACGACCGGTTTTTATTCAAGTCGTCAACCCTTCAAAATCCAATCTTAGAGGACAATTACTTTTTTTTAATGAAAGCGGAAGCGCCTTGCCGGAAGCAGCACAAAACTTTCGATTACAGCTTTTTAACACTTCCAATGAGGCTGTTTCGGCGGTGATAAACCCGGTGATGGAGAACAACCTACCCATTTATAAATTTGAGAATGTAAGTCCACAACAACAGCTTAAAATCAGGCTTTGGGAGGAAAGCGAGGATGGTTTATTGGGCAACACCTGGCTTTGGAACGGTTGGAGCGGCATTACAGCGGCTGATGCTCTAATTCTCAGTTACCTCACTGTGTTCAGCCCATTTGTGCAACAACTCACTTGGATCAACGATGTAACCCAATTGAGTCCTTTTTTGTTTCGGGTTGCTGACGTGAACAACAGCAACGCCTTGAGTGCTGTTGACGCCTTGATGCTGGTTTTACGTTCGGTTGGCCTACAGACAGTGAATCCATTTCCGGGAGGAAGACATAATTTTTGCGTGGCCGGAAACTTCGATACGGCATTGCAAACCCATGTTTTTCCTCAGTCACCGGAATTTGTTTTTGACGAGCATGGCGTTTTTGCAGCCAACAGCGCAGATGAAAGTGTTTATTATGAAGCTCATTTGCCGCCTTTAGATTCGGGAGATCAGGTTTTTAATTTGTATTTTGTTGCTACAGGCAATTTAAATCTCTCAACCGGATTGTAGTTCCTCTAAATGCATCATGCAATTAATGAATAGGTTATAAAAATATTAAAGCCATTGACCTACAAGCCCGGTTTTCAAAAAACACACCTCAAAATGACTTCTTATAATTTCTGAAACCGACAAAAAGAAAAAACCTTAATTTAGTCCATTCAAAAGAACTCAAAAATGAAAAAGATCCTTTTACCTCTTGCAATTGTTGGTGCTTTGCTGCTCCATTCGTGCAAAACCGACACTGACAAAGGTTCCGTTACAGCCACTGTTATCGGACCAAAGACCATCACTCCGAGCTCAGACCGAATGACCCCCGAATTGCTCTGGAGTATGGGCCGTTTAGGCGAAGTTGCAACTTCACCCGATGGACAAACGCTTCTGTTTTCGATCACCTATTACGATGTGGCTGAAAACAAAGGAAACTCAGAGCTTTACACCATGAAGATTGACGGCTCTGATTTTAAACGTATTACCACAACTGCCGTTGGCGAATATAACCCACGTTGGCGTCCCGATGGCAAAAAAATTGGTTTTATGTCGGCAGAAAGTGGCAGTATGCAGCTTTGGGAAATGGACATTGACGGCAGCAACCGCAGCCAAATGAGCGAACTCGCCGATGGCATTGGTGGATTTGCCTACTCACCCGACCAAAAGCACATCCTGCTGTTGGCCGATGTTGAAAAAACTTCTTTGGTGAAAGAGCGTTACCCTGACCTTCCGCTCACCACCGGTCGTGTGAATAATGATCTGATGTACCGCCACTGGGACCATTGGGTGGATGCTTTCACGCATATTTTCGTTGCCGAATACAACGGCAAAAGTATCAGCGAGGCCAAAGACATCATGGAAGGCGAGCAGTGGGCATCGCCGGTGCAACCTTTTGGTGGCATGGAACAAATCGCCTGGAGCCCCGACTGCAAGAGCATCGTCTATACCAGTAGAAAAAAACAAGGCAAAGAATATGCCCTTTCCACCAACTCCGACTTGTACCAATATTTTCTCGAAACGGGCAAAACAAAAAACCTCACCAGCGGGATGATGGGCTATGACATGAATCCGGTTTTTTCGGCTGACGGTCGTTCATTGGCTTGGGAAAGCATGGAGCGCGATGGGTATGAAGCTGATAAGATTCGGCTCTTTACCCTCGACTTTGAATCGGGAGAAAAACAATATCTCACTGAAAAATTCGATCAAAATGTTGGGAGTTTAGCTTGGTCGGCTGATGGATCAAAAATATATTTCACCAGCAACTGGCACGCCCTCGACCAAATCTACTCTATTGAAACCGCAACCCAAACCATTCGGCAAATCACCGATGGTGTGCATAGCTACAACAGCGTGATGGTGGTTAAAGACGGACTTGTCGGAGCGCGAATGTCCATGTCAAGCCCTGTTGAATTGTTTTCTATAGAAGAAGAATCAGGAGTTCAAAAACAAATTACGAAGATCAACACCGAGCTGCTCAACCAGCTTGAAATGGGAAAAGTGGAGGAGCGTTGGATTCCCACCACCGATGGAAAACAAATGCTGGTTTGGGTGATCTATCCGCCTCATTTTGACCCCAAAAAGCGATATCCGGCATTACTTTATTGCCAAGGCGGACCACAAAGTACGGTGTCCCAATTTTGGTCGTACCGCTGGAATTTTCAAATGATGGCCGCCAATGATTACATCATTGTAGCTCCCAACAGACGCGGCTTACCGGGCTTTGGACAAGAATGGTTAGAGCAAATCAGCGGTGATTATGGCGGACAAAACATGAAAGATTATTTGAGCGCCATTGATGCCGTTTCCAAAGAATACTATGTAAATAGCGAAAAGCTTGGAGCCGTAGGTGCCTCGTATGGCGGTTTCTCCGTTTATTGGTTGGCCGGAAATCACGACAAGCGTTTCAAAGCGTTTATTGCCCACAATGGCATGTTTAACTTAGAGCAACAATATTTAGAAACCGAAGAAATGTGGTTTGCCAATTGGGATCTTGGAGGCCCATTCTGGGACAGTAACAACAAAACCGCTCAATGGTCGTACCAAAACTCACCCCACCGTTTTGTACAAAACTGGGACACTCCCCTCCTGGTTATCCACAGCGAGTTAGATTATCGTATCGTGGCCTCACAAGGCATGGCGGCCTACAATGCAGCCATACTTAGAGACATTCCTGCGGAATACCTGTACTTCCCCAACGAAAACCATTGGGTACTGAAACCTCAAAACGGAATCCTCTGGCAGCGCACCTTCTTCAACTGGCTCGATCACTGGTTGAAATAAAATTTAGTAGGCTGTACTTTACAATTTTATTAAAAAACAGGGCGAAAGTCCTGTTTTTTTTGTTGAGGTTTTTTATCTTATACCTCAAATCTCATAGCCTTCAACGTTTCATCAAGATATTTGACAAAACCAAATACTAACATTGTATAGCATTGTTCAATTTGCCTTACCTAAAAATCCCTAAACCACTCACCCAATGTCCGTTAATTACTTTCAATGGCCTTCACCTCATCTGAAAACAAATCCACCTCGCCATCGAGCAAAACGGCAATAACTGTAACCTCTGTGTCCTGAACTTCCTTTGGAACATCAATGTAAAGAAGCCCCGGAACCGGACTCCAGTACTGTTTTCCAACAATTTGATAACTCAATTTTGTGCCATTGCCTACCACCCACACCCGGTTTACTTTGTTGTTTAAGCCTTTGATGACCAAGGGACCATTGGGTTGGTTGTCAACAAACAGATAAAGAATGTTTTTGTCGGGTGAGAGTGCAGTATAACCATTGAAATATTCCTTCGGAATCCCAGCCCGCGTGCCATAAATCGCTTCAGCGTGTTTGGTGGTCCAGCGTCCCAGTCCTTCTAAAATGCTCAATTGTTCTTGCGGAATCGTGCCATCAGGTTTTGGGCCAATGCCCAAAAGCAAATTTCCGCCCATGCTGATACAATCGGCGAGGATACGAACGATTTGATTTACCGACTTATATTCTTTATCAAGCTGTTGATAGCCCCAGGAATTGTTCGATGTCATACACAATTCCCAGTATTTATCCTTAGGTTTGGTGATGGGCACACCCTGCTCAGGAGTGGCATAATCGCCATAGCCCTGCAAACGGGAGTTGATGATCGCCTGAGGATTATTGCTGAGCAGCATTTCTCGGATTTCTATGGCTTTCCATTCCTCGGCAGTGTGTTCCCAATCGCCATCAAACCAGTACAAATCAGGATTAAATCGGCTAATTTCCTGAAGCTGAGCCAAATTAAAACTCATAAATTTTTCCCAACGAAGGGAGTCATTTTCATAGCGCTTTGTTGTACGGGTGAACTGCGAATAATCGGGATGCGACCAATCGAGCAATGAATAGTACAATCCCAAATGCAAACCCTCGTCGCGCATGGCTTTCACAAAAGGCGCAATCAAGTCGCGGCCGGCATTGGTGTTTTGCACCACATTCAAATCGCTTTGCTTTGTATCCCACAAAGCTATGCCATCATGGTGTTTGGTGGTGATGACGGCGTATTTGGCACCGCTTTTTTTGATCCATTTCACCCAATCTTTGGGATTGTAATTCGTAGCCGTAAATCCCTCCATTTGCTTCATATAATCGTCATACGAAATGTAACCATTGAAAAACGACCAAGATTCATCAATGCCACCCACGCTGTAGATGCCCCAATGGATGAAAATGCCCAGCTTCGCATCTTGGAACCAAGCCATTTTTTCTGTTTGTTCCTCCCGATTTCCTTGGGCCTTGCCCGAAAAACCGATAAAAAACAAAAGGATAAAAAGAAGCGTAAATCGTTTGAATGCTTTCATAACAATTATTTTTTTGTTGAAAGGGTTCCGGTGAGGACGCCACTCACACTCCAATGGTTGAAGCTATTTCCTTCATCGTCACCTTGATCTATAACAACTTGCAGATGATGTTTCCCAGGTTTTAAATCGTGAAGTGAAACAATCCAAGGAGGAGTAAGGGTTGCAGGACACCAGTTGGAGCGACTTAAATCGCTGGAGGACAATCCGTTTTGAAAATTACCCGATGCTGGATTCGACATGCGATAGGTGCCGCAATCTGTCCGCCAAGGAATATGACTGAACACCAACTTCCCATCTACAAAAACTTGGTTGAGCTTGGGATTGAACTCATCGCCGCCTCCCCAGCCACCATGGCCTGTTGAGGTGAAAAGAAGCTGCAAATCGTCTAAGTTTGGAGGCAAATCAAAGTCAACTTGTAAGGTGTCGGTTTTAAAAAGACGACCGTAATTTTGTCCGGAAGCTTCAAGAATATTCAAGGTGTTAAACAAAGGTTCAATCCATTTTTCTGACGGTATAACTTCTTCCCAAGCCGGATAAAACTGCAAATCGAGACTCACTTGATGGCCACCTTTGTCGTAATTTCCTATAAAAACACCTACCCAAATTTCGTCTTTGCTGTTGGGTATCAGCGAGGTAATTTCTTGCTTATAAACCACCGAATCCTGCCAGTTGTAATTGTTAATTTCACGAATGTGATTGAAATGCGACACGCCGAAGGAAGTAAAAAAACGCATCAGCTCAACCGGAACTTCAAATTGGTTAGTGCTTACAACTCCCTGGTATTTTTTTCCGGATTTATCTTCAAAAAATGGCATCGCTTCAACGCCATGCTGAAAGGCATCCAAAACTGATAGGTCTTTTTTTTCTGCAACAGTAAAGAAACTGCAAGTTCTGTCGTAGGCATCGCCTTTTGACCAGTTGGTGAGCGTTGCAAAAACGCTTGCTCCTTTTTTATTAATTTCGGGAAGTTTGATTTTCTTTAATATGATCGTTCCGTTCGAGAGGCGGTAGGTAATGTCTGCCAATCCAAATTCCGGATTGGCGATCCCCCCCTCAAAATTGACCACCTGCCGATCAAAAACCTGCACGTTGGTAAAGCGCGATTTGATTTGAAGTTCTCTGGCGCGCGAATGGCTTATTTTCTCAGCACTTTCGTAAGCATAGATAGGCACAACTGCATCAGGCAAAGGTGTAATTGACATTGCTGTCCAAGAACGATTTCCATTGATAACAATCTTCATTACCAGTCCATTATCAGGTAAATACGATTTGATAGGACTTCCTTTGGCAACCGTTTCGGTGGTAAACCAAACTTCGATGGTGTTTGAAAATGAGCTATAAATTACCTTTGAACAATCAAAACCCAAAATATTTTCCGTTTCTTCAGTGGTTCGAGGGCTATCCAAGGCATCAAAACGCGTCACTGTTTTATACAATACATCATCGAAAAGCATGATGTCCACCATTTCATCGCGGTTAAAATCAATAAATTCGCCACTTCCATTGGTTTTAGATGACAAATAGGCGATGTTTTCAACCCATGTAAAACTAGAAGTTGCAGATGAATCTACCTTTCCATTGTTGGCCATTTGGTAACTAATTTCATAGGATTGCTGACTCCTTGCCAATAAGCTCAAGCAGCTTACAAATACAATCAATAGCCATTTTTTACTCTTCATATTCTACATTTTGTTGTGGAAGTCGTTTATTATCAATCTTCTATTATCACAAATTATACTGGTTTTTATAAACTCGCGCTGACAGATTTACTTTTTTCCGGTTACATCACAGACAACCAATAGAGCAGAAAAGTTTCCAATTCAGCATCAATTGGATTAAACCATGGATAAAGCCATGTCTGAATGACTATGCCACAAACTTACTCACGATTTTTGGATGCAACAACTTTAAATTACATCTTAATTTAAAAGAAGCCGTCTGCTCAAACACAGAACTTTTCAAAGCTTATTCAAATTTTACAAAATGCAGTTCAAATCCACTCAAAACAAATTTACTTTTTCTTTTTCCGAAAAATAATCCGTATATCTACTTCATTATCATCACAATTATGAGACGACCCAATGTTTCTGCCTTAGGCAAATCACAGTATCACCATCTTACTTTTGCATTGGCGATCGGTCCATCATCCGCGTAAAAGTCAGTTCCTTAGCCAACGAAGCAAATAATTCATTTCTTTTGCCGTTATCTCTTTTTGAGATCAAAAACCTTCAAGAGCAAGACAAAAATTTATCAAATGAAAAAAACTTACTCCATCTTTTGCGAAAACACCCAAACCGAAAAAGACTATCCATTTGGAACTTCGTTGGCAGAAATTGCTGAAGACCAACAGATTGATATTGGATATCCCATTTTAGGAGCAGTTGTGAACAACAAACTGAAAGAGCTTTCGTATATGATTTACAAGCCTAAGACAGTAAATTTCATCAGCTTTCTGCATACTGACGGCCAGCGGATGTACATCAGATCGTTGTTGATGGTACTGTTTAAGGCAGCGCACGACCTGTATCCCAACCATAAATTAAAGGTGCAGCAATCAGTTTCGGGCGGAATGTATTGCGAGTTGGTCAACAATCACAGCCCTGGCCCATGGTCTGAAATTGTCGTTCGCTTGCGCGAACGCATGAGAGAAATTATAGCACAAAACCTTCCCTTTCAACGCGATGAAATACGCACGGAAGAAGCATTGAAGATATTTAGTCGTTTCAACCTTGACGACAAATGCACGTTGATGCGCACCCGTCGCCAGTTTTACAGCTCAGTGTATCAGCTTGACGATGTGGTCAATTACTTTTATGGATACTTAGTTCCATCCACGGGTTACCTTCAACTTTTTGGATTGGAGCAATATCATGAAGGAATGTTATTGGTGATACCAAAGAAAAATGATCCCAATCAGTTGGGGAAAGTGGTGGACCAGCCCAAGTTGTTTGAAATTTTCATGGAGTTTAAAGAGTGGGTTCAAATTATTGGTGTGCCGCATGTGGGTCAACTCAACGAAATGACACTGAATGGACAAATTGGCGAAATCATTAAAGTTTCGGAAGCCTTACAAGAAAAAAAATTGGCCTGCATTGCCGATATGATCAAGCAAAAAAGTGCAGACTTGAAAGTTGTTTTTGTATCCGGCCCCAGCTCTTCGGGCAAAACCACTTTTGCCAAACGTCTTTCTATCCAACTCATTGTAAACGGATTCAAGCCGGAGGTGATATCAATGGATAACTATTTCATTGATAGGGAATTGACACCGAAAGACGTGAACGGAGATTTCGATTTTGAAAGTCCGCTGGCCATTGATCATCAGCTTTTAAGCGATAATTTAAACGATCTTTTTGCGGGAAAGGAAATTGATTTGCCCAAATTTTCCTTTGCTAACGGAAAACGCTTTTACGATGGAACCAAACTCAAACTTCAGGAAAATGGCATTTTGATTATTGAAGGCATCCACGCCCTTAACCCGATCATGTCGCGCGATATTCCTTCAAAACGCTTTATGAAAGTGTATGTTTCGGCCTTAACTACCTTGAGCATTGATTCAAACAACAGCATCCCCACCAACGACAACCGATTGATTAGGCGTATCATACGCGACAGTCAATACAGGGGTTACTCGGCTCAAAACACCTTAGAGCGCTGGCCGAGTGTTCGTCGTGGCGAGGAAGAACACATTTTTCCGTTTCAGGAAGAGGCTGATGTGATGTTCAACACGGCTTTGGTGTTTGAACTTGGCGTGTTGCGTCTGTGGGCCGAACCTTTGCTTCAAGAAGTGCCACCCATCGCACCACAATATTCCGAGGCCGTGCGATTGCTGAAATTTCTTTCTTACATCATTCCTATTCCCGAAAAAGAAATACCGCCAACCTCTATCCTGCGCGAATTTCTTGAAGGAAGCAGCTTCGACTATTCGTAGCGCTACAATCAGCTTTCGGCCTTTTGTTGGCGTTGATTGGAATGTGCAGGAAACTTTTTTTTCATCTCGAAAAGCATCAAAATGATATTTTAGTACTTCGATACGTAAATTCTACTACATTTGGATATCGTAAACTTCATTTTGATGAAAAAGTTAGTTGTAATTTATTTTTTCGTCTATCTGTTTTTTCATGCCATTTCGGGATCGGCCCAAAACACAGCGCGTGAAAACGATTCTATTTTTGAGGTCCTCGCCAAATCCATTGTCACCAAAATGAACTCCGACCCCTCATCAGCAATACCTGATGCTGAGGCTTTTGTAATCTTTTCGGACACAAATAATTTTATCTACCGAAAAGCAGCGGCTTACCAATCACGACAGATTTTGGCAGCATTGTATGGCCGAACCGGGCAGTTTGAAAAGGCAGTGGCCTTACATAAAACCTGCCTCAGACTCGGTATTGCATACAACAAAGATGGCTCCACAGCCGCCGGATACTTTAATTTGGCAGTAGCTTTTTATCGAGAAGGCCACCAACTTAAAGACCAACAATACCTTGACACTGCCATGTTTTATTATCAAAAAACGGAAAAAATCAATGGTTTGTTGAAGGGCTACTCCATGTAAATGGCTATCATGGCCAAACGTGAAGACTTTTCTTCCATTTTAATTTATTCGGACAAGGCCCTCAAAATTGTGGATACCATAAAGCCAAAGCAAAAAATGCACGAAGATTATCTTAACGAGCTGAGAGCCGGATTCTATATCTCACGCTCTAAGGCTTTTATGTATATGAATCAAGATCAAGAAGCCATTACTCAACTGAATAAAGCCTTGGATTTTGCCGAAAAAAGTCACCTCACGCAAATGACGCTTACCGCCAGCTACAATTTGGCAAAAATGTATTTAAAACAGGAAAAATGGAAAAATTTCGACATTCTCATCAGAAAGTCAATAAAATTGGCTGAAGAAAAAAATGCACAAATGAACATATTGCAGCTAAAAGAGATACAAGCCGAAAAAGAATCAAAAACAGGCAACACTAACCTTGCACTTCAGCTGCTGCAATCCATTGAAGAAGAAGTGAATCAGCTCACTGATATTGATTTAAAAGCAAGCTTCAACCATACCATGTCGGAGGTTATGATGCGAAAAGAAGATTACCGTGCAGCGATGAAGTACAATCACGCTTTTGATTCGTTGACCGAGCTGATGATTGCGAAAGAAAACAACAGAATAGGTGAAGAGTTAAGTCAGAAATTTTAACTTTCCGAAAAAGATTTAACCATTAACATCCTCACAAAAAACCAGGAACTTCAGCAACAGCTTATCCTTGAAAAAGAGCGAAGTAGAAGAAATTATATGTTTCTATCTACGGCCCTAATTTTGGTTGTTTTATTGATTGCTTTCCTTTTGATTAAAATCATTCAAAAAAATAAAGCTTTAGAAAAGTTGAATTACTTTCAAAAAAACGTGTTTACTGTGCTTTCACATGACATCAGAAACTACAGCAGTGCCATTCAAATAAGCCCCGACGTTACACTTAAATTATTGGAGCGCAATGATTTAACGCAAGCAAAAGTACTATTGAACGACATGCGCGAGAAACTCCAATCGCTGCATCTGAGCCTGAGCAACATCTTGCTTTGGGCTGCACCACAGATGAAAGAAAATATTTTAAACAAAACTGCAACCTTGCAATTGCCTTTGCAGTTAGAGCAAATGATTGAGCCATACCAAAGTATTGCAGAAAGTAACAGCATAAAAATTCAACTTTTGCATCCCGTCGCACTCAGCCTGCTCCTGCACAAGTCGGCTTTTGACGTGATTGTAAGAAATTCGCTCTCCAACGCCATCAAACACAGCAAAGCCAACACCATTACTTTTGATTATACATTAAAAAACAACTTTCTGCATCTTGTGATTACTGATAATGGTATTGGTTTGAAAGATGAATTTATTGAACGATTGAATTCGACTACAGCAAAAAAAACACAGCCCCAAGGCATTGAAGGCGGCTTCGGGCTGTGGCTCATTAGCTTTTATGCGCAGTTGGCCAAAGTAACAATCAGCTATTCAAAACATGAAAAGCTCAATACTTTTGAATATATTTTTCCTATAAAACACACAGCACAAATCAGTTAAAACAATTATAACAGATTTTTTTGGTTCTTTCAAGTCAAAAAAAAGATTGCGATTTTTGACGAAAGCCCATCCACTCCATCAATACTTATTGAAGCGTTTTCCAAAAGCATAGCTGATGTAAAAGTTGAGCAAAAAAATTTGGTTGCGGTCATCATCCATAATACGGACAGTTTGTGGATAAACATCGAGCGAAACGCCTATTTCTGCTGCCCGTGTTGCTGTTCTCACTTCGCCAAACTCAAAGTTCAATCCCAATTTAGCATAAGCCCCAGGCACTAACCTTATCTCATTCAACCCTTTAGAGAAGGGAGCTCTGCCATAAATATCATCCCATGAATAGTTATTGGAGTTAAATTTGCTGGATACTACCTCATAGCTAACCTCACCGGAAGGCAACTGAACATAATTGAACACAAAGAGATAATACGGTTTCTCAAAGGCCATGCTCGCCCCCACTTCATACAGCCAGCGCAACTCAACACCGCCCCAGTAAGGCTTTCGGTTAAGCAAATATTTATTGGAATAAGCAGCCCGTAACACAAAAACAGTGTTCAACTTACCATAAATGTACCGTTTGGAATTGTCCAGATAAGGATTGATGGTTTTTATTTCCTTTGGCGACCGCATGGTAACGGCCTCAAGGGCAAAAATGCGTGTCCGAAAAGAAGTGATATTTTTTCCTACCCTGTACCCCAAGCCGAAACCATGCGAATGGGCGATGGCAACGCCCGAACGCTCATTACTGAAGATGAGCATATTGTCTAAGGTGTCCGACAAAAGGTTGTTTTGCGCAACCGACGATAGTGTACACATCAACCCTGTAACGATCAACAAAAGATGTACTGTCTTTCGCATAAGACGCTGGGGGTTTAAAGTTTGAATTATATCAGCAAGAGCTTACAAATCAGTATTTTACTTCTTTTTGAAACTTCTGTGTTTCGCCATAGGCAGCACATTTGGCCGACGATTTACACGAAGTGAACAGGACAGCGCCAACAAACAACAGCAAGGCAAATGCAACAATCTTTTTCATATTTTTACAATTTCTTATGAATCACTAACAACAAACTACAAAGTAAAAGGTTTTTCCTGAATGAAGGCAGCCCCAATCGAGAAAAATGCTTTTTGGATCATCCATAAACGGCGAAAACGACTTGTATATTGTTAAAAATGAAACTTTTAAAATTATGCTGCACGAAATTCAACCCCAAATTGAAGAAAATTGGCACAAGGCCCTTCAATCTGAATTTTCGGCTCCTTATTTCAGTGAGCTGAAATCTTTTTTGCAGGAAGAAAAAAAACACCATACTGTTTACCCTCCCGGAAAATTGATCTTTAATGCCTTTAACCTTACGCCTTTACCCCAAGTCAAGGTAGTCATTCTCGGACAAGATCCTTATCACGGTCCGGGTCAGGCGCATGGATTATGTTTTTCTGTGCCTCAAGGAACGCCAGCGCCGCCCAGCTTGAAAAATATTTTCAAAGAACTGCAAGCTGACGTGAACTTCAAGATTCCAGCCCAAGGAAACCTCGAAAAATGGGCGCAACAAGGGGTTTTGCTCCTCAACACCACCTTAAGCGTGCGCGAAGCCAAACCCACTTCTCATGCCGGAAAAGGATGGGAAACCTTTACCGATGCTGCCATCCGTGCGGTTTCAAACCAACGAAATGACGTGGTGTTTTTGCTGTGGGGAAATTTTGCCTTCACCAAAGAAGCCCTGATTGATACTCAGAAGCACATAGTATTCAAAGCACCTCACCCCTCGCCTCTTTCAGCTTCGCGCGGCTTTTTTGGCTGCCGGCATTTTTCAAAAACCAATGCACACTTAAAAAGCATCGGTCAGCCTGCCATTGATTGGCAAATTTAGTTTCAATCATTGCTTTCACACCTGATATATCTTATGAAAAAAATAATTTTTGCCACCAATAATGTACATAAATTGCAGGAGATCAGCTTTATCACTCGTGATAAAATTGAACTACTTACCCTGAAAGACATTGGCTTTGTCGGCGATATTCCCGAAACTTCACCCACCATCAAAGGCAACGCTTTGCAAAAAGCGCAATACATCCACGAACGCTATCATTTGGATTGTTTTGCCGACGACACCGGGTTGGAAGTGGTGGCGCTCAATGGTGCTCCCGGAGTATTTTCGGCACGTTATGCCGGCGAAAACGCCAGTTATAATGACAATGTAGTCAAGCTGTTACAAGAATTAGAAGGTACGACCCAACGTGAAGCGCGCTTTATAACCGTGATCGCGTTGATCCTCGAAGGAGAAAAATATTTTTTTGAAGGCATCATCAATGGGCATATTTCTACCGAGCCGGCCGGAAAAGCCGGATTTGGTTACGATCCGGTTTTTGTTCCCGAAGGCTACAACCAAAGCTTTGCCCAACTCAGTTCGGAGTTAAAAAACAGCATCAGCCATCGGGCCATTGCTACTCAAAAATTGATCGCATTTCTAAACCTCAGACTGTAAGCACGTTTTCGATGGCCATATCAAACAACTGTTCTAAGCTAAATCCCATCACCTGAGCCTGTTGAGGAACTATGCTGGCCGCGCTCATCCCTGGAACGGTATTCACTTCCAAGAAATAAATATTGTCGTCCGTTAAAATGAAATCGAAACGGACAATTCCGCTACATCCCAAATGGCTATAGAGCTCTGAGGCAATGGCTTTCATATTAAAATCGGCTTCCTCATCCACATCGGCAGGCGTGATTTCATCCGACATTCCGGTTGTATATTTGGCTTCATAATCGAAAAACTCCTTCTTACTGATGATCTCTGTGATGGGAAAAACTAACTTTTTGCCTTTAAACTCAAAAACACCACAACCCATTTCACGACCTTGAATAAAACTTTCTATCAATACCTCATCATCCTCATTAAAAGCATTTTGTATAGCGGGAAGGAGCTCTTCCTTGTGTTTCACTTTGGTAACACCCACACTCGAGCCATTGCTATTGGGTTTCACAAAAACGGGCAAACCCAAATGCTCCAGCAGGGCGTCAAGATCAAACGACTGTCCTTTTTTCAGCATCACACCCTTTGCCAAGGCCACCACATCGGCACTTTCGACCACCTGCTTGCAAAAATTTTTGTTAAAAGTGAGTGCCGAGACAATGTGGTTGCTGCCGGTATATGGAATTTGGAGCATTTCGAGATAACCCAACAGTTTTCCATCTTCGCCGGGCGACCCGTGAATGGCATTAAAAACCACATCGAAATGAAGGGGTTCGTTGTGGAGCCGAACTGAAAAGTCGTTTTTATCCACCTCAAGATGTCGCCCGTCTTCGAGCAAAACCTTCCAATCTGTTCCTCTTACCACCATCAGAAAGCTGTTGTACTTGTCCTTGCTCAGGTGCTCTAAAACTATCCGGCCACTCTGAATAGAGATATCATATTCCTTTGAGTTTCCACCACATACGATGGCGACATTTTTTTTCGTGTTGGTCATAGGTGTTTTTTTAAGCCATGAAGCTGATGTTGAGCAGGAAATACGGTTCGTTTGCGTGCAAATTATCTGTAATTTTGCGCCAACAGGCAATAATTGAGGCAATCCCAAGTTTTGTCTGCACACATTCATTACAGTTGCAAAATTAGAAATAAACGGGCTTTTACTCCTGATGTTTAAAAAGAAATTCATCCTTCATCTACTGGCGGCTTTGGTGATTGTTATTGTCACCGTTTGGATTGTTTTAGGAATGTTAAATACCTACACCCGCCATGGCAAAGTGTATATCGTTCCCGATTTTGCGGGACAAGACCATGAAATGGTAATTCAGCAATACGAAGACCTATTCACTTTTATTGTCAGCGACAGCATTTATCAGCAAGGTGCTGTGCGCGGTTCGGTACTTCAGCAGGAGCCACCCGCCGGATCAAAAGTAAAGCAGGGACGAAACATTTACCTCATCACCGTTTCGCAACAACCCGAAAAGGTGCGGATGCCAAACTTGGTAAACCTCTCGCTGCGTGAAGCTTTGGTAACCCTTGATGCCATTGGACTTGAGGTGAACGAAATACGAATGACGGAGCACTTTGCACGCAACGCCATTGTTGCACAATTGGCACATGGCGAAGAACTAACGCCCGGGGAAAGTGTTTTCAAGGGCCTTGCCATTGATCTTGTAGTGGGCGATGGTGGCACAGAGAAAAAAATCCCTTTTCCCATGATTTTTGGAAAAAAACCCAATGATGCCCATTATTTGCTCCATTCCTCCGCTTTAAACGTGGGTAAAGAAATATTTCTTGATAATACCGACACCACCCATGCAAGGGTTTATAAGGTAGAACCCTATTTCCGTCCGGGAAAATTTATCAGCCCGGGTGCATACGTAACGCTCTATTATAAATCAGACGACTTGATTAATTTTAACACTTTCATGCGCGACAGCCTATACCTTGAAACGGCCGACAGCACTGATACAGAAATATATGAAGAGAATTATGACGCACTTTAAAACCATCAGCCTGGCCTTTTTTGTTCTTGTTCTCGGCGGTGCTACAAGCTTTGCGCAAGAATCATTACAAGGGCTTTTTTACAATCCATTGCTTCAAAAAACCAACACTTCCACTTCCAACAACAAACATATTCAAAGCAACATCTCTCTTCAACTGCCTTTTATTGAAGACTTTAGCGTGAATACCTTCCATCCCGACAACCACAAATGGAGTGATAGAAATGTTTTTATCAACAAAGATTTTCCGGTTGAACCACCCAACACCGGCGTTGCCACCTTTGATGTTTTAGACGCTTCAGGACGGATGTACTCCTACGCGTCTTCTCTTCCTTTTGTAGCCGATATGCTTAGCTCACGGCCTATCCGTACCGATTCTGTTTTTGGCTTGAATCCCAGAGCTTTAAGTCCGGCTGATTCGTTGTATTTTAGTTTTTATTATCAGCCCCAAGGCTTGGGCGACAAGCCCGAAACAGATGATTCCTTGGTATTGCAGTTTGGTTATCCCACCGGTAATATGGTTTTCGACTATATGGATTCTATCACTGTGCCTGCTGATCAATATCTTTTTGATGCACAAATTGACCAAATCAATCCGTTAGATACAATCTACGCTCCTGAGGGTTGTGCATCAGGCCTTTACATTATCAGCAATCGTATTTATACCTGGGGTGATGACATTGTGATGCCCTGTGATTCGGTGTTTAAACCGGAAGTGATTTTTGAAAATGCTTGGTCAACAAGTGGGAGTTCGCTCCAGGATTTCAAAAACGAATTTGGCAGCGATTTTCGTCAGATTCTCCTTCCTTTAAAAGACGAAAAATATTTTAGCAACGCCTTTCAGTTCAGATTTTTTAATTATGGCAGCATCGCCGGCCCCAACCAGGAAGCCGCAGGAAATGTGGACCAATGGAATGTGGATTTCATTGTGCTGAATGAAGGCAGAAGCTATAACGACAGCAGCTACAACAAAGTCAGCTTCAGCGGCAAAGCACCGTCGTTCCTCAAACGGTATGAAACCATGCCTTACAAGCATTACCGCAGCGCGCCCACCAACGCAGTAAAGGCTGAAATTAACCTTAAAATCACCAATCTTTCCAACGAAAATAAAAACACCCATTATCGCTATACCGTTGACCAAGCCGGTGGCGATCAACACTTTGAATGGGATGGAGGATTTTGCAATCTACCACCATTTCAAAATTTCGGTTATCAAAATTGCGACAACAGCTGTGGTGCCAAACATGCTTGTCCGCCATTGGTTTCGCTTTTTGCCCTCGACTTTGAGCGCGACACTGCTTCATTCGTGGTGAAACACTTCATCAGTGATTCCTCAGCAACCCCTCCACTGGTAGATTCGCTGGTGTATCGCCAAGGTTTTTACAACTATTTTGCCTACGACGATGGCACACCCGAAGCCGGATATTCTATTGAACCTTCCGGAGCATTGCTTGCTATGCAATTCAGCACCAATGTTTTAGATACATTAAGCCATATTCAAATCCTTTTCAATCGCACCAACGACGAAAGCAGCAATAAATATTTCGACCTTATTGTTTGGGGCGACAACAACGGGATTCCGGGCGCGGTGCGCTACCGCAAGATTCGACAAAAACCTGAGTATGAAGACCAACGCTATGCCTTTAGCACCTACGAATTGGATGAACCCTTGATTGTAAACGGCAACTTTTACATCGGCATCATGCGCGAAACAGGCGTCGTCAGCATGGGTTTTGATCGCGTAAATAATGCGAAAAATTATCTTTTTTATAACATCAATGGCGATTGGGTGAACAGCAGCTTGGACGGCGCTTTGATGATAAGGGCCGTTACCGGAAAAGGAAAACCCATCGGCCTGTCAGAAAACCACAGCCAAGCACCGGCATACCGACTCTACCCCAATCCGGCCAATCACATATTGAATATCGAGGCCGGCACACACGACCCTAAGCCATCAGAACTGCTCATCCTCGATTTTACCGGAAGAGTGATACGCCAGCAGCATTTCAGCACACAGCTCGATATTTCAGAACTGCAAGCCGGGCTTTACCTCATCGTCATTCAAAAAGATGGTAAGGTGTTGCAAACCTCCAAAATCCTCAAAAATTAATGACAGAATTTAAACTGCATGTTGATGCAGATGCTCCTGAAGAAAACAGTGAGTTGTTTGAACATTTCCGCATTGTTGCCGACAAAGGTCAGAGCTTGCTTCGGGTTGATAAATTTTTACTTCACAGGATCGAAAATGTTTCGCGCAACCGCATCCAGTCGAGTGCCAAAGCCGGAAATATTCTGGTAAACGACAAGGTGGTAAAATCCAATTACAAGGTAAAACCCAACGATGTTGTTACAGTTGTTTTCAGTTTTCCGCCACGAGAGGTAGAAATAACACCGGAAGACATTCCTTTAAATATTGTTTATGAAGACGAGCATTTGTTGATTTTAAACAAACAACACAACCTTGTGGTGCATCCCGGACATGGCAACTACTCCGGCACATTGCTCAACGCTTTGGCCCATCATTTTGCAAAATCAGAGAAAAAAGAGGTGGAAAATTCGTTTGGATACTTGGTTCACCGCATTGATAAAGACACTACCGGCTTGATGATTGTTGCTAAAAACGAGTTGGCACAATCGGTGTTGGCGCGTCAATTTTTTAATCATACCATCGAGCGGCGCTACCAAGCTTTGGCCTGGGGTAGCCCCGAAAATGACGAAGGAACCATTGAAGGACACATCGGACGAAGCGTTAAAGATCGAAAAGTGATGGGCGTCTATCCCGACGGTTCCAGTGGAAAAGAAGCCATAACCCATTACAAAGTATTGTACCGTTTTGGTTATGTCACCTTGGTAGAATGTAAATTAGAAACCGGACGCACCCACCAGATCAGGGCGCATTTTAAACATATCGGACATCCGCTTTTTAACGACAGTTGGTATGGTGGCAATTCTATCATCAAAGGGACCACATTTACCAAATACAAACAGTTCATCGAAAACTGCTTCAACATCATGCCACGTCATGCCCTGCACGCCAAATCGTTGGGTTTCGTTCATCCGGTGAGCGGAAAATTCATGCACTTTGATTCGAAGCTTCCTGATGATATGCAGCAATTGCTACAAAAATGGGAGAAATACACCCACGCACGAACCGAATATGATCTTGACGAAACAACCGAACAAGATCTAGCCGAAGAATAGGACTTCAAGTAGAAGATCAATTCTAACACTTTCAATGGTAATGATATAGAAAATAAAACTGTTAGAATAAGATCTAACGGAGGATGATGAATTTGAGGTTTTTCTCTACCTTTCTATCTACGATTTTAATAACATATGCACCATTAGTCGGTTGCTCGAGCGCAATATGTATGCGAGAACCCAACAGTTCAAACCGAAAAGGCACCGACTGACCTTGTGCATTTGCGATTGAAACCTCTACGTTTTCGCTAATTTCAGTTCCAAAAGACAAGTCAAAGCTTCCCGGTGCAGGGTTGGGAAATAGAAAAGGCTTCACCGAAATATATGCTTTCCTGTTTAAAGTATCAGAAATGGTTTCGTTGGCCACCACCAAACGCACATCAAAATCACCAAAGCGCTCGTACAACACAGGCCCGGGTTCTTCCTCGGTGCTGGTAGCCGGCTTGCCTCCGTCGAAAAACCATTCGTACTTTTGAATTTTACCTGCTGATTTATTTTCAAATTCAACAAATTGATTGATAGACACCTCGTTGCGACTGGATAAAAAGTTAGCTTGCACAAACAAAGTATCAGAACCTAAACCTCGCAAGGTTTCAACACCAGTATTGTTGGGATCGAGCCAGGATGCCAATTGATGGATGGCTTCCGAACCATTTGAACTCCATGCGTAACTCAATTTGCCATAAAAATCGAGACCGTCGGTATTGTTACAACTCGAGGTACCGCCGGTGAGCATGCCCACAATCAATCCATTGGCATCAAAAAGTGGCGAACCTGAAGACCCTCCCTCAGTAACTCCATGGCCGTTGGTGGTTGCAGCCCATCCTACGCGCCAGTATTTTCCCTGAAGATTGGAACCGTTAAAGCCATAATCGCTGGAGACTGCGGCTGCTGTGTAGGTCGAGATTTTTTTGATGTCGCCATCAGGATGATGAATGCCCACGCCAGAAGCTGAACTTACATTTTTTCGCGACCAGCCATTGTAATAAGGATTGTAAGTTTCTGGAACATTTTGGAGCAATTGAAGAAGCTTAAAATCGGAGCCATTTTCGGTTCCTGTTATCGCGCGCGAACGCAAATGGGCACCGGTCATGGATTGTGCGGCAGGATCGGAGGCAGGTTTTGCACAATCAGGGCTTTCGTAATTAAAAGCAAAAATCCACTGCGCATAATCCGTTTCGGTGGCATTCTCTCCGCAGTGATTGGCCGTTAAAAAAAGGGGAGACCCGTCATTTTGTGTGTTGTTAATCAACGATCCCGAGCAGTAATACAAACCATTTCCTTGCTTAACCACAACCCGTGCCACCCCTCTTTTTTGGCGTTGCCAAGCAGCTCCTTCGCTGCAATTAATGTTCACCTCACAGGCTCCGGAAGTTCCGAAACCTTTGGCAGCATCAATCGTTTTAATCAAACCCACCTCCGAAAGCTGGAGGTCATAGTCAGTAGCATTAAGCGCGGTTTCAAACTGAAGGATGAGCCGTTCCGCAGGCAACATTCCAACTGCAAAAGGCCTGTCAATGCTATAATTTGCCTCCGTAAAAGCACCCCAAATCCGATCGCTGGCGGTAGAAATCACAAAAAGTCGTCCTTCTTTTCCCGGTTGAAACCTACTGAAATATAAAGCCACTTCTTGCGCATCGGTGATGGATAAATCTAAAACCCAAATTTTCGCACCTGCCATTTCATCTATGATCCAATGGCCATGCGAAACCGTATTTATTTCGAGAGTCTGAGTGACGCCCACCAATGGAACCCTTGATGGAATCTTATTCTGCCGCTTAAAGCTATTGTCGTTCCAACTAATTTCGATGGTTTGATGTGGGAGGTCATTATTTATTTGAAGCGGGAATCCACCTGCCGAAACCTGTGCAAATAACTGAAAACATGATAGTTGTATGAATACTGCGAGAATAACTATCCGAAAGGCAATTGAAATTCTATTTTTTTTCATTGTAAAAGTTTCAAGCCATAAAAATACACATTGTTTTTGAGCCTGAAAGGATGAAGCACAAGAAGGTAAATCCTAGTTTTAAAGTGCAGATGATGTTAATTTTAAATTCTTTTCAACAAAAACCTATGTGAATGCTGTAATGCCCTGAGAAATGTCGTAATACAACTCACCTACAATCGGCATCCATGAATTGATGAAGATTCAAGTTTAAAATTTGATTCTTGAAATGAAAAGACAAATCATTCAATTTGACCTCGTTTTGCTGCCACAGCCAATTGCCCAAGGGCGATTCCACCATCATTGGTAGGTACATTTTCGTGAGCAAAGACCTCAAAACCTTGTTCTTGAAGCATGATGATGCTGTTGCTTAACAAATAACGATTTTGAAAACTCCCGCCCGATAGCACAACTTTTTTCAATCCACTTTCTTGACTAAGTTTTTTTACGACTTTCAAAATGATAGCAAGCAGGGTATTATGAAACTTAGCTGAAATGATAGAAACAGGAACTTGATTGCTTAAATCCTTCATTATGAGATAAAATAGTTTCATAAAAACAATTCTTTTATCCTCAATTTCAAACAAATATTTCGATTTGCACCCCACCTCAAGCGCACTTTCAAGGAGCATTGGAGCTTCGGCATGAAAAGTGGCTTGCGTGCAAAGTCCGGTAAGAGCTGCAACGGCATCAAATAGACGACCTGCCCCACTACTCAGCGGACAATTAATACCCAATCGAATGGCTTGTAGCAGCAAATTCAACCTTTCAGAAGGAATTTCTTTTAAAAACGCTTGTTTTTGGAAAGGGAAATCACCTCCAAAATATTGAAAGAGGTAAGAAACCGCAGTACGCCAAGGCTCTTCAGTGGCCTTATCGCCACCCGGCAACGGAACGGGATCGAAATAATACTTTCTTTCATAATCCATCAAATCACAAACAAAAAACTCGCCTCCCCAAATGGTGCCGTCATCGCCTAAACCGGTTCCATCTAATGCAACTCCGATCACTTTTTCGTCCAGACCATGCTCGGCCATGCAAGCAGCGAGATGGGCGTGATGGTGCTGAATGTAAATCAAAGGAAGATTCATTTTTTGCGCAAAGCGCGTTGAAAGGTAGTCGGGATGAAGGTCGCACGCCACCCAACGGGCTTTAAAACGGAACAAGGCTGAAAACCGCTCAAAGGCTTCTTCGTAAAAAGCCAGCGTTTCTGTGTTCTTTAAATCGCCGATATGTTGACTCAAAATAGCATTGTTGCCCTTGCCGATAGCAAAACAGTTTACCAACTCAGCACCGGCTGCAAAAACACCTTCAACTTGTAGGTTCAGCGCAATGGGTGCTGGCGCAAACCCTCTGGAGCGACGCAAGGCTCGCATGACACCGGCAGCTTCCATCGTTACTGAATCATCGGCGCGGTTGTGTATTTTTCGGTTATATGTTACCACAACATCAGCAATAGAAGTGAGGTTTTTGAGGGCCTGCTCATCCTCAATAATCACAGGCTCGTCGGAAACATTGCCACTCGTAAGCACAATGGCCGGAGTTTTTAAATGTTTAAACAACTGATGATGAAGGGGCATATAGGGGAAAACGATTCCTGTGGTGTTCATCCGATTCGACACCGAGGGGGCCAGAGCTGTTAGATTTTGCAACAAAACAATTGGTCGTTGCCACGAGTGCAGAGCTTCGTATTCAACAGCATTCACTTTAAAATGGCGTTCAAGGTGTGTTGTTGAAGCCATCATCACGGCCATGGGCTTGCCTTCACGGTTTTTGTTGTGGCGTAGGCGCTTAACGGCTTCATTATTGGTGGCATCACAAACAAGATGGTAGCCGCCCAATCCTTTAAGTGCAATAATTTTACCTTCGTCAATCATTGTGCTGATGGCCGATGGCAGCGCTTCAACATCCATTTCGACACCTGAAATAAAATATTGAGGACCGCAAACGTTGCAGGCCACCGGCTGGGCATGAAAGCGACGATTGAACACATCGCCATACTCTGTTTTACAAGTTTCGCACAAAACGAAAGGCTGCATGGTGGTTTGAAACCGATCATACGGCAAGGCTTTAATGATCGTAAAACGCGGGCCGCAATGGGTGCAATTGGTAAAAGCATAGCCCAATCGGTGCGGCTGTCGTTCCATATCGGATAGACAATCATCGCATACAGCGATGTCGGGACTAACCTCTGTTACCTCATTGTTGAGACTGTCACTTTTTCTGATATCGAAAGAAGAAAAATTCTGAAACTCAGCGGCAATTATCTCAACCGAGCGAAGGTGCGCCGCGGCAGGCAGCTGTGTTTTGATCGCAAAAATAAAAGCCTCCAAATCAAACAGTTTGCCCTCGGCATGGACAATAACCCCCAAATTATCGTTGGCCACCCAACCTTTGATGGCATGTGAAACCGCAATCCGGTAAACAAATGGACGGAAACCGACACCTTGAACCAAACCTGTAATCCTAATTTTTTGTGCTATCAACGGCATTGATCTGTTCTATTGTCTGAAATAGTGAGCTTTAGGCGATCCAGTTTTTGGCATTTTTTGCCTGCAGGAGCGCTTTTTTCATTTCGCTAAAATAAGTTGTTTTGGCTTTGAGCGTTTTCCAAATCTCAGCTTTTGCATTCTTTCTTTGTGTTTTCTATTTTTCGGCCACTGTCACACCGACTTACTTAACAATATTTGAGAAGGTTTATAAGGGTTAGAAAGTGTGAATCGCCTATCTTTGAAAATTCAAACATTATAGCATGGAAGCAAAGACCAATAAGCCATCCGTTCAGCTTATTTATCAACATAAAATCAGTTTACTCAATGACCTTTTGCACCACCTCAACAAGCAAATCAGGTTATTTTCAGTGATGCGTTTGATCGCTTTTGTACTTACGATTGTATTTATCAGTCTTTTTGCGACAAAAACAACATCTATTTACCTTCTTGCCTCCGTTTTGTCATTGGTATCGATGATTTTTTTGATTCTTAATCATCAAAAAATTTATAAAAAACGCGATTACAATGCCATTTTACTTCGGTTGCAACAAAACGAACTGAATGTTTTAAAAGGAGATGAAAATATGTATGCAAATGGAAGTCATTACGCTTCGCGATTACCATTTGCCGATGATCTTGATTTGTTTGGAGCGCATTCTATTTACCAAAACATCAACCGTTGTTCTACCTCTTTCGGCAAAGATTTGCTGGCAGATGCATTCATATTGACAGCGTTAACCCCTCATCGGATTCAGCTTTTACAAGATGCCGTAAAGGAACTTTCAAACGATCTCGATTTCAACCAAGCTATTGCTGCTCAATTGTTGGGCACATATGAATCGTCACATCATCAGGAGCCTTATACGCCCGAAAACTTTGTGAAACTTTTTGACGCTCCTTGGTACCGTTGGGCAAGTTTTTTGTTGCCCGTGTTGGTCATTTCGAGCTTTATTTATTTTATATTTACTGGTGCAGTTGGTATTTTTCTTTTGTTGGGAAGCGCTTCTATGTTGTTGGCCTTTAGTCAAAACAAAAAAATACTATTGCTTTCAGAGGAAGTAAGCGGCATCGGCAGCTCCTTAAAAGCCTACAACTCTATTTTGAAGAAGTTTTCACAGCGAGACAATAAAGCCAAAATTTTGACCGAAATGGCAATGGTTGCCAATAACGCCGGCAGCGCTTTGCTCGACCTTGCCACCATTTCGGAGTGGTTCGACCGCCGCTCCAACCTTCTGCTCTACTCCATTGGAAATGTGTTCTTTGCCTATGATTTTCATCTTGTATTGCGGTATGAAAAATGGAAAAGCAACCACCTCCATCAAATGCCCGAATGGCTACAAACCACCGGCAGACTCGAAATGCTGATTAGTTTGGCTATTTTTAGTCACAACCACCCCCAATTTACACTTCCCGTCCTGAGCGAGCAAACCATCATCAAAGCCAAAGCTTTAGGACATCCTTTGAT
>JAEWWJ010000107.1 GCA_023396415.1 Bacteroidota bacterium
GCCCAAAAGTATGGAGCTGCCGAAATGGTTGAACCACGCCCATTCCTTGTTGGAAAACTGGCAGAAACCTTTGCCTTTTACCCCAATATTGGAACATTGTTGCCGGCCATGGGGTATGGCGATCAACAACTTAAAGACCTTGAAGCTACCATTAACAATACCGATTGTGATGCTGTGGTGATTGGAACTCCAATTGATTTGAAGCGGATTGTGAACATCAAAAAGCCAAACACCCGCGTCTATTACGACCTTCAGGAAATTGGCGAACCCACTCTTGATGAGATACTTATTGATTTCGTGAAAAAACACAAGCTGGTATAGGCCTGAATAGATTTGCGAAAAAAAGGTTGTTCATTTTTTAACAACCTTTTTTTTGGTCTTATACCAACAAACAAACCCCTTTTTGACATCTCATATTCGCTTACTTTTGCCTATTTTTGCAATTCAGTAAGCCTTGCGAAAAGTATATAAAACATTGATATGAAAGAAGTTAGTATTCTAAAAGTTTCAGATAGTGTTCATTGGGTTGGGGTTTTAGATAAAGACCTTGTTACCTTTGATGTGGTGATGGAAACGAAGTTTGGTACCACCTACAACAGCTATTTCATTGATGCTGAACATAAAACCGTTGTTGATACTGTAAAAGAGAAATTTTGGCCGGAATACGAAGCCAAATTTCGCTCGGTGATGCAGCCTGAAGAACTCAAGTATATTGTTGTCAACCATACTGAGCCGGACCATTCGGGCTGTGTGGGGCGGCTGCTCGAGATCGCTCCTCAAGCCGTTGTTGTTGGCACAGGAACTGCCATTCGTTACCTCAAAGACTTAATGGCTTCACCTTTTAACAGCATTCAAGTTAAAGATGGCGACGAGCTTGACCTGGGGAACAAAATCCTACAATTTATTAGTGCCCCCAATCTGCATTGGCCCGATACCATGTACACTTACCTTCGTGAGGAAAGTATTCTTTTCACCTGTGATTCATTTGGAGCTCATTATGCAGATGATCGGATGTTCGATGACCTCGTTGAAAATTGGGACGAATCCTTTAAATACTATTTCGATGTGATTTTAAAACCCTTCAGTAGGTTTTTATTGAAAGCCATCGAACGCATCCGCCCCTTAGATATTGCTGTTATTTGTACCGGTCATGGTCCTATCTTACGCTCCAATTGGAAAAAATATGTTGACCTTTCAGAGCATTATGCCACGGAGGCTTTGGCCATGCCGCAGCAAAAGCGGGTGTACATCCCATACGTTTCTGCCTATCACAAAACCGGTGCTTTGGCCCATGCCATTGCCGAAGGGCTGTCATCAGATCCACATTTGGATATTTTTGTTCAAGACATTGAACACACCAGCTTAGGCGAAATTGATATGCATGTGGCTATGGCTTCGGGCATTATCATTGGGTGTCCTACTATCAATCAAAATATTCTGTTGCCCGTTTATCGCCTTTTTGCCGTGATCAATCCATTGCGCGACAAAGGTAAGCTGGCCGGTGGTTTTGGAAGTTATGGATGGAGTGGGGAAGGGATGAAAATCATACGCACCAATTTGGAAAATTTGAAGTTACATTATACCGAAGACGATGTCTTTGTGAAATTTTCACCAGATGTGACCGATATTGAAAGGGCTACCAATTATGGAAAGCGTTTCGCTGCTTTGTTAGCAAAGAGCAAATAATTTTTAAAAAATAACGTTCATATCATAAACACTTATGCCGTTTAAAAAAGCAATTTCCGGTATTTTTTTGGCCGTAAGCCTCACTTTGCTGTTGAGTGCTTGTAGTGTTGAACGTCAAATTGGCCGAAAATATATTGCCCGTGCCGACAGTACTTCCTTTTTGGTTTTGTTTCCGGCTGAGGTTTTTGTTGTGAACAAAAAGAATGAAAATAGCGATGGTAGCTTTCTCTTTTCCGAAGCTCAAAAAGACACTTCATTGTTCAGAAACAGTGAATTACTGCCTTTTCTCAATGATGAATCCATCATAAAACCTTTCAAAGAAAGTTTTGTACAAGAGCTTTCTAACTATGGTTTTCGCGTTTACGACACCACACAAATGGACCAGTTTATGGCAATTCAATATCATTCTCGTGTGTTGAATGTGGCTCAAATTGAACTTCAGGAATATTTTACCAGTTACGAAGATGCTGTTACGGTGGACGACCAGGTTTATACAAAGGTGATTTATTTGAATGGAATAAATATTGGAAGCTGGTTTGAAATTAGCCCCATCAATGAGGTTGAAAAAGCTAAAATTCCTGTGCTTTTTGCCACACACGACCTTACCGATCGCTGGAATGGCTATTTTGTTCAGCGTTTTTTAACCGGCGAAATCGAATATCGGCTCGAAATTGACAGTTTACAACCCGACGATGTACGTAATTTTGCAGCTTATCTCGGACGTTTGTACGCTGCCTACACCTTTGATTATATGCTCAACCGCGAAATCAAAAGCAAAACTCCTGTTCAGGATCAAACGGATGCTTTTTACCGTTACGACCCATACCAGAAAAGGCTTTTCGTTACCGAGACAGATAAATTTATTGAGTTAGAATAGCTTATTGATCATCATTCAACAGCTCAGGCCGCCGTTCCTTGGTGCGTTCTAAAGCTTGTTGGTATTTCCAGGCCTCAATTTTTTTGTCATCGCCCGAAAGTAAAATATCCGGCACCGACCACTCATTGTAAACCCTTGGGCGGGTATAAACCGGTGGAGAAACCAAACCATCTTGAAAAGAGTCTGATAAAGCTGAGGTTTCATCGCTCAGCACTCCCGGAATCAATCGAATAAGGCTGTCGGTGAGCACTGCCGCCGCTAACTCGCCCCCTGAAAGAACATAATCTCCAATGGATATCTCCATAGTAATAAGGTGTTCGCGGATGCGTTCGTCAATGCCTTTATAATGGCCGCAAAGCATAATGATGTTTTGATGCAAGGATAGGCTGTTGCACACCGATTGTTTTAACTGAATGCCATCAGGACTGAGGTAAATGACCTCATCATAATGTCTTTCTTGTTTTAACTTGCTGATACATAAATCAACAGGTTCGATCATCATCACCATTCCGGCACCACCTGAAAAAGCATAATCATCAACTTTTTGGTGCTTATCGCGGGCGTAATCGCGCAGTTGGTGCAGGTGAATCTCGGCCAACCCCTTTTGGATACTCCTTTTAATGATGGATTCAGAAAAAGGACCCTGAAACATTTCAGGAAAAATGGTGATGATGTCAATGCGCATATTATGCCAGCCAATTTGTTTTTAAAACCATAAATTCTTTTATTCCGTCCAAAGCCAATTCTTTGCCAAAGCCTGAATTTTTTGTTCCACCAAAAGGCACTCTCGCATCGCTTTTTACAATGCTGTTGATAAAAACTGCTCCAACTTGCATTTGTTTTGCTACACGCTTTGCTTTGTTAATGTCTTTGGTCCAGATGCTTGCACCCAATCCAAAACGTGTTTCATTGGCCAAATCAATCGCTTCTTGCTCAGTGCTAAAAGGGATAGCTACCATCACCGGCCCAAATGTTTCTTCAAAAAATACGGGAGCATTTTTAGGCACATCGGTTAAAAGTGTTGGCAAATAAATCATGGAAGAAATAGAACTTCTTTGCCCTCCACAAATGAGTCGAGCACCCTTTTGAATACTATCTTCCACTTGCCTTTCAATAGTATCCACCAAATCGGGTCTTGCCATTGGGCCAATATCCGTGGCAGAATCCAACGGGTCGCCGGCCTTCAGCTGAAACAGTGCTTGTCGTTGAAAAGCAATAAAACGCTCAAAAACTGATTCATGCACAATGAAACGTTTTGCTGCAATGCACACCTGACCTGCATTTGACATGCGTGAAAGGAGACCGGTAGTGCAGGCGTTTAAGAAATCAGCATCGTCGAAAACAATAAAAGGATCGGAGCCACCCAGTTCAAGCATTACTTTTTTAAGATGTTTTCCGGCAAGAGACGCCACAGCTTTTCCGGCCTGCTCGCTTCCGGTAAGGGTTACACCTCGCACCAATGGATGTGCAATCAGCTCTTCCGATCGTTCGGCATCAATAAGCACTGTGGTGAAAATATGCTTTGGAAATCCTGCTTCATGAAACAGGTTCTCAATTGCTAAGGCGCATCCACTCACGTTGGGCGCATGTTTCAGGATGACGGTATTGCCTGCGCAAATGGTAGGAACAGCAAAACGCATGGCCTGCCAAAAAGGGAAATTCCATGGCATGATAGCAAAAATAACCCCCATAGGTTCGTAGGTGAGCCAAAGCTCGGAGGCTTCAGTTTTGATGGTTTCAGTAGGAATAGCACTCGATTCAGGCTTGCTGTAATGCCTGCACAGCAATGCACATTTGGATATTTCTGCTTCAGCTTCACGCACAGGTTTCCCCATTTCGCTGGTTATTAAAAGTGAAAGGGCTGTTTTGTTCGCTTCAAGCGCCTCAGCAAGCTGCGTCAACTTTTGGCAACGGTTGTTATGATGCGTCGAAGCCCATTGTATGAACTGTCTGTGAGCATTCTCGATTGAATTTTTCAGTTCAATTGAGCTATGTTGCTCATTAACAGATACTACAGCATTGGTGAAGGGATTTCTACTTACCAAAGGTTTCATGGCGATATTTTTTACAAAATAAAGAAAAGTATCCATAGAAAAGGTAGTTTGGGGTAAATTGGCTACTTTTAGACCTTGAAAATCATCAATAACATTTTAATTTTATGGTAAATTACAGGGTTTATCTTGCTACAAGTTTATGTATCTTGTTATCATTTAGTGCTTTAACTCAGAATAACTCCTATTTTGTTCCTCTGAATATCCAAGAGGCCTATCAAAATCAAACGCGCAATGCGATGGGATTGCCCGGAGCAAACTATTGGCAAAATAGTGTTGATTACAAACTGGAGGCTGTTGTGGATACTGAATCAGCCACCGTCAGTGGGAAAGCTACCATCAAGTACATGAACCATAGCTCGGATACCCTCGACAGAATTGTGTTTAACTTATACCAAGATATTTTCCGGAAAGGGAACAGTCGCGATTGGGATTTGGGTGCATCTGATTTGCATGATGGAACGATCATCAGCGATCTTTTCATCAACCAAAAGCCGATTGATGTTGACAATAGAAGGATGGTTTCTCGCCAAGGAACTAAATGTATTGTTCGGTTGCCGGAATCCCTTTTGCCTCATTATGAAGCTGTTATCACATTAAAATGGAAAGTGAAATTGCCCGTTGATCGCAATGTCCGTATGGGTAAATACAGCGATAGCTCTCTTTTTGTAGCATATTGGTATCCCCAAATTGCAGTCTATGACGATTTGGATGGTTGGGATATGATCTCTTACCACGGCAGTGTTGAGTTTTACAACGAATTTGCCAATTATGATGTGAAGATTAAACTTCCCGGAGAGTTTGTGGTTTGGGCTACAGGAGAAATTGAAAATCCTGATGAAGTTTATAGTAAAACGGTGCTTGCTAAGTATAAAAAAGCGCTGGGTAGCAGCGAAATCATTCCGGTCATTTCGACTAACGATATTGAAAACAGGAATGCGTTACAAAAGAAAGACTCCCTAGAATGGCATTATAAAGCATTGAATGTTAACGATTTTAGTTTTGGTGCAGGGAAAGGATTCGTGTGGGATGCATCTTCACTTGTGGTTGATAAAGCCACGGGACGCACTACTTTGATCAGTGCGGCTTACCCTCATCATTTGACAGCCTGCAAGCCTGTGGCCAACGACAGTCGAATGAGCATTCGTTTTATGTCGGATGAAATGCCGGGCATTGCTTTTCCATACCCGAGCATGACAACTTTTTGCAATGGAAGAAAAAATGGAGGCATGGAATCGCCAATGATGGCCAACAATGGCTCTCCGGACGATGCGGCCGATCGTTTGGGACTTACATTTCACGAGATTGCACACAGCTACATGCCTTTTTTTATGGGTACAAACGAAAAAAAATATGCTTGGATGGACGAGGGTTGGGCCAGTTTGTGGCCGGCTTTTCTCCTCGATAGCATTTATCCTGATGATCTTTACTTAGAAAAAAGAATCGCCGCTTTTGAGAAAACAGCAGGAAAAGAAATGGATATTCCGCCCATGGTACCCAATCAACTGCTTGGCGCGGATTATTCAAGTTTGCGTTTGGCCAGCTATACACGACCTGCATTTACCTATTACTTTTTAATTGATGCCCTTGGTAAAGAGGTGTTTATGAAAGCACTCCATCATTATATGAACACTTGGAACGGCAAACATCCCATGCCACTCGATTTTATTCGTTCGGTAGAGCTGGTGGCTGACCAAGATTTGAGTTGGTTTTTCAAACCCTGGCTGTATGACAATGCCTACCCGGATTTATCCATCAAAAAAATTACGGAAAACGGAAAAGTTGTTATTGAGAATAAGGGTGGACTGCCCTTGCCCATTCTGCTCGACATCACTTATTCCGATCAAAGCCAAGAATCCATTAGTTTTTCATCAGCAATATGGTCGAGCAACGAAACGGCCGTGATTATTGAGGTGCCGCACACAAAGCCGATTCAATCGTTGAGCTTAGGCAACAAGAAAGTTCCTGATGTGAACCCAAAAGACAATTTTTTGTTAAGAATAGACTGATTTTATTTTTGTAAATCATTTAACCCAATTTTATAATGAAGTATTTTATATCATTTGTTTTCAGCATGTTATTTGTCACCGTCTTTTCACAAATAGCTCCCAACAAATATTATGTGCAGTTTACTGATAAGGCCAACTCACCCTATACCTTGAATGAACCATTGGCTTTTTTAAGTCAACGTGCTATTGATAGGCGAGAAAAACAACAAATAGCGTTGGCAGAAAACGACCTGCCCGTGAATCCTCAGTATCTTGAGCAGGTGGCCGCAGCTGGTGCAACACTCTTATTTCCAACCAAGTGGCTTAACGGAGTCACGATTTCAACATCAAGTCAACAAGTGCTCGATGCCGTTGCAGCATTGCCTTTTGTTCAAAGTATGCTTCGTTTGCCTGAAGAGCCACTCAAACAATTTATCAAAGAAAAGGCATTTTTTGCTGCCGAATCTGTTGGCGATGATCAGGCTCCCAAAGTTTCGTCTCCTTTAAACAAAGCGGGCAGTTTTAACTATGGAAATGGTTATACCCAGATCAACCAAATCAACGGCATTCCGTTACATGATGCAGGTTTTCGCGGTCAAGGCATGGTAATCGCCATTCTGGATGGTGGATTTACCGATGTGCAAACCCACGTGGCTTTCGACAGTTTATGGCTTAATAATCAAATACTTGGAACCAAAGATTTTACCAACCCGGGAGGAAATGTTTTCTCAGAGAGCTCGCATGGCACCAGTGTTCTTAGCACGATCGGCGCTAACGCTCCGGGTCAGCTGATTGGAACTGCACCCAAAGCCAGTTTTTGGTTGTTGCGCTCAGAAAGTGTCTTTTCAGAGCATTTGATCGAAGAATACAATTGGATTTCAGCAGCTGAATTTGCTGACAGTGTGGGTGTTGACATCATCAACTCATCCTTGGGATACATTGATTTTGACTATACCCAATGGACACATACCTATCCTGATATGAATGGAACCACTTGCGCTGTTACTATTGGTGCTGACATTGCTTCTGACAAAGGAATCTTGGTGGTCAACAGTGCAGGCAATTCAGGAGAAATTTCTTCTTACCCTTATATTGGAGCACCTGGTGACGGATTTAACGTCTTTACAATCGGAGCTGTTAATGGATCTGGCATACGCGCAAGTTTCAGCTCCATAGGACCAACTTATGATGGCAGAATAAAACCCGAAGTTATGGCGATGGGCCAGGGGACAGCACTTGCAAATGGCAGCAATAATTTCACTTATGGAAGTGGAACGTCTTTTTCGTCGCCTGTTATGGCTGGAATGTCGGCTTGCTTATGGCAGGCGAATCCCAACTTCACAAATATGTCCATAAAAGAAGCTATTAAAATGAGCGGGAACAATGCCACACAGCCTAATTCAACTTTTGGATACGGCATCCCCGATTTTTATCAAGCCAATTCTTTTTTAACATCAATTGATACGGGCGAACAGAGAGAAGCCAATTTGATGAAAGTTGCACCCAACCCATTTCAGGTGGTCGAACGCATTCAGATTTATAGTCAGAAGCCGACAGTGGTGCGGATCTACAACGCCAATGCCCGCCTGATAGGTCAGATTGATGTAGCGAACTTCCAAACCAATGCTTTGCGTCAAGCTCTCAATAACCTTAAATCCGGATTTTACACCCTTTCAATAAGCACCGATGATGATGTTCAAATACAGAAACTTATCAAAATAAATTAATGGTTGAAAAATAGGTTTTGAAAATAATTTGAAAATAAAGAATGGCTACTGAATGTAGCCATTTTTTATTGCGAACCGAATTAGGCCGGCTATGTTGTTGATTTCAAGTTTCTTCATCAAATTGGTGCGGTGGGTATCAACAGTTCGATGACTTATAAAAAGCTGATCTCCAATTTCTTTATTTGAAAGACCTGAGGTAATAAGTTTAAGAATCTCTATTTCGCGATCGGTTAACAAATAAGTGGCATTGCTTTCCTTTGTTGGGCCTTTTTCCATCTTTTCGGAACCTAGAAGGTTCATAGTGAGGGCTGTTGCAAAGTAAACACCGCCTTCATGCACTCTTTTAATGGCGAGAAGTAGCTCTTCCTTGTCAGAATTTTTAAAAAGATAACCCTTTGCACCTGAATCGATCATTTTTTTCACCAAAGCACTTTCTTCGTGCATGGTAAGGATAATCACTTTGCAGTTTTTTTTGCTGTTTTTGATTGCCTGCATCGTTTCAATTCCATTCATCACAGGCATATCAATGTCCATGAGCACAACATCGGTATCGAGAATTTCTAACAAACGCAGCAGCTCTCGGCCATTTTTGGCAGTTGCAATCACCTTTATACCCTCGCTGTTGTCAAGGATGGATTTTAAACCGTCAATTACCATCTGATGGTCGTCTGTAATGATGATTTTGATCATAGACTTATTTATCAATAGGAATACGAATGGTTGCTAAGGTGCCACTTTGAGGACTGGGACTAAGATTAAACTCGCCTCGTATGGTTTCAACTCTACTTGTAATGTTCATCAAGCCAATACCAGATTTTTCTAACTCATTCATTTCAAATCCTTTGCCATTGTCTTCTACCAGAAGCACAAGGTATTTCCCGTTTTTGAAGAGTTGTACACTCACTCGATTGGCTCCACTGTGTTTAATGATGTTGTTGACCAGCTCCTGACTGATGCGATACAAGCCTATTTCGACACCTTCTCTAAAACGATCGGAAATGCCATAGTGTTCAAATTCATATTGAATGGGTGAAAATCGGAATGATTTTTCCAACATATCACTCAAGGCCGGAATCAGTCCATCTTCTTGCAAAATACGCGGCATCATTTGATGAGAAAGGGTTCGAACCTCCTGAATGGTTTGGTCAACAACAGTAGTTAAATCATTTATTTTTAATTTATTAGCTTCACTTAATTCACTGTTTACTTTAAAAGCATTTAATCCCAAACGCACACCCGTTAAACTTTGTCCAACACCATCGTGCAGGTCTTTTGCAATGCGTTTTCGTTCTTGTTCTTGTGCTTCTACCACTGCCCTCAAATGATTTTCTTTTTGTGCCAGCATTCGTGCATTAAACATTTGCAGCTGCTTGTTTTGATAACGTTTGTAAAGGTAAAAGATAATGATGCTACCCAAAATAATAAGACTGATGTAAGCAAATCTTTCAGCTTTATGTTGTTGAATTTCAATCTCTTTTATCAAACGTTCTTGCTTGAGTAAGGTAATTTCTTTGTCTTTGGTTGAAGCTTCAAACCGGGCCTCAGCTTCTGCAAGTTGTTTTTGCTTTGATTCGTTGTACAAAGAATCTTGGTATAGCGTGGCTTTCTGGAAGTTTAAGTAAGCGTTGCGGAAATCTTGCTTCACTTCGTACATGTTTGATTTACTGGCATAAATACTGTAGAGCAGTTGGTTTGCTTTCATTTCTTGCGCAATCTCCTCAGCTTGAGTATAATAATAAGCGGCACTGTCCCATTCTTTGGTGCCAACCATGGTGTTAGCGATGTTCATTATAGAATAGACCGATCCTATAACATCCTTAGTTTTTTTGTCAATGCGAAGGGTTTCCTGAAAATAATTTCGGGCTGTAACCTCATCACCCTTTTTGGCATAAATCTCGCCCAAGTTGTTTAAAGCAATGGCTTGAGCATCTAAGATGTCAAACTCTAAGGCCTTGTTGTATGCCCGTTTATAGTAGTCTATTGCATCTGTGGTATTTCCTTTGGCTTCATGAATGGTTCCGATGTTGCTCAATGTCATCACTATTCCTCGTTTAAAACCCAATTCGGTAGCTAGGGCATTGGCCATGAGGTATGATTCCAAAGCTTTATCGTAATCTTTGATGGTTTTGTATATGATTCCAATGTCGTTGTAATTGGAGGCCAACGATTGCTTGTTGTCTAATTCCGTGTTGATTTCCAATGATTTATGATGAAATTCTAATGCGGTTGAAAACTCACCTTTGTTTTTATAAATCACACCGGCCATACTATATGCCTTGGAAAGTTCTACGGATTGTTGAAGTCGTTTGCTTATCTCAATAGACATTTTAACGGCCGGCAAACAAACTTCAGGGTCACTCCGATAGTTTTTCAGCACAAAATTATTGAGTAAAAATGCTTTGCTGCTATCGGCTGATTGTTCTAATTGAAGCAATATACTATCAGGCAACGACTCGCTGTGAAGGCGAGGTGTGAAAGAAAAAATGATGAAACACAAGACCAAAATGTAGCGCATAAGGCTATTGTTTGGTTCAAAAATACAACCTTTCCTTGTGGATATTGAAGACCAGATAAAAAAGAATCAAAAATATATAAAATTTACACGGATATACAAATGTAACATGATATACAAATGTAATTAACAAAGTTAATCATTGTACAAAACAGTGTTGAATAACAGTTCTATAAGTATTTATTTACATTTGTAAATAACTGAACTTGTTACTTATTTCTTAACTTTAAATTTACTGATTGTAACAAACGCTAAACAAATGAAAAAAATATTATAAATAAATGATAACCAGTATATAATATAGTTTTATATCAACTATAAATTCAATTTCAATGGATTTTTCTCCTTTCTATGTATAATTATTTATAATATTATATAAAGCGTTATATATTAATATTTTATGTAAGATACATACAGTAAATGTTTAATAAAATTTATCAAATCAATACATTACAAATGTAAACTTACAAAAGTAACATAAGTGAATTGTCTTTAGTTACGAATGTAAACTTTTGTTGTATATTTGTGTCCAAAAATGAGAGGGATTTAGAGTAAAACGGTAACACAACGAGCTATGGAAATGAAAGATCGTATCATACAGGTGATGAAAATTAAATCGCTAAATGCTGCAGAGCTTGCCGATTTGATGGACATTAAGCGCCCAAGCTTGTCGCACATTATGACAGGCCGTAACAATCCGAGTTTGGATTTTATTACGCGTCTCAAAGAGACCTTTCCGGAAATAAGTTTGGATTGGCTTTTATTCGGCAAAGGCTCGATCACAATTTCCAATGAGCAAAAGCCTTCGGGTGCTAATGTTCAAAAAATTGTACAACCAAAGTTATTTGATGAAGCGAACGAAAACAATGAAATTTCGGCCAAGGTAGAGGCCGAAAATCACGACCAAAAGCAAACCTCTGATCAAACAGAAGAAACTTTTAAAAAATCAATCCACAGAACTGAATCTGATTTTTCATCTGAGGATAAAAATAAAGAAGTCCCTGCACCAGTGGAGCAGAGACTTCATTTCTCTCATGGTCAAAAACGACCGGTTAAAATGTTGATCATCTATGACGATGACAGTTTTATGCAATATACCTATCAGCGTGATTAAAACTGATCGCTGGAGCTAAAGAAGAAATTAGCTTCGTTACGGGCGTTTTCGTCGCTGTCTGAGCCATGTACTGCATTGGCTTCCAATGAAGTGCCAAATAATTTACGAATGGAGCCTTCTTTCGCTTCTGCAGGATTGGTTGCTCCAATAAAGTCGCGATAAGCTTGCACGGCATTCTCATTTTCAAGTACTGCCGCCACAATTGGACCCGAACTCATTGAAGCTACTAAACTCCCAAAGAATGGACGAGCACTATGTACTGCATAGAATGCCTCAGCCTGTTCTTTGCTCATTCTGAGCATTTTAATGGCTTTAAATCTGAATCCGCCTTCAGCAATTTTCGCCATTATAGCACCAATATGACCATCGGCCACCGCGCCTGGTTTAATCATTGTAAATGTAATATTTCCGCTCATTTTTCTGTTTTTAATGAAGCAGCAAAATTAGAACAATTTTTAAAGTCGCAACCCAACCAATAAACCACTGATTACTTTTTAGGTGTTTTTAACACTTAAAGCGATGGAAAACAGGCATTAGACACAATAAATAGTTCCATTGAATGTTTGTATTAACTTTGCAAAAAATAATTAGCCCATGAATTTTGATGCAATCCATCAATCCTTTCAAGACATTTTTACAAAAACTACCCGCACAGTCATCGTCGTTCATAGCAATCCCGATGGAGATGCCTTGGGTTCGGCACTGGCTTTAAGCATGGTTCTGAATGGAAATGGCCATCCAACCCAGGTTGTAATTCCCAATATGTATCCTTCTTTTTTGGCTTGGATGCCTCATCTTGAGGAGTCAATTGTGTTTGAAGGCAACGCCTCGGAAGCACGAAAAGCATTGCAGGAGGCTGAACTGGTTTTTTGTCTCGATTTCAATAGTTTCAAACGGGCCGGAACCTTGCACAACGATTTGGAAAAACTTCAGGTACCTGTCGCCATGATTGACCATCATATTGAGCCTGATATTGAGGCTTTTAGTTATATTTATTCTGATATAAAAGTGTCGAGTACCGCTGAGTTGGTGTATTCGTTTTTAAAAGGATTAAATTGGCTTGATACTATAAATGAAGAGGTTGCATCTTGTTTATACGTTGGCATAATGACGGATACCGGCTCGTTCAGTTATGCTCTAAAGAACCCTAACACCTTTCATATTGTAGCCGAATTGGTGAGCAAAGGCATTGATGCCGAAAGGTTGCATCGCATGGTGTATGATACTTTTTCTGAATACCGTCTGCGGCTTCTCGGTCATGCTATCAGCAACAGAATGATGATACTCGACTCTTGCAAAACTGCCATTATCACCCTCACGTTGAGTGATTTAAGTGATTTTAATTTTCAGATAGGAGATACCGAAGGAATAGTGAATGTCCCTTTAAGTATGGCGGCCATCAATTTTGCTGTTCTTATCACCGAAAAAAAAGATCAAGTGCGGCTTTCGTTCCGATCGAAAGGAAGTTTCTCGGTGAACGATTTTGCTAGAAACCACTTTGAAGGTGGAGGTCATTACAATGCGGCAGGCGGAAGCTCTCCCTTAAACCTCAAAGATACGGTTTCCAAATTATTGAAAACGATTCAAGAATATTGCGAAGAGCTCAACTACACTTATTAATATGCGTATTTTCAATCTTTTGATCTTTTTTACTTTTGGGATACTCATCGCCTGCTCCAATAAAACACCGAAAGTTGAGCCTCCAATCAACGACAAAGTGAGCGAATCAAGCTTGGTGGTTGCCAATAAATATCTGGTACGCAGCGAAGAAGAAAACATCGTTGACTTTGTGAAAAGGTATGGCTGGCAGATGAAACAATCGGGCACCGGTTTACGCTATGTTATTGATTACAAAGGTGAAGGTCCATTAGTACAATATGGAAACGTGGTAACTATCGCCTATACATTGCGCCTGCTTACCGGCGATGTGGTGGCCAGTTCCGATGAAAATGGTTTGAAGCAGTTTGTTTCGGGAAAAGGAGGCGTTGAGGCCGGCTTAGAAGAAGGCATTAAATTGATGCGAAAAGGCGATCAAGCGAAATTTATTTTACCTTCGCACCTTGCTTTTGGACTGATGGGCGATGGTGATAAAATACCTCCACGTGCCAGCTTAGTGTATGAAGTTGAATTGGTAAAAATACAACAATAAAAACGATATAGGATCTTACGGAAATAGTGTATAGATTTGTAAATCAGTAATTTAAATATAATTTTATCATTTACAATGCAATTTAAAAATCTCTTTTTAATGTTGGTTCTGGCCGCTGTTTTTACAGTTCAGGCCTGTGGCCAAAATCATTACAACGAAAGCCCAACGGGTTTAAAGTATAAATTTATCAGAGGCAATGGCGCTGAAGCAACGCCAAAGCCAAGCGACATCGTTACAGTAAAAATGGACTATTTTATTGACGACTCGCTTTTGTTTTCGAGCAGCAACTTGGATAAAGCCATGCTTTTTCCGCTGAATGCACCAGCCTATGCGGGCGACTTTTTCGAAGGTATCGGCACCATGAGTGAAGGCGATTCAGCAAGTTTTTTATGTCGGGCCGATTCCATTTTTACCCATGTTTTTCGTGTAAAACATATGCCCAACTTTGTTAAACCGGAATCAATGATGCGTTTTGAAATTGCTTTGGACAGTTTTACTACGAAGGAAGCTTTCGACGAATTGAAAAAAAAGGAGGCCAATGAATTGATTGCTAACAGTAATAAAGCGCTACAGGACTATATTCTTGCAAATGGAATTACCGTTCAGCCCACCGAAAGCGGTCTTTATTTTATTGAAACCGTAAAAGGTACAGGAAAACAACCAAAACATGGTGACAGGGTGAGTGTGCATTACCGTGGTACTTTGCTTGATGGAACCAAGTTTGATGCCTCTTACGACCGAAATAAACCCTTCGATTTCTTGTTGGGAATGGGGCAGGTGATCAAAGGCTGGGACGAAGGTTTGGCCATGATGCACGAAGGAGGCAAAGCCACCATAATATTGCCTTTTAATTTAGCTTATGGCGAGCGTGCTGCCGGCACCATACCGCCGTTTAGTCCGCTCGTTTTTGAAGTTGAACTTATCGAAATAATTAAATAATACAAATGAAAACAGAAAAATGGATGAAAGCAGCCTTGCTGATGGCAGTGTCTGCAGTGGCGTTTGTGGGTTGTAACAACAGCAAATACCCGGGTTTTAAAACAATGGACAATGGTGTAAACATCAAGTACCACACCAAAGGCGAAGGCACCAAAAAGCCCGAAGTCAACTCAATGGTTACCCTCAACATGAACTACGGTTTAGCCGACACTGTTTTGTTCGAAAGTGCCTCACTTCCGGAGCCTTTGGTATTCCCGGTGATTGAACCTACTTTCCAAGGCGACCTTTATTCTGCTTTAACAATGCTTAATGTTGGCGATTCAGTCACTATTGCCTTTCCGGCCGACTCGTTCTTTATGGTGATGGCCCAAATGCCAAAATCACCCGATTTTGTTAAGCCGGGCGATGTGATGTATTTTGATCTCAAACTTGTTGATGTGAAAACAGAAGCGGAAACAAAAGCAGAACAACATGCCATGTTGATGCAAATGAAATCGCAAGAGCAAGAAGTTTTGACGAAATATTTGTCCGACAACAATATTTCTACTGCACCATTACCGTCAGGATTGTATTATACCGAAACCAAAAAAGGTTCAGGACCTCTTCCAAAAGCAGGCGATGTGCTCAAGGTTCATTTTTCAGTTGGATTGATTGAAGGTTTTCCATTGTTTTCCAACTTCGACAAAGAACCTATGGACATTGAGTTTGGTCAGCCATTCGATACCAAAGGTTTTGATGAAGCTTTAGGATATTTGCGCAAAGGCACCAGAGCCAGTCTCATTGTACCTTCTGACATTGCCTTTGACAGCACAGGCCGCAGCCAGATGATTCCACCTTATTCAACCATTTTGTATGATGTTGAATTGGTGGCAATTCGTGATAAAGCTGACGTTGAGCGTGAGAATGAAGCCAACAGAAAAAAGGCAGCTGCCGAATCTGAAAAATCTCAAGTCATGGAGATGAAAAAAATCAGCGATTATATCAAGACCAACAATGTGACTGTTTCACCCACAGCAAGCGGGTTGTATTACATTGAAACGGTTAAAGGTACAGGAAAATCAGCAGAAAACGGAAAAAACATCAAAGCCCATTATACCTTATACAATTTAGATGGTAAAAAGCTTCAATCCTCATTGGATGGCGGACAACCTTTCACCTTTGTACTCGGTCAGGGTCAAGTTATTAAGGGATGGGACGAAGGATTCTTGATGATGAAAGAAGGCGGTAAAGCCCGTTTCATTGTTCCCTCTTCTTTGGCTTACGGTGCTACTGCCCGCGGCGAAGATATTCCTGCATTTTCACCGCTTGTTTTCGATGTCGAGTTCATCGAAGTAGTGGAATAAATCATTCAGAACCAAAAAAAAAGGCTTTCCAATTCATTATTGGAAAGCCTTTTTTTGTCATGCTGAACTAAATCATTCATTTGGTTTCGATTGCAACGAAAACGAGACTGATTTTCCTTCTTCTGAATTGGTTCCAATCATCAAATCAAATTCACCGGCTTCGGCACTCCACTCCAAACGGCTGTTATAAAAAGCCAATAAATTGCTGTCAATTTTAAAACGCACTTGTTTTGATTCACCCGGCTGTAGAAATATTTTTTGAAATCCTTTGAGTTCTTTCACCGGACGCGTTACCGATGCCACCTTGTCGTGAATGTACAATTGCACCACCTCTTCGCCAGCATATTTACCTGTATTTGTTACATTTACTGTGGCTTGTAGTGTATCATCTTCCATGAAAGAGAATTTGTCGAGAACGACCTCATCATAACTAAATTGAGTGTAGCTGAGGCCATAACCAAAAGGATAAAGTGGAGTATTTTCCTCATCTATGTAGCGCGAGGTAGTGCCTGAAAATCCATCCCAAGGCCTTCCGGTGTTTTTCATATTGTAGTGGATAGGAATTTGACCTACTGATCTCGGAAAAGTCATTGGAAGTTTACCGGAAGGATTGTATGTACCGAAAAGTACTTGTGCAATGGCTGATCCACCTTTAGTTCCTGGAAACCAGGCTTCTACTATTGCCGGTGCATCGCGGTGAAGCTGCTGAATCGTGAGTGGCCTTCCGTTGAAAAGCACCACCACTACCGCTTTATTTGCCTTGAATATTTCATCGGCTAACAATTGTTGCACACCGGGTAAATTGAGGTCTGTTCTGCTTTTGGCTTCGCCGGTCATCCAAGCAGGCTCGCCTAAAGCAAGTATCACGGCATCAGCTTCTTGAGCTAAGCGAATTGCCTGACTAAAACCATCGGTTTTGGCTTCATTTACCGCGCATCCTTGAGCATAAACAAACTCAGTTTGCGGGAGCGTAGATTGCAGACCTTCCAATAGACTTTCGGCCTTTTTCTCATCACCGGCGGCCGACCATCCTCCGAGCATATCACTTGGGCTGTTGGCAAGTGGGCCGATAACAGCAATTTTCTTCAATTTATTATTTAGAGGCAACAACTGGTTTTCATTTTTCAGCAGTACCATTGATTTCTTGGCCATTTCGCGGCTATCATCAAGAAATGATTCCTTCATAAGTGTTTGCAATTCACGTTCTGTTGAACAGAATTTATAAGGATCATCGAAAAGCCCCAGTTTAAACTTAAGCTCTAAGATGCGTTTTACGCTCTTATCTAATGCTGACAAGTTGATTTTTCCTTCCTTTACAAGCTTCGGAATGGCTCTTAAATAGTAAAACGACTGCATATCTAAATCGGTACCGGCCTCAAAAGCGAGCTGCGTAGCATGTAAAGTATCATGAGCAAATCCATGGTTTTCGAGTTCTAAAATGGAAGTGTAATCGCTGACTACAAATCCATCAAAGCCCCACTCTGTACGTAGAATGTCATTGATTAAAAACGAATTGGCCGTGGACGGAATGCCGTTTAATTCATTAAAGGCGGTCATTACTGTGAGTGCACCGGCCTGAACAGCCACTCGATAGGGTGGTAGGTATGCTTCGCGCAAACTAAGTTCCGACATGTCCACGGTATGGTATTCGCGACCTGCCTGTGGTGCTCCATAAGCCGCAAAGTGTTTTACGCACGCAGCAACAGCATCGGCTTTGCCGAAGCCATCGCCTTGCAAACCTTGCACACGGGCGGCAGCGATAGCAGCACCTAAAAAGTGGTCTTCGCCGGCACCTTCCATTACGCGGCCCCAGCGTGGATCACGACCAATGTCGCACATGGGAGCAAAAACCCAGTGAAGCCCTGTGGCGCTGGCTTCTGTGGCGGCAACGCGTGAAGAATGTTCAATGGTTTCTAAGTCCCAGCTGGCAGCCTCAGCCAAGGGAATAGGAAAGATGGTGTGGTGCCCGTGAATAACATCAAAAGCAAAAAGCAAAGGAATACCCAGTCGGCTTTCATTTACGGCTATTTCTTGTAGCTTTCGCGTGTAATCGGCACCATGTGCATTGAATATACCACCTACTAAACCTTTCTTTAGCAAATCAATATATTGGTGTTGAATCATTGACCCCTCGGCATCAAGGTCGTTGGTAAACAATGAAAGTTGACCGGCTTTTTCTTCCACAGTCATTTGGCTGAGCAGCATGTCAATTTTTGCAGTAAAAGATTCATTTTGAGCTTTCGCGCTTGGGATCAATAGCATCATTATCAAGTAAATGGTACTGATGATTTTTTTTTTGAAAGACAAAGTTATCATAACAACAGATGATTTTAAAATGCAGCAAGTACTCACAAAAGTATTAAAATCTTCTGCAAAAGTGGCAATTCTGCTTGACGTTTTTCGGTGTGTGCAGCTGCTGAATTTGGACTGTAATGCGCGGTTTGATTGAAAATTTTCTAACAGCTTGTAATTATGTTTCTTAGGCTTGACACTATACCATGCTGCTTAAAGTCCGCAAATTTATTTGACACATTTTTAATCAAAGCCTTGTCAATACCAAAAAATAGAGTACTTTTGCTCGTCTTTTGCCCAGGTGGTGGAATTGGTAGACACACCAGCTTGAGGGGCTGGCGCCTGCAAGGGTGTGCAAGTTCGAATCTTGTCCTGGGCACTGTTTTTTGAAGGGTGTTTTAGCCCAAGTGGCGGAATTGGTAGACGCGCTACATTCAGGGTGTAGTGAGCGAACGCTCGTGAAGGTTCGAGTCCTTTCTTGGGCACCTTGAATTTAAAAAGGCTTTGATAATCAAATGATTATTGAAGCCTTTTTTATTTGGGGCGTTTTTAAACAGGCTTTTCCCAAGCTTCGATCCTAAGAACACAAATATACATTTCCATTTCAAGCGCTATTTTCATCATTTCAGTAGGTTTTTCGTTGTGAAAATGACCGGTATCCTTGAATTTTGCAATGGATTATTCAATCTTGGAATTTATTTGAACAATTATATCCGTTAAACTATGAAACCTATAAAAAACAGTGCCTTGCTGTTGACTATCCTTGCGTTGCTGTGGGGATGTGTAAGCAACAACGGAGAGCAAAACGAAATCATTCGCAAAGTAAAAATTGAACCGGTGCAGCAGGCTGATTCCTTGACCATCAAACACTATTCGGGCATCATTAAAGGCGCTAGTGAGCTGAACCTGGCATTTCGCGTTGCGGGGCCTATAAAAAAAATCTTCGTTAAAGAAGGTGATTTTGTCAAGCAGGGGCAGATGGTGGCTCAAATGGATACGCGCGATTATGAAATACAGCTTCAGGCTGCCCAAGCGCAACATGATCAAGTTGAAGCCGAGGCCGGACGTGTGATTGAGCTCTATGACCGAAAGAGTGTAAACGAAAATGATTACGATAAAGCCGTGGCGGGATTAAAAATGGTAGGCGCAAAGCTCAAAAATGCCAAAGACCAAATGAACGATACCCAGTTGCGTGCGCCTGTTTCGGGTTACATTCAAAAAGTAAATTTCCTGGAAAATGAATTGATTGACGCCGGAATGCCTGTTGTTTCCATGATTGATGTAGGATATTTCCAGGTTGAGGTGGAAATTCCGGTCTCGTTGTATGTTGAGCGCGATGCCATCACTTCCTTCTCGGGGGTGCAGCCTACCGTTTCTGATAAGGCTTTTCCATTGCAATTGTTAAGTTACGGCAAAAAGGCCAACAACAATCAGTTGTACAAAGTGCATCTTCGCCTTGATCCAAATATTCAGCTCAAACTTGCACCGGGCATGGACGTTCAGGTGAAAATAGAAGTTGCAACCAACGGAGGCCCACAAACTTGCGTGCCATTAACAGCCCTTTTCAACGATAAAGACAAAACTTATGTCTGGGTTTACCAACCCAATCAGAGCGTTCAGAAACGAGAAGTGGTGACCGGAAGAATTACCGGCGATGGCAGAATCCGTATTCTCGAAGGACTACAACCGAAAGAACAAATCGTGGTAGCCGGCGTGAACAGCCTGAGCGACAACGAAAAGGTGGAACCGCTTGAAGCCGTTGCTCAAACCAATGTAGGAGGGCTTTTATAATGTATTTGACAGAAGTGACATTCCGCAAAAAAGCCGTCATTTGGTTTGTTCTGTTTAGTATGGTGGTTGGCGGCATCCTGGCGTTTCGATCTATCAGCAAGCTGGAAGATCCGGAGCTGGTAGTGATGATGTCGCAGATTGTAACGGTTTATCCCGGCGCAAACGCCCATGAGGTGGAAATGCAGGTGAGTAACATTATCGAAGAAGAACTGAGCTCTTTGAGTGATGTGGAAACCATCCGATCGAAATCAATGCCTAACCTGTCCATTGTGACGGTAATGCTCGAACTGACCGTACCCCAAAACGAGATTGAACAGCGCTGGGATTATCTGCGTCGCCGCATGAACGAAGTGATTCCCAAACTGCCCGAAGGAGCGCAGCCACCAATGGTTTTCGATAATTTTGGTGATGTGTATGGCATGTTCTACGCCATGACCGGAGATGGCTACTCGTACAAAGAGATGAGCAAAATGGCCCAATTCATCAAGCGCGAAATGCTTGCTGTTGAGGGAGTTGCCCGCGTTGAAATTTTTGGCGAGCAACAACCCATTACCGAAATCGTTTTTAGTCCTTCCAAAATGGGAGAGTTGGGTGTTTTTCCGTTTCAGGTAATGGCTGCCCTACAAGCCGAAAATATTTCAGTTTATCCCGGCACCATGCAAACCGGTAAACAACTTTTGGATATTTCAGTGGATGGTAAAATTGCCAGTGCTACCGATGTTGCCAATGTAATGGTTAAAGGGTTGGATGGCAGCCTTTTCAAGATATCTGACATTGCAAGCGTCAACGAAGTTTATACCGAACCGTCGCGCAACAATATGCAGCTGAACAACAAAAGTGCGCTCGCCATTTCGCTTTCCATGGAATCGGGCGAAAACATTGTGGAAGTGGGCAAGCGGGTAGAAAAACGTTTGGAGGAATTGAAGCACAATATCCCGGTAGGTTACGCATTTGACAAAGTATTTTTTCAGCCTGATTTGGTAAACTCAGCCGTCAAAGGCTTTTTGTGGAACCTACTGGCATCGGTGGTGATTGTGATTGTGGTGCTGATGATTTTTATGGGCTTTCGGAGCGGTGTAATCATTGGAACGGGTTTGTTACTTACCATTCTGGCTACTTTTCCGATTTTACTGGCGGCCGGTGGCACCTTGCAACGGATTTCCCTCGGTGCTTTTATTGTGGCCATGGGGATGTTGGTTGACAATGCCATAGTGGTGATTGACGGTATTCTGGTTGACTTGAAAAAAGGAGTAGAACGAAAAAAAGCACTCATTCATCCGGCCAGCCGGACGGCCTGGCCATTGTTTGGGGCCACTTTTATAGCAGTGGCAGCCTTCTTGCCGGTTTACCTTTCAAATGATGCTGCCGGAACGTATGCCCGCGATTTGTTTGTGGTTTTGTGCATCTCGCTGTTTATCAGTTGGGCATTGGCTATCACACAGGTGCCGCTTTTCGCTGAGAAACTGCTTAAAAGCAAGAAAACTAAGGCAGATAAACCCCTTTATCAAAGCTGGGGATACCGGAAGTTGAGAAAAATACTTGGTCAGTTGCTCCATTACAAAACGGCAACACTCATTGTGGCGGTGCTGTTGTTGGCTGTGGCTGCCTTCAACTTTCAAAACATCAAACAAACCTTTTTCCCTGATTTTAACTACAAACAAGTTTACATCGAGTATCGTCTTCCTGCCGGCGCCGGTCCACGAAAGGTGAATGAAGATTTGCAAAAGATTTCCACACACCTGCTTTCGCTTGATGAGGTGCAACAAGTGGTTTCCAGTCATGGACAAACACCAACACGCTATTGCTTGGTGAGGCCAATGGGTGAACCATCAGACAATTACGGTGAATTGATTGTGGATTTTGAGGATTATGAAACCATGGTACGCATGCGGCCGGTACTCAGTGATTATTTGCACAACAATTTCCCGGATGCCCGCACGCGTATTCGGAAATACAATCTTTCTATTAAAGCTACGCATACGGTAGAGGTGGAGCTGAGCGGCCCCGATCCGGCAGTATTGCGTGATTTAAGTGCCCAAACAAAGGGGATATTTAAGAAAAATCCATACATTGATCCTTACACTATTGAAGATGATTGGGAGCCGATGGGACAAGCTTTGGTTGTACGCTATGCGCAGCAGGCCGCCAGCCGAGCGGGAACTTCGCGCTCCGATGTGAGCAATGCCATCCTGGCCGCTACCGACGGATTGCCCATTGGTGAATATTTTGAAGGACAATCACGTGTGGGCATCGTCATGAAATTGAGAAATAATGACGGCTCAAGAATTCAAAATCTGGAAGACATCCCCGTTTGGAGCATGTTGCCCAATCTTTCGGGAGTGAATGAAAATGCCATCCGGGAATTGCTTATCGGAGTGAAAACCATGGATGAGTTAGTGAATGATTTGGTCAGTCCTGTTCCGCTGAGCGCTGTAACACGAGGCATTGATCTCGATTGGCAGGAGCAAATAGTGAGGCGCGTGAATGGTCAACGCGCCGTTCAAGTGCAGTGCGAACCGATGGAGGGTAGCAGTCCGGCACAGGCGCGCAACTTCATGTTGAAAGAAATTGAAAACCTTCCATTGCCTGAAGGTTACGCAGCCACATGGATTGGTGAACATGAGCTACAAGGGGATGCGTTGCGGAACATTTTCAGCTATCTGCCCATCTCCATCATGCTGATTATCCTTACGCTCATTTTGCTTTTCAACGACTTTAAAAAACCCCTTATCGTATTGATCTGCATCCCGATGGCTTTTATTGGCATTGTGCCCGGAATGATTTTGACCGGACAACCGTTTACCTTCATGGCAATTATTGGCTCCTTTGGTTTGATGGGGATGATTGTGAAAAACGCCATCGTGTTGTTGGATGAAGCGGAAACACTGATTGCAGGAGGTGCTGAAAAATATTCGGCTCTTATTAACGCTACGGTTTCGCGTACACGACCGGTGTTGCTGGCATCGTTTACCACCATCCTCGGAATGGTTCCTTTGCTCACCGATCCCATGTATGCAAGTATGGCCGTGGCCATCATCAGCGGATTGCTTGTTGGTACACTCATCACCTTGCTGTTTGTACCCATTTTATATGCAGCTTTTTATGGCGTGAAACGAATTGAAAAACCAGAAAACAGTACAGACATCATATCATGAAAAAAAACATATCTATCCTGCTTTTAATTTTTCTGATTTCTTGGATGCAGGCCACTGCTCAAGAGTCAATGACCCTACAGCAGGCGAGGGAAATGGCACTCGGAAAAAATAAAAATTTAAAAGTGGCCGGCAAATACCTTGAAAAAGCCGAAGCACAAAAAGCTGCCGTGAAAACCATGCGCTTGCCTGCCTTTTCGGCCATGGGAATGGGAATATATCAAAACAAGGACATTGAAATGGAGCTGATTTTGCCCACCCAAGTACCCAATCCGCTGACCGGCCAACTCGAGCCCAACCTCATGATTGATCCATCTACAGGATACCCGGTTATGGGACCTGATGGCAATCCCATATTTAATATGTATGCTTGGTTGCCGCTCAATATCAGTCTGAGCGGGGCTTACGTTGCCGCACTCATGTTGGAACAACCGATTTACACCGGAGGAAAAATCAGTGCCGGTAATAAAATGGCCAATATCGGTATTGAAATGGCGGATGAAAACATCGAATTGGAGCGAATGAAAACCATCATAGAAGTGGACTATGCCTATTGGACGCATATTTCTGTGTTGCAAAAAGTAAAATTGGCGCAGCAGGCCGTCGAAATGTTAACTGAGTTGGTTGAAAAAGCAAGCAATGCCAAAGAAGTAGGCATGTCAAACCGAAACGATTTGCTCAAGGCGCAGGTAGAGTTTAACAATACGAAGCTCAATCTGAAAAATGCAAAAAACGGTCTCGAACTCAGCCGGATGAACTTGTGCCGCATCACTGGGCTGCCCTTCAATACCGAAATTTTGGCTGTGGATACAACAGTTTCAGTCGAACCCATTGCTGAATTAGCGTTGAAAGACGAAACGATTAGTGGCCGACCTGAATATCAACTGCTTCAGAAAAACGTGGCAATGCAGGAGCAGAACATCAGAATGGCAAGGGCTGATTTTCTACCCACGGCAGGTTTTCAGGCCGCTTACACCCACATTGGAGGAATAAAGTTGAGTGAGACCGACTTTTCAAACACCAGCCTCAATGTTTTGGCATCAGTAAAAATTCCACTGTTTCATTGGGGTGAAGGGATTAAAAAAATCAAAGCTGCCAAGATTGACAAAGAAATTCAAGAACTCGAACTCGAAAAGAATTCTGACTTGCTGCAACTCGAAACAGAACAGGCCAGACTGAACGTGATGCTGGCTTGGGAACGTATTCAAATGAGTGAAACGGCGTTGGCACAAGCCGAAGAAAATTTACGCGTAACCCAAGATAATTATGAGGTGGGAATGGAAACCATTACCGAGCTTTTAATGGCGCAAACCAGCTGGCAAAAAGCTTTTAGCGAGTGGATTGACTCCAAAACCGATTATAAAATGAAAGAAACCGCTTGGCTAAAATCAACGGGAAAGCTGAGATAAAAACAGTAAACACAATTCCCATAAGCCATAAAACAGAACATCAGGTTTTGTTTGCGTAATTTTGAGGATTCAATCGAAACGATAGAATGAAAAACAAAGAACTTCACTTTTTAAGTCAGCTTTCGTCCTATACCCTGCGAAGTATTCTTTTCAGGGTAGCAT
>JAEWWJ010000003.1 GCA_023396415.1 Bacteroidota bacterium
GTTAAGCACCCATTGTTGTAGCCAAGCTTGGAGAAATCTTTGCCGGAGCACCTAGATGAAAATTTACTCTCTTAACTTTAATTATTGATTATTAAACAATTAACAAATTTATATACAGATGAAAAAACTATTTCTTCTTCTTTTGGTCGGTTTTATCGGCCTGCAACTTACTGCACAGGAAAGTGCTTTGCCTAAGGTGATGATTAAAACCCTCGAAGGACAAAGTTTCAGCACTTCCGACATTTCTAACGATGGCAAGCCTGTGATCCTCAGTTTTTGGGCTTTGTGGTGCAAGCCCTGCCAAAAAGAACTCGATGCTTTTAACGAGCTGTATGCCGAATGGCAAAAAGAAACCGGAGTGAAGATTTATGCCGTTTCTATTGACGATTCACGCTCAACCGCCCGTGTTGCTCCTTTAGTAAAAGGCAAAAGTTGGGAGTTTGAGGTGTTGCTCGATCCCAACGGCGATTTCAAAAGGGCCATGAACGTGAATATGATTCCCCACACCTTTTTAATTGACGGCAACGGTAAAATTGTTTCGCAGCACACCGCATACTTCGATGGAGCCGAACACGAGCTGTATGAAAAAGTTAAAAAACTCGTAGGAAAAAAATAACCTTCACCGGCGTAAAATTTAGTCCCACTCCACCATGAGAAAACTGATGATTTCATTCCTTGCACTGCTGATGATTTCAGCGGTTGAGGCCCAAGATTTTTTAAACAATGCCACCGTCAACGGAAGCTTCCAAACCGATGTACAGTTTTATCGCCCCGATGCCGCCATAGGTATCACCGATTCTACCATTGCAGGCCGCAAGGTGGGCATCAATGGCTTTGGCAACATCATTTACACCCTTGGAAAGTTCAAGGCGGGCATGAGGTACGAAGCTTTTCTTGGGCCTATGGCCGGTTTCGATCCCCGCCAGGAAGGCAACGGATTTCCTTATCTGTGGGCTTCGTACAGCAGCGATCTGGTGGAAGTTACTGTGGGTAATTTCTATGAGCAGTTTGGTAACGGCCTCATTTTTAGAACTTACGAAGAATGGACGCTTGGCTATGACAACTCAATGAACGGAATGCGCGTGGTGCTTTATCCCATGAAAGGACTTACCCTAAAAGGCGTATATGGCACACAGCGTTTTTTCTGGCAAAAATTTGAACGCAACAGCAGGGGCCTTGTAAGGGGTGCCGATGCCGAATTCAACCTCAACGATGCCATCGCCGGATGGGAGTCATCGGGTGTTAGACTCAGCCTTGGCGCCAGTGCCGTAAGCAAATACCAACGTGATGCCGACCCTGTTTACAATCTGCCCGAGAATGTGGGTGCCTTTTCAGGTCGGTTTAACCTTGGTGCAGGCAACTTCAATTTAATGACCGAATATGCTTACAAAATCAATGATCCCTCATCGTTGAATAACTTCATTTATCAAGAAGGACAGGCCATTTTAAGCTCACTTTCTTATTCCCAAAAGGGATTGGGCGTGGTGCTTCAGCTGAAAAGGGTTGACAATATGAGCTTCAAATCCGACCGCTCTGTTTCATCCAACGCCTTGGATATTAACTTTCTACCTCCTATCAATCGGCTCCATGCCTACAGTCTAACCGCCAAATATCCCTACGCCACCCAACCCAATGGTGAGATGGGATTGCAGTTTCAAGTGAATTATAAAATTCCTAAAGGAAGCCTCCTAGGCGGGAAATATGGAACCGGGTTGGCCCTCAATTACAGCCAAGTGAATGACATTGTGCGCACTGCCGTTGACGACAGCACCAGCATAGGAGCGGCAGGCACGCTGGGTTACACCTCCGATTTTTTCAAGGTTTCCGATCATATCTTTTTTCGCGACATCAATTTCGAGATTGAGAAACGCTTCAACAGCAAGCTGAAAGGAACTGTTCAATACGTGAACCTGCTGTATGACATTGCTACCATTGAAGGACATACCGGCGATCCGGCCGTGGAAGCGCATATTGGAGTAGCCGATTTCACTTACCGACTTACCAGCCGAAACGCTTTGCGGGTGGAAGCCCAGGCCCTTTGGACCAAGCAAGACGAAGGCGATTGGGCAGCGCTGATGGCAGAATATACCATCGCTCCCAAGTGGTTTTTGGCTGTTGGCGATCAGTATAATTATGGCAATCCCGATAAGGATATGCGCAACCATTATTATACCGTTTCCGGTGGCTATACCCACGAAAGCACCCGTTTGGCCCTTACTTTTGGTCGCCAAAGCGAAGGCGTTGTTTGTGTAGGCGGTGTTTGTCGTCAGGTTCCGGCTTCAAGCGGTGTAACCCTTACCATTTCTACTAATTTTTAATTGAGCAACTCCATGAAAAATCGTTATAAGTATCTTATCATCATCGTTTTAGTTAGTTTAGGCTTTGTGGCTTGCGACAAAATTGAGCCGCCATATAAACAAGGTAGCGATGGACCGGCAGTGGAACAAACCCGCAAGGTATTGTTAGAAGATTATACCGGTCACACCTGCGTGAATTGCCCTACAGCCGCCAAAAAAGCTGTCGAACTTGTGAATCTTTACGAAGGTAAACTCATCTTGATGGCCATTCATGCCGGTTATTTTGCTGAGCCTAAAGCTGCTCCTTTTAACAATGATTACCGCACCGAGGCCGGCAATGCCTGGGACACCTTCTTTGGGATGTCGGCAGCCGGAAACCCCATAGGGATGGTCAACAGGCAAAAAACTCAAGGTGTTTATACCGTCGAGAACGGCGATTGGGGTTCGAGCGTAGCAGCCATCATCGAAGACAAGGCTTCCATTCAGTTAGAGATTGTAACCGATTACAACGCCACCAACAGAAGTTTGAAAGTGGATCTCCAAGCTAAAATCACCCAAACTTTAGACCCCGCCCTAAAAATTATTGCGTGTGTGGTTGAAGACAGCATTGTGAGTGCCCAACGCAACAATGACACTTCATTGGGTGGTGCTACCATTACTGATTATGTACATCGGCACGTGCTGCGCGAAAGCCTGAACGGAAGCTGGGGCGAAGACCTCGCCATGGCCGGGCAAAGCACCACCGGTGCCGAGTTTACAAAATCCTATACCAATTCATTGAGCAGTATTTACAATGCCTCGCATGTTTCCATTATTGCATTCGTCTATAATGCTGATACTTATGAGATTCTTCAGGTAGAGGAAAAGCATATTCAGGAGTGAATAGTGAATAGTGAATAGTGAACAGTGAATAGTGAATAGTGAACGGTATTTTGAGAGTGACAAGTGAAGAGAGGCAAGTGAAAAGGGCCTGACGCGAGATAAGTGCATTAACCATTAATCATGAACAATTAATCATTTACTTTCGTTTTTCCTTTTTGCGTTCTCGATCCAAACGCATTTTGTTGCGATGATTCATCAGTCGGTCGAACTGTTGTTCATCCATCATGGGTTGAATGGCTTGGTACATGCTGTCGTAAAATTTGTTTTGGTTTTCCCAATTTTTATTCATGAGCTGCCAGTGAATATTGCTGAAAGAATCCAAGACCGGGATGAGTGCTTTTTGCTGCATTTCGGTGGCTTCCATGATGTCGAAAAGGTGATTTCGGAAGCCTTCGCGGGTGTTCCACGACTTGATTTTTTCCACGCGATAGCGGGTTACCCTGCCCGTTGTTAAGGCTCCAATCAGGATTCCCATCAACAAGGTAAGCACCAGAAGAAGGATTGTTTTTGTTTTCATTGTGAGTGACTTTGTCGTTTAATAGTTAGCGAGGAGATTGGTGAAATCGTCCGATTTTAATCCGGCGATGCCGAGAAGCCCGTCGAGATTGAGGGCGTTTTCTTGAAGCACGACATAGAGCAGCAATAACAGCAAGGCAGCGGCAGTTGAAAAGCTGATATTGCGGATGAGCTTATAGCGCTGGAACTGACGTTGTTTCAGGGCTTCCATTTGGGTGATTCGCTCAAGGGTTGAAGCCAAAAGGCCGCTGCGCAACGACCCTTCAAAGCTGCGGAGACAAAGCACTACTTTTTCCCATTGATGCAGGGTTTGCACCGCTTCGGGCTTTTCTTCCAAAAGCTGTTGAAACAAGGGCTCCTCTTCGGGACTGAGTTCATGCAGAAGCCCTTTTATCAGAATATTTTCATTTGACTTTTTCATACGTTGTCATATTTAATCAGGATTATCTTGAGTTTATCGAGTGCCCGTGAAAGGCGTGAAAGTACTGTCCCCAAAGGGATATCAAGGATTTGGGCCGTTTCTTTGGTGGAATAGCCCTGTAACATACGCAGCACCACAACAGCACGCTGGTTATCATCGAGTTCTTGTAAAGCCATGTGCAGATGTTCCGCATCATCGCCCGGCGTGTTTTGTACCGTTTGCGGAAACCGCTGAGGGTTGAGCGTCATTCCATCGAGCGGACGCTCAACGGCTTGTCGTTTTTGATGGCGACGGCTTTCGTTGATGGCAAGGTTGATGGCGATTCGCGTTAGAAAAGTAGAGATTTTGGCTTCGTGGCGATAACTGTTGATGTGGCTCCAAAAGCGGATAAACGTTTCTTGCACCACATCTTCCGCCTCGGGCGTGTTCCCCAGCATAGCTTTGGCCACCCGCGAAACGGCGGCAATGTTGCGCTCAACGAGTTCAGTCATGGCCGCTGAATGGCCTTGCCTGACGGCGAGCAACAAGTCCGACTCTTCCATAGCGTGCAATGGAGGGCTGTTTTTTGCAGGAACAGAAGTGAAGTTACGCATGATTGTGGACGACATCTGTTGATCAGACAAAGGAAATCATCTTTTTATTCCAATGAAAGGATTCAAGATTTAAAATTCAATCCCGCACGTGTGGGACAAGATTGGGTTTTTTGAATGGAATGAAATTGATTGTTTCGTTTCAAGAATTGAGGAAGTTCGACATTTCGGCTAGGCGCAATGAATACTCCGCCCCGTGTAAAATTTGAAGCGACATAGACGCAGCATCTACGCCCAGTGGGGATTGGTTGTTTTTTTGGTAGGCATAAGCAATATAGGACCCCGCTGGGGTCGGGGTATCATCTGTTTGTTGGGGCTATAAACATGCGACCCCGCTGGGGTCGAGGATTATCCATTGTCAACATCTTCTATAAACATACGACCCCGCTGGGGTCGGGCTTGACCCAAGCAGGGTCACTTGTTTATAGAAAATAGTACAAGACATTTATTAATGACCAACCCCAGCGAGGGTCGAATGTTGCACCGAGATGTGGAGCCTAAAGGCTAAAGCATAGAGGGTTCTTAGAATGGAATTAAATTGATGCTTTTGATTTGAGATTTGAATATTTGAGAGGCTGTTTATTGTTCTTTTGTGGTCTAAA
>JAEWWJ010000038.1 GCA_023396415.1 Bacteroidota bacterium
CTAATGAATAAGCAAAAAAACTTTATTCGGGCTAAATTCATGTTTTGCCCAAAAATTTCAATAAGTGTTGAAACTAAAATACTATTTTTACTCCCGATACTGGTGTTTGTGTGTCTTGCGGTCATACTTCGAAATATTTCTTGCAAGATACTGAATGCCAGTATTTTAAATCACTTTTTTGTAATTAGTTATCAAAAAATTATTAACATATTTAATTGATATTCAGCTATTTAAAATTTTTGTCATGTACTAAAACTGGAATATTAAGTGGTCTTATAGGCGGGATTATAGGTGGTGGCGCAACAGCAGGCACAATTGCCACGGCTCTTGCTTGGGCTCCCCCTGCGGCAGGAGCAGCTATTGTAACTGGTATTGTTGGTGGTGCTATAGGCGGAGCTTTAGGTGGAACTATTGCTGGAGGTTGTTGGGAATTAGCTTTATATAATAATTTCAATCCTAGTCCATTTCATACCACAAGCAAATTATTGAGAATTTCTAATATGCCGATGATTATTGAGTATTCTTGAGCAATTATCATCACTTTATAAATCTGAAAACATTGTAGATTAAAGTAATTATGAATTAAATGTTATTGCTATAATTTGATTAAATTAATTGTTATGAAAATCATTTCAAAATTTTTTAATGCCTACCTGGCAATGAATTACAGAAAAAGATTGATTCTAAACGGAATTATATCTTCGATTCTTAATGGTGCTATGTTGGCAGTTTCATGGTATTTCGAAGCACTTCCTTCGATTATCATCTTTTCGATTTTTGCCTTGGTATTGCTGGTGACTACTTTTTATTTTATTATAAAGAAGGATGTCAAAAAGCCTGACAGGGATAGAAATGGAAAAACGCTACTGGAAGTTTTAAAACCATTTTATTCCAACAAGACAAACAGGCTGATTTATCTTGTGAGTCTTGTTATTAACTTATTGGTTCTGGCTGCGGTGTTTTACGCAGGGTCACTGAGGGCTTCTGTGATCGTTACATTGATATTTGGTATTCAGCTGATTGTTCCCATACTATGGGTTGTTGTTAATCTCTACCGAGAATAAAATCTGCAGAAATAAGCCCTTGGAATGATCATTTTTCAGCACGCTGCGATACATTTCAGGAAGATAATAATAGTATTAAGGATAAAAAACTGATTCCGGACACAATTTAAAAAACTCAAGGCCGGCTTGAAAAAGTCGGCCTTGAGTTTTTCAGCAGACCCTAAATAAAGCTGTTGTACAACAACAAGCAGACAAATATCAATAAAAAGAATCAGCGAGCTATAAATCAGCCATTTTATTTTCAAACAACTCAAAAAAACGACCGACGTGCAGTCCATCCATGAGGGCATGATGGGCACAAACGCTCACCGGCAGCAGCAGTTGGTCTTGTTGTTGAAACATCTTCCCAAAAGTAATTTTAGGTATTCCAGCGTCGTTGCCAAAAATTCGAGGGTGTGAAAGTGCTGTGAACGATATCCACGGAATGGATGAGTAGTGAATGAGGTCGGCACGTTGCATCAACTCATTGAAATGAAGACCGCTACAATTCCTAACCGCTTCTATTTCGGCTTGCAATCCTTGGTTGAATGCTTCAAAATCGGGCCGGTAAGGGATGAAAGAAAAGCCAAAAGTATCGTCGTTGCGGCCAATGGTGGAGGAGGCATGAATAGCTTCAAACACCACCGGTTCATCGTCAACGATGCGGTAACGAAAGGCTTCCAAAGCGTTGACAGCCACCAGAGAACAGTGCAAATAAAGCGCAAAATATGAAATTCGGTTGTCTTTGGCAAAATGATAGGCATTTTGGCATGGCACATGGGTCACAAAACTAAAAAAAGGTTCGTCAAACGCCTTGAAAAAATGATAGTGTTCTTTTCGGTTCCAATGTTCAACAACAATCTTTTTCATAGGCCAAGCAAGGGGTAAATCTCGCTGATGTGGTCCACTTCAAAAAAGCGGGGGTTGTTTATTTTTTCGTGGGTTATTTCATGCTCCCAAATCTCGTAAAAAGGAATGTAGAACCCATAACCACCAATATTGAGTACAGGAAGGATATCGGATTTTATGGAGTTGCCGATCATTAAAAAATCATGGGGTTCAACCTGCAAAAACTCAAGCAAATGAAGGTAATTTTCTTCGTGTTTTTCGCTCATCACCTCCACATGGTGAAAAAATTGATCGAGGCCCGAGCGGGATAGTTTTCGTTCTTGGTCGAGCAGATCGCCTTTGGTGATCAACACCATTCTTTGGCCTTTTTGATGGAGCTGCTGAAGCATTTCAGTGATGCCATCCAACAAAACCACCTCATGATTCAACTGCTTACGGCCCAGCTCTATGATGGCACTCACGATGGTTCCGGGCAGCTTGTTTTCTGACAACTCAAGGGCCGTTTCAATCATCGAAAGCATGAAGGCTTTCACGCCATATCCATACAAAGTAAGGTTGCGAACTTCATTCACAAAAAGCACTTTCGCCACCTCGTCGGGCGATTTATAATCCTTCAGCAGTGCACAAAACTCCTTTTCGGAAGCGCGAAAATATGGTTCGTTGATCCACAGGGTGTCATCGGCATCAAAGCCAATCACTTTAAAGCTGTTCTTCATTGAAAAAATGATAGGAGTATAACAAAGTAGTATTTCATAAATCCACAGTGATTGAAAGTATTATATCATAAATACTTTGCGCATCGTAACCGCAATGGGCTTGTAATAGCGCTGTTGAACCATGTGCAATAAAATGATCGGGGATGCCCAAACGTACAATTTTATTGCTGTAACCCTTCTCCTGTACCCACTCCATCAAAGCCGATCCCATACCTCCACTGATGACGCCATCTTCAACGGTTACTATGGTTGTATGAAGTTGAAACACCTCCTTTAGAAGTTGCTCATCCAGAGGTTTCAAAAAGCGCAAATCATAATGCGCAACAAAAACACCCTTTTCTTCGAGTCGGTTGAGGGCTTCCACAACAAAATTTCCCTGGTGGCCGATGCTTACCACGGCTATGTTTCGACCTTTGCGCAACCGCCGTCCGCTCCCTATTTCAATGGTTTCAAAGCTTTGTTTCCAGTTGGCATGTAGGGCTTTTCCGCGCGGATAACGAATGACAAAAGGTCCTTTTTCGGTTTTGGCGGCGGTAAACATCAGGTTTCTCAGCTCTATTTCATCCATCGGCGCGGCCAAAATCACATTCGGAATGCAGCGCAAAAATGCCAGGTCAAAAGCACCGTGATGGGTTGCTCCGTCGTCGCCCACCAATCCGGCCCTGTCCACACACAGCACCACAGGCAATTGCTGCAATGCCACATCGTGAATGAGCTGATCGTAAGCCCTTTGTAGAAAGGTGGAGTAAATCACACAAAAAGGTTTCATGCCTTGGGTAGCCAAACCGGCTGCAAAAGTGAGGGCGTGTTGCTCAGCAATATCCACATCAAAAGCTCTTTTTGGAAAGGTCTTCATCATCAAATTGAGTGAGCTTCCGGTGGGCATAGCGGGGGTGATGCCAACGATATTGTCTTGTTGTGCAGCCAATTCTACAAGAGTTTCGCCAAAAACTTGTTGGTACAAAGGAAGCTGGCCCGGGTTGTTTTGCAGTTCGGGCGTTGTTCCTGTAACGCGATCGAAAGTACCCGGCGCGTGAAAAAGTACCTGCTCCCGTTCAGCCCGTTCAAAGCCTTTGCCTTTGGTGGTGATCACATGCAAAAGTGTTACGCCACGCCAAGCCTTCACCCTTTCGAGTGCCGGCAACAATTCATTAAGGTTATTGCCGTCTATCGGCCCGGCCACACGAATGCCAAACGATTCAAAAAGAGGACTTTCAATATCAATATCTGATTTTTTTTGGCGTTGCTTAAACAAATAATCATTGAGGGCACCGGAACTCTTGTCAATAGAGATTCCGTTGTCGTTGAGCACAATCAACACATTGATATCCAAACTTGCCGCTTGATTTAAGGCTTCAAAAAACATTCCGCCGGTGATGGCGCCATCGCCCACAACGGCAATGTGTTTTCTGTCCTTTTCACCTTTGATGGACGATGCCACCGCCATTCCGATCGTCGCCGAAAGGCTTGTTGAAGCGTGTCCTGTTCCAAAAGTATCGTATTGACTTTCTACGCGCACCGGAAAACCGCTGATGCCGTTCCACTGTCGAAGGGTAGAAAAGCGGTCTTTTCGTCCGGTGAGAATTTTATGGCCGTAAGCCTGATGGCCCACATCCCAAACCAGCTTGTCATCGGGCGTATTAAAAAGATAATGCAGTGCAACGGTAAGTTCTACCACCCCAAGTGAAGCACCGAGATGACCGGGCTTGGTGGCCACTACATCGAGGATAAAACTGCGCAGCTCATCGGCAATCAAAGGCAGTTGATCGGGCAAATATCCGCGTAAATCGGCAGGGGATTGTATGTGGTCGAGAAAATTAAAGTTCTGGCCTGACATGGATTTCATTTTTGCAAAGGTAACAAGAAAGGGAATTAACAACCGCTCTAACGGAAGTATGGATGAACACTTGTATTCCGACAGATTATATCAAATTATATTTTTCACTTGGAGGAAATAGTAAATCAAGTCCTTTAGGTTTGATTTTAAATATTGGGCCTTTTTCTACTATTTTACCATTTGAATTTCGTTTTATCAAATGGTCAAGTGTGATTATTCCTTGATCAACCAAAATGGCAAATTGAGATTTGATTGGTTTTTTAGTATGTTCCACAATCGAATATTGAAAATACTCTCTTCCATCAACGAAAGTGCTTATTGCTTCAACCCAAAATGTTTCTTTATGCTTTTCTAAAAGCCTGTTATGCAAAGTTGTTAAAGACCAGATGACAAAATCACCAACCTCTGGTTTGTCTGAATTTTCAACGAGTTGCTTTATGTCTGAATCAAGTCTTAAACCCAAATTATTCAATTGAAACTTTATCAGGGGG
>JAEWWJ010000041.1 GCA_023396415.1 Bacteroidota bacterium
CTTGTACACTCATTACAGCAATTTTTTTTTAAACCAGTCATTCTCAACTTTCAATTCGCCGATATGCCTGTAGAGTTGATCTCGCTCATTTCTAAGACGTTCCAGCTCTTCCTTTTGTTTACGATCATCCTCAAAAACTTCGGCTGAGTGTTCGATAAACTCTTTTTTCCATTGTGAAACTTGCACAGGATGAAGCTCATAGTGATGAGCTATCTCTGAAATTGTTTGCATGCCTTTGACCGCTTCAAGGGCTACCTCAGCCTTAAAGGATGAACTAAATTTACGACGGTTCTCTTTCATAGATCAGAAATTATTCTTAAAGGTAAATATTTCTGTCCAGTTTAATTAGACCAGCTCAACATGCCATTCATTCAGCCTTTGAAACTAGGATATTACAAAGAAATGAGTATCGGTGTTTCGGTAAGATTTTAGTCCACTTTATCCCCTATTTTAACCAAAAATTGTCAGATCAAATAATTTGACCCCTTATAAGCTTTGTATTGATCGCTTCTGAAGAAATTTAGGTTCACTTTTCTACACTTACTTGACAATTCCAATCACGTGAAAGCTCAGTTGTAAATCAATCATAACATGGTTAATGGTTAATGGTTAATTTAATGGGGCTGACGCAAGAACTCTTCACTGTTCACTCATCACTCCTAATCGGCTAACCAGAGCGAGGGGTTGACGAGGTTTTTGTTTTGCCAGAGCTCGAAATGGATGACCGTTTTTCCTTCGATTTTGTCGGTATGAATACTCCCCAGCAGTTGTTTGGTTGACACGTTGTCGCCACGTTTGACATAGGTTTGCTCGAGGTTTGAATAGACGGTAAAGTAGTCGCCGTGGCGCAGGATGACCGCGTTGTTGGTAGGTGTTATGCGGTTCACGCTAACTACAACACCATCGAAAACAGCACGTGCTTCGCTGCCGGCGGGGGTGGCAATGTCAATGCCATTGTTTTTGATGGTTACCTTTTTAAGTACAGGATGGGGTTGTTCGCCATAGCGCGATGAAATGATGCCACGCTCTACCGGCCAGGGCAGCTTGCCTCTGTTTTGGGTGAAGCTGTTGCTGAGCTTGATCTCTTCGGGGGTGAGGTTCGACAGCTTGTCGGGCGAGGCCGTTTTGTTTTCGGTTTTTCGGTTTTGGGCTTTTCTAATCTCCTCGGCAATGATGGATTCTATTTGTCGTTGAAGCTTGAGGGCTTCTTGCTCTTTGCTGCGGATATCTTTTTGAAGTTTCTTTTCTTGGTCGCTGATTTTTCTTACCGTTTGATTTACCTGTTTCTGCTCGTTGGAGAGCAGCACCTGTTGTTTTTGTTCATCATCAAATAGGCGTGTTTTTTCAATTTTTTCTTCTTCGAGTTGTGTTTTTTGGTTGTTGAGTTGGGCTTGGGCCGTTGTCATGCGTTCAATTTGGCGTTTGCGCAAACTGCTGTACTGTTGTAGGTATTTCAGGCGACGATAGGCTTGGTTAAAGTCATCGGCAGCAAAAAGAAACATCAATTTGTTGAGGCCATTGCGGTTTTTATTGGCAAAAACAAGCATTTTGCCATACTCTTTCTTGAGTTGTGAAAGTTCGTTTTGGGTTTTTTTTAGGTCGTTTCGGGTTCGTTGTAGCCTGCTATCGGTATTCTGGATTTGTTTTTGCAGCGTAGCAATGAGGTTTTGGCGTTTGCGGATTTTTGCTTGCAGCATATTGAGTTCATTCAAACTCAATATTTTCGACTTTTTAGTTTCTTCGAGCAGCTGGTTGGTGAGGTTGATTTCCTCTTCGAGTTGTTTTTTGGTCTTTTCGAGTTCAGTTCTTTTCTCTTGCGCAACAAGGGTTCGCGTGGGCATTACGATCCACAACAATAGCAAAAGGAAACAAAAACTCTTTGGCTGCATAGGGGGTAAAATTACTTCATTTTGTTGAAGCTGTCGGGCACTTTGAAAGGAAAGGACAGCCGGTTGTCAATTTCAATTTTTGAATAATTGAAAAAAAGATTTAATTTTTTGCCTCCATGTAATTCAAATTGAATACTTTGAGGAATAAGTTGGTTGTTGATGGTTTCGAAATCGCTGTAGGTGGCCTGTAGTTTTATGTTTTCGTTGTTAAACTCTTTGAGGTTGATACGGGTAATTTTAAAGGTTGACGGGTCGAGCCAAATATTTTGAACAAGCACGTTAGGGGTATCCGTTTGTTTGAGAATTTTTTTTCGTTTTAAGCGGTTGGTAGCTGATAGTTTATATTCAAGTTGATCAATGCTGCCTCTGAAATTTTCTTTGTCATAGTTCTCCATATCGTTTCCGGTTATGATGGCCTGCACCATGTCAAAGTCAAGGGTGGTGCCAAAAATTTGGTTGACGAAATTGAAATCGCCGACGAAATAAGTTTTATCAAGCCGGTTGATGAATTTGATGGAATCTTGTGTAAGCACCAAGCGGGCCGCTTCGATGCCTAAAGCCGGCGAAAGAGAAATCCAAATAATGCTGTCTTTGAGGATACGCAGCTGACCGTTGAGGTTGGTTTTGCTTTTCTTTTCATCCACAAGCGTAATGTTGATACGGGTGTTGAGGGAAGTAAATTTTGTTTCGGCAGCGCTCATTTTTTCTAAAAGATAGCTTTCGCCTTGGCTTTTTAATGGTGCTTTGATGATGCTTCGCGGCGTGGTGCAGGCTATGGCAGCGACCCATAAAAAGGCAACAAATAGAATTTTTTTGAAGCTGTTGACAGCAGTTTTATTCATAGTATTTTTTGTTGTTGATCTTTTTTTGTATCAGCGCAGAAGTTTCACCGGCAGCAGTAGCTTTCTGCCATTGTTGAACGGCTTCGTCGGCACGACCGAGATGAAACAGTATGTCGCCATAATGTTCTAGAAGTGTTCCATTGACTTCCACCGACTTTTCGATGGCCTTTTCAATCCAAATGAGGGCTTGAGTAAAGTTTTTCTGTTGAAACAATATCCAGGCATAGGTATCGAGGTAGGAAGCATTATCGGGCTCCAGTTCAAGGGCTTTTTCAGCCATCTGATGCGCTTTGTCGAGGTCTTCGCCGCGCAACGACAAATAGTAAGCGTAATTGTTGAGCACCAATGCGTTGTCCGGCTGAATGGAAAGCGATTTTTCATACGCGGCATCTGAGGCGGCAGTGTTTTTCAGTCGGTGCTGAGTGTCGCCAATATTGCTGTGAAATTCAGCCAAAAGCTTGTCGTTGCGGACCACAAATTTCCGACCTGTTTCAAAAGCAGTCAGCGCTTCGGGATATTTATGCAGTTGAAAAAGCGCAATGCCATTGAAAAGGTAAGGCAAGGGTTGCTCGGGAAAGAGGCCGTTGGTTTGGGAAGCATGTTGGGCGAGTGAAGTAAAATCTTGCAACTGGATGTCGGCATACAACAGCGTTTCCCACATTTGGTAGTTGTTTTTATCGAAGTCGAAAGATTTTAAAATGTTGGTGCGGGCCTGTTCAAATTTCTGCTGGCGCATATAAACATCAGCATAAATTTGGTAGCCGCGCGCACTCTCAGGGTTTGCTTTCAAAAGTACGGCGGCAATGCGTTCAACCTTTTGGTTCATCTCGTCGGAATAGGTTTGCCCATCAAACCAAAGCAGCATGATTTGAATTTTGTTGTCCACATCAAGTTCAGTTCCTTCAAAAGCCTTCAACAAAGATTCAAAAGCTTGATCTTCTTTACCTTGATCGCGGTAATACTCTGCCAAGGAAATGTGGGTATAAGGATCGTTGGGATTGATTTCTGCACTTTTTTGCAGCATCTCCAAAGCCTTTTCGCGTTGACCGTTCTTTTTGTAGAGGTCGTGCAACATGGTGAGGTAGCGCGTTTCATAAGGAAAGACGGCAGAGAGTTTTTCGATCTCTTTGATGGCTTTATCCGGCTTATTGAGGGCGAGATAGATGTTGTGTTTCTGAAACGAAAGGGGTTCATTTACACCAATTTGGTTCTCAATTTCGTTGAAAACGTCAAGTGCTTCGTCGTATTTTTCGAGCGCCATCAAGGCTGACGACAGTTCACCGTAATAATCAATGTTATCGGGTTTGAGTTTCAGCAAATCGCGAAAAACTTCAGCATAAGATTTGTAGTCGCCTTTTACTTTGTACAACTGGGCCATTCGAATTTTGTACCATTCGTTTCCGGGTTTGAGGGTGGTGGCCTTTTGCATCATGGCAAGCGATTCATCGTAACGACCTTTACGGGCGTAGAGGTCGCTGAGTTCATACATACTTCCATCGTCATCGGGCAAAACCGATAAAGCTGCTTCAAAATTTTCGGTGGCTTTGGCATCGTTGCCCGAAAGTCGTTCGCGGAGACCATCGGAAAAAAGGACGGCATTTTTACGTTGTGCCATCAGGCGCAGACTGTCGCTTTCGGCCGTGCTCATGGTTTGTTTTTTCTTCTTTTGGGCTGTTGCTGATTGGGGAATCAACACAAAAAATAAAGCCGAAACCAAAAAAACAATCGGAAAAATTTTGGTTAACAACAGTTTACTCCAGAAGAAATATCGCGAAGGCATGAAGTTTTTATTCATCGGCTATTTCGTTATAATCGCCGAGACTCATTTCGGTAAATCTTCCGGTGAGGGAAGTATGTTGACCTATCATGCTATTGTTGAGGTGCTTGCCTTCAATAATGGCATTGTTTTGAATGATGCTGTTGCGAATGATGGATTGGTGAATGGTAACATTTTCGCCTATTGAAACATAGGGACCAATCACCGAATGTGTAATGATGGTTCCTTTGCCGATAAAACATGGTTCGATGATGATGGCTTCATCCACATCGGCTTCGGCTGAGATGAAGTCATCAATCTGCATTTGATCCATGGCATAAGCCAAAACTTGTCGGTTAGTGTCAACGGTGGCATCTTTGTTGCCGCAGTCGAGCCATGCCTCCACACTTTCGGTATGAAAAATGGTTCCTTTTTTCATCATGTTTTGCAGGGCATCCGTGATGCCATATTCACCGCCTGTGGTAATTTTTTTATCGAGCAAGTTTTGCAGCTCAGCGCGGAGGTATTCACCATCTTTAAAATAGTAAATCCCAATGATGGCCATATCAGAAACAAAGCTTTTCGGTTTTTCATAAAAACCCTCGATGCTCCCGTCGTCATTTAGTTTCACCACACCAAACTGTTCAGGCTGATCAACTTTTTTCACCCAGATGGCGCCTTGTTTGTTGTCGTCGAGTTTAAAATAGGCCCGAAATAGGGTATCGGCATAAGCCACCAAAACTTTTCCTACCAATGCCTCTTGGGCGCACAGTATGGCATGGGCCGTTCCCAAGGCCTCGATTTGATAATGAATACTACCCTTAGCACCAACACTTTGCGCAATGTCGAGCAATTGTTGTTCAACGGCGGGACCGAAATTTCCGATCACGAAAGCGATCCTTTCGATGGGTTCGGTAACAACATTGGCAATGTCTTCAACCAGCCTTTGCACGATGGGCTTACCGGCCACGGGCAATAGCGGTTTGGGTGTAGTTAAGGTATGTGGGCGAAGTCGTTTGCCCATTCCTGCCATGGGGATGATAATGTTCATTGGTGATGTTTTGTAGAATTAAAAAGTAAGTTATTGTTTTCCGGTGTGGCCAAAACCACCCTCTCCGCGATGGGTTTCGGATAAAATTTCAACGTTTTCCCATTGTACACTTTCGTGCTTACTTACAATCATTTGCGCGATACGTTCGCCGTGGTGGATAGTAAACGCCTGATCGGAAAGGTTGATGAGAATGACTTTAATCTCGCCGCGGTAATCGGCATCAATGGTGCCCGGGCTGTTGAGCAGGGTGAGGCCATGCTTAAAAGCCAAACCACTTCGTGGCCTGATTTGTGCTTCAAACCCGATGGGCAGCTCAATATGTAATCCAGTAGGCACCAAAGTGCGTTGTAAAGGATTCAGGGTAATAGGTTTATCGAGGTTAGCGCGCAAGTCCATTCCAGCGGCATGAAGCGATTCGTAAGCCGGCAAAGGATTGTTGGAGTGGTTAACGATGTTGATTTGCATGGATTTGAGTTTCAAAAAAAATCATGGCAAAAATAGAGAATTATGTTCAAGCAGAGGAAGTATGCAAAAGCCATAACCAAAGGAAGGGTCAAAATTTGAATCGTTAACAAAATAGTTGATACAAATCCGGCTGTGCTGGTGTTTTTTCAAAGGTAAGCTGCTAAGCATCGGCAGTTGGCTCGGGGGCATGTTTCATTTCATATCTAAAAGCGGTAAAGGCGAAAAGACCAATGATAAGGGTATTGAGTGCGATGTTTACGACGGGTGAAAAGGCAATGAAATAATTGCTAACGAAAAACAGCAACAGAGCCAAAGCGGCATACACCAACAAACGGCCAACGTTGTAGGGTATTTTATACACTTTTTGCCCCCAATAAAAGGATACCAACATCATCAATACGTAGGTAAGCAAACGTGTCCAGGCCGCGCCGTGATAACCAAAAGAAGGAATGAGCAAAACGTTGAGCACGATGGTGATTACAGCACCACCGAGGGCAATATACGCTCCGCTGAGGGTGCGGTCGGTGAGTTTGTACCAAATGGCGAGATTGTAATATACTCCGTTTACGAGGTTGGCCATCAGCACGATAGGCACGATATAAAGACCTTCGCGGTATCTTTCACCGATTAAAATTTTGAAAATATCCATATACAGCATCACAACTAAAAAGATGAGCAAGCCTACGATGACAAAATAATTCATCACCCTTGCAAACAGATGGGGTGCATCTTTTTTTTCGGCCTCGGCAAAAAAGAAAGGCTCGGCAGCAAACCGAAACATTTGAATGAAGAGCGTCATCAGTACACCCAATTTGTAGTTGGCACCGTAAATGCCAAGTTGCACCATGGGTTGTTCTTCGGGTTTTAATAGGTATTTCAACAGTATTTTATCTAACATTTCGTTCACCATTCCGGCAAGGCCAATCACAAGGATTGGCCAGGCGTAACGCAGCATCGCTTTGAGCAAAACGCTGTCAAACGACCATTTGAACGAACGAAAAAGTGAACCCAACATCAGTAAACTCAACACACTTGCCAAAAAGTTGGAGATGAACACCCAAATAACAAGGCCTGTTTCGTTTCCAAACCACTGCATAGCCATTTGGGTAAAAAACACCGGAAAAGCAATGATGGTGAGCAAGTTTAAGCCCACAGTAAGAAAAACATTCACTAACCTGATTATGGCAAACTTACGTGCTTTGTTGAGCTTACGAAGCATAGCAAATGGAATGGCCGACACGGCATCGAAAGCCACAATTAAAGCCACGATGAGGATGTATTCGCTGTTTCCGGAATACTGCATCCAATCGGTAATAGAATTATAAAATAGAAAAACGAAGAGTAAAAAAACTGCTGTGGTGAGCAAAATGGCCGACATGGTGGTGTTGAACACCTTTTTTGGATCATTTTTTTGGGCATACCTAAAAAAGGCCGTTTCCATGCCATAGGTCAAAAAAACCATTAAAAAAGCGATATAAGCATACAGCTCAGTGATTTGGCCATAGGTAGCCTGATCCTCAAACACGCGGGTGTAGATGGGCACCAGCATATAGTTGAGTAAACGGGGAACGATGGTTCCCATGCCATAAACAGCAGTTTGGCCGGCCAAACTTTTTATTGGGTTGTGTGCCATGAAGGGTGCAAAGGTAATTGAAGATAAAACACAGTGCCTTTTCCTTGTTCGGTGGCAAAGGAGATGGTTCCTCCGGCTTGGATGACAAGGTTGTTTACCATGGCCAAGCCGATGCCCATTCCGCTCGATTTGGTGGTGAAGTTAGGTGTAAAAACACGCTTGGCTTCTTCGGGGTTCATTCCTTTTCCGTTGTCGCTGAGCTCGATCAAAAGCTGTTGATTTTCGGGTTTCATTTTCAACCGGATGATTCCGTCAGGCTTATCGCCTATGGCTTGAAGACTGTTTTTGATCAAGTTGGTAAAAATGCGGTTCATATTGTCTTGATCGGCCGAAATCCAACTCTGCTCCTCCTCTTCAAATTGGGTCTCGAATCGGATGTTGGTATTGTTGTCGAACAATACAATCAACTGCTTGAGCCATTGTGCCAAATTGATTTGCTGGGGGGTACTTACCGGCATACGGGCAAAATCGGAAAAGGCGCCCGCAATTGACGACAACGTATCTATTTGATGAATAAGCGTTTGCGATGTGAGTTTGATTTTATTGGCAATATCGGGATCGTTATTGTCCCAGGCACGAAGCAAATATTGCACGCTTAGACGCATAGGTGTGAGCGGATTTTTAATTTCGTGGGCCACTTGTTTGGCCATATCGCGCCAAGCGCTTTCCCTTTCTGAACGGGCCAAACGCTCAGCACTTTCGGCCAGCTCGTCTATCAAAGTGTTGTATTGCGCCACAAATTGCCCTAGTTCGTCTTTACTTTTCCAAATAATTTTCTCGTTCACGCGATCAATACGCAGCAAGCGCATCTTTTCCTGAATCATCTGCAAGGGCTGTAAAAGCTTACGCGAAAGCAAAAGCACCAACAAAATGACAACTGCCGAAATCACTAAAAACAAATTGATGTATGTAAGCACCAATGCCGAAATTTCGTTGCGCATTTCGCTTTCTTTGGCAAAATAAGGAAGGTTGATGTACGCAAAAACACTGCCCTTTTCGTTCTTGAACGGAATATACGACGAAAGGTAACGGCTGTTTCCGATATTTTCTTCGTGTAAAAAAAACAATTTTTCTTGAAAATGTAATGCTTCAAATGCTTGCGGATTCATTTGTCGCGAGAGCAGCTGCTGGTCGAAAATATCGTAGCGCGATGAGGCAATAAGTTCGCCATTCAGACCATAAATATTGATGTCGGAGAAAAAGACCAACGAGAATTTGAGCAATAGTTGGTGCAGATACTCTCTAAGATCGGGGCGGTTGAGGTTTTCATTTTTGAGTTTATGCTCCAGCTCGATAAGTATTGATTGTGTTTTCTCGAAAAGAAAATCGTTATTTTTTTTATTGTAAACATCTGTAATATAATAGATTGTACCCATTCCGATGAGTACAAACGACAGTAAAAGTGAGCTGATAATGAGCAGCTGAAGTTTTGCTTTAAAGGTTAACTTGAATAACGATCCGTTTTTTTTGTAGATCCCGAGCCAAAAAAATAAGAAGTAAGGCAGGGTGAGCAACAAAAAGAAAAACGAAAAAGGCGCCAACCTGGTGGCCCATGATTTTAAGGGCAAACTGACCACGATGATTTTGTTTTGGTCGGAGGCTTGAATCACGTGCTTGTAGCTGCTTTGATCGAAAACTTGACTTCCATTGGGGGCTAGCTGACCGTAAATAGTTGGGTATAAATAATTTCCAAATTTATAAATCAAAGTGCTGTCCTTATAGGTAGCAAAAGAATAATTTGAAAAATCTTTGGAAAATCCTTTGCTTTCGTCAATTAGCAATTCGGGATAACCCAATCCTTCAGGGATGTATTTAAAATAAAACTCAATAAAAACTTGTAGCTCTTTTGGTTGTTGTTTTTCATTCGGCAGTTGCATATTCAGAATTGCGATATAATAAATCCCTTGGATGTCGTCGTCAATAAGGTATAGCTGATCAGTTGCTGTTGGTGTACCTTTTTCTAAAACCATGGAATCGAAATAGTTGGCACAGTTTACGTTGATGTTTAGGGGTTGAATCAACAATTGACTTTGTTGGTTACAAACAGTAATTTCAATATCATACTTTGTTTTAAATTCTTTTAAATAAATTGAATTGAGATATTGAACAATGGTTTCATCCATAGTTTTTCTGGAAAGTGTGTCCGATACGATCAACCCATTAAAAATAGAATCCTGTTTGATTTTGAAAAGTGTATCCTTCCACATAAATTCAAATAGTGGATCATTATCAATGCTTAACTGCTGAGCCGTAAGTTGTTGCGATTGCAATGATTTGACATCATTCACGCGAATGAGCGTTGTGGTGAGCAGGCCGCTGAAAAGTAAAAACAGCCCCAAACGCACCATTATTTGCGTACTTCCGGTTGATTTTGTTTGAACATGAAGCAACATCAAGGACAAGGCTAAGCTCACAAAAACCATTATATTCCAAGGCTTTTCAAAGATTATATAAATCAAAATGATTAACAGACAAAGGATTCCTGAAGTGATTAAAAACAATTGTATGTGTTTAATAGGCAATTCTTTAATATTTTGAAAAAATCCATAGACAAGCACAACAAATGCCAATGAACCTAAAATTGCAGCTGCAAAAACGGCATAACTAAACGCATTTTGAATAAAGAATTTCGAAAATGTGAGTGGAACTGCTGTTTGGTAAAAAACCATCTGAATAAAAAACACCTCTAAAAACAGCAAAGCGATTATAATCAAAAGGTATCCAACCGCTTGAATCTTTGTTGATCGGTTTATTTCCGATGATCGTGATTTTAGTATTCCATCGCTAATCACCAGTGCTAAGGCCAAAAAACCTACCAAATGAATCAATAAATAACCTAAAGAAGGGAAAATATTACCATAACTAAACACCACTGGGTGAAACAGTTCCGACTCGACAAAGAACAGTTTATAACCAATAACACGTAAACCGAATTGTAGAATAATGACCCAGAAAGTAAAAATTAGAATTTTGTATTTGACAATGTACGCTACATTCCATTTTTTCAGCACCAAAAAACTGGTATAATAAAACCATGCCAAGATAAAGAGGAAAAACAGGAAAAGAAAAATGGCGTGATCAGACGGAATATCAGTCATTTGATCAGCAGCTTTTGAAACTTTGAACAGCGGAACCCCTTCCCTGCTTTGAACCCAAACACCAGTTGCACCTTCAAGGGACGCTATAGAATAAAGTTTGGCAAAAGACCCATATCTTTTTGGAAATCCTTGCTGAATGGTCTTGTTAGTAAAAGGGTGATTTTCATATACAAGATCAAACAATTTCACATGCCACGACCCCACATGGAAACTACGATGGAGGTACCAATTTCCAGTGCTTACGTCGTCAACAAGACCCTCGTTAAGCGAATCGTAAAGCAAATCCATTGGAAAGGAGGCACTGCTGTTCCAGAAGATCAATTCATCCGCTTGTAGAACAGCTACAAAATAATCGGCGTGTAAAAGCGAAGGTTGCGAGAACAACACAGCAGAAAGATCTACTTTGCTCTGCTGTATAGCTTTGACAGACCTCTCGATTGCACCCGTTGCATGATCAAGAATCAGTTCACGCTGTAACATGACCTTTGAAATATTCAAAGCCACATTCATGGGTTGGCTTTGCTCAATCAAAAAGAAACGAGTCAAAAAAAATGCAGCAAGCAAAAATGCAAGAACAATAACCGACCTCCGCAGCCCAAAATTTGACAGATTTGCTTTCAAAATAAGATAACTAATTATAATTCAACAAAATAGAACTGCGAAAATATTTATTAATTTTTAAGGCCTAGAATCCACAAACAAACTTTTTTTGAGGCTTGGTTTCATAAGAAGAAAATTCGTCCTTAAAACGAACTAAATTGGCTCAAATTGAACAAAATCGCAAAATTTTTATTGCACTTTAAGGCCTCGACTTTCCAAAAATATAGATATTACTTGAAAATTCTCTTGTTTTTTTCGCCTTAAAGTTTGATTTCCAACCATTTACAATAGTTTTTAGTGGCATTATTCGGTTATTGATGTATTTCTCACTTAACATGGAAATATAAAACGCATCCCATTTCAAAGGTTCACGCTTCAAAAACAAAAATTCATGGCGTTTGAGTAAGCCTTGAATACTGACAAAGTTAAAATGAAACAGATGACGAGGAACATCCCACCCTGCCCAAAACTTTCCGTAATGCAAGGCGTCATAAGATGTAATATTTGGTAAAGCAATGACTAACCTTCCATCGGGCTTAAGCAGACGATGAAGTTCTCTGCATTGTTGATGCAAATCTTCAACGTGTTCCAATACATGCCACATAGTAATTACATCAAAAGAACTATCTGAAAACAAATCAAACTCATGAATCGAAAACACCCTTTTATTCAGAATTGCAGTGGAGTGATTTCTTGCTTCTTCATTGGGTTCTATCCCTTCAATTTCCCAACCCGAATTTTTTGCTAATAATAAAAAATCTCCGGCGCCACAACCGATGTCTAGAATTTTCCCTTTATCAAAACCTGAAGTGGCGAGATGCAACTTATACTTCAAATTCCAAACTTTAACAGCTTCGTAAAAAACCGAAAGCAATGATTTCTTTTTATTGGGGTGACTATAGTAATTATCCGATTGATAATATTTAGACAAATCGCTTTTCGAGGGATAAGGATTTGTAAACACCAACTCACATTCCTCACACTTTTGCAATTTGAAAAGCTCTTGTGTAAGAAAAAAATCTTTTACATCCAGGTAAGGTCTCAAATTTTTGCTGTCGCAGATGGGACACAGTTGATAAGTTTCCATAACTATAGGTTTCACGTGAAACAAAACGTTAACGGCCTAAAAATACGGCCAGTACAGATATGTCGGAGGGCGAAACACCACTTATTCGTGATGCCTGTCCGAGGCTTGAGGGTCGAATTTTTGTTAACTTATCTCTAGCTTCAAAAGATAGGGATTGAAGTGAGAAATAATCAAAATCGTCTTTAAGCCGAACATCGTCTAATCTAGTAAGCTTATCCGCCAGTTCTCTCTCTTTTTGAATATAACCATCATACTTGATGCCTATCTCAACCGAATCAAGAATTTCCTTGTCAACTTTTAGAGATGAAAAGGCGGTTTCCGGTATTACTTTTAAAAGATCACTGAGATTAATTTGAGGCCTTAAAAGTAAGGTAGACACTTTTTGTTTTTGGGAAATTTTGCTTGTGCCTTTCTCAACCAGCATTCCATTAACCTCATCAGGAGTCAGACTAATTTGATTCAATATTTTGATGAATTCTTGAATACTTTGCTGCCTGAGCAAAAACTTCCCATAGCGATCTTCCTTCGCTAAACCAAAACGATATGACTTTTCAGTCAATCGTTCATCAGCATTATCTTGCCGTAGAAGAATTCTATATTCAGCCCTACTTGTGAACATCCTGTAGGGTTCATCCACACCTTTGGTAATCAAGTCATCAATGAGAACACCGATATACGCTTCAGAACGCAATAAAACTAATGGTTCATTTTCCTTAATTTTTAAATGTGCATTTACTCCAGCCATTAATCCTTGGGCTGCCGCTTCCTCATAACCTGTAGTCCCATTAATTTGGCCGGCAAAGTACAAATTTTCGATAAGTTTGGTCTCCAAGGTATGCTTCAATTGTTCAGGTGGGAAATAATCATATTCTATCGCATACCCTGGCCGGAATATCTTAGCATTTTCGAAACCTTCAATTTGGCGCAAAGCTTCTACTTGGATATAATCAGGTAAAGAAGAACTAAAACCATTCAAATAGTACTCAATGGAGTTCCATCCTTCTGGCTCAACAAACAATTGATGTGAATCTTTTCCGGAAAATCGTTCAATTTTGTCTTCAATGCTTGGACAGTAACGCGGACCAATTCCTTCGATTCGTCCCGCGAACATGGGACTAAGGTGAAAGCCTTTTCTCAAAGTGTTATGCACTCTTTTTGAAGTATAACCCATCCAACAACTACGCTGAACGGGGAGATGTGGAGTATCCATATATGAAAAACTTCCAACTTCTTCATCACCTTTCTGCTCAACGAGTTTTGAAAAATCTATTGTGCGACCGTCAATTCTGACCGGTGTCCCGGTTTTCATTCTTTTAGACTCAAAACCCAATTCAACCAATTGCTCAGTTAAACCTTTACTGGCCTTGTCCCCCATTCTACCACCTCCAAACGATTTTTCTCCAATGTGGATTAATCCGTTAAGAAAAGTACCGTTGGTCAACACCACAGCATCAGCAAAAATCTCCATCCCCATTGCTGTTCTAACACCAATAACTCTATTATCCGATACAATTAAGCCAAGAACAGTATCTTGCCAAAAATCCACATTTTTTATTGCCTCTAATTGACTTCTCCATTCGGCAGAAAACATCATTCGATCGCTTTGGGCGCGTGGACTCCACATGGCAGGACCCTTTGACTTATTGAGCATCCTAAATTGGATCATTGTTTTATTTGTGATCAAACCCGAATATCCCCCCAAAGCGTCAATCTCACGCACAATTTGACCTTTTGCAATTCCACCCATAGCCGGATTGCAGGACATTTGCGCGATCGTTTGTAAGTTCATAGTAATAAGAAGCACCTTGCTTCCCATATTCGCTGCGGCTGCGGCGGCTTCAGAACCAGAGTGACCGGCTCCTACAACAATTAAATTATACTTTTGAAAAAACATTGTAAGTATGTTTCACGTGAAACGATGGTGTAAGTAGTTGATTGTAAATTAATCATGGCCGCAAAGATAGACAATAATTTTCTTGAGCTCGCATGAGAGCTGATTCCTCTGCGCTTTTATCCTTGAAACCTATAAGATGAAGTACTCCGTGAATTAGAATACGATGTAATTCCTCTGAAAATTCAACGTTAAAAAGCTTTGAATTTTCTAAAACACGATCCAAACTGATAAATATTTCACCACTAATAAAAGGTTTACTTTCTGACAAATCAAAAGTAATTATATCCGTTAATGTATCATGTTGAAGATAATCCCTATTCATTTGAAGCAAATAATCATCAGAACAGAATAAAAAAAAGACCTCGCCGGTCTTCATTCCAAAATGATGGATTACCTGAGCAATCCAATCTTTTTCTGACCACCCTATAAACTCGGGTAATTTTACATCAATTGTATTAAAATGAATCATTATTGAATGTGTTTGACTTTTTGTCCTTTTAAATAGTGCTGCAGTTGTGCCCTTCTTTCGTCAGCCAAACGATAATGAAAGCCAAGATTAGAGACACAAAAACTGAGTTGATTGGATTCCGAACTCCATTGCCAGTCTCTCACTAAATGCTGAATTAGGTCGAGCTCCTTTTTGAAATCGCTTTCAAATATCAAATCAAATAACACCTTTTCTATCTGCCAGATGCAACCCAAATTATTAGATTCAATCGTAAAGATCAAATTGACACAGTGATCGTCTCCAAATTGACACAATGCCTCAAAAATTCTATCATTAACAATACAAAAAACACCGTATAGGCTCGAATCCAATCTTATTTGGTCTGAAATATTGTCCAAATTCTGCTCTAGTAATCTGATATTCTGTATATTAGTCTTAATCTTCAGGGTTGTTTCCATTGACATTCCGTGTTGTATTTGACTTTAAATAGTAAGCATTGACCATCCGTTTGTAGAAAGGATGCAAATCAATTGGATTGGTTCTCAAAGTTTCTCTTTGTTTTTCAATCATCCTCTTATACTCTAAAATTTCCTCAGAGTTTCCTATATTTTTTCCTTTAAACTCCTCTGATTCTCTTCTCTCCTCCTGCTCTCTTTCTTTCAAGGCTTTCTCTGATTCAAGTAATCTTACAACAATTTCATTGTTTAACTCGAGCAACTGTTGATTCATACGCTTATTCACCAAATCTTCTTCAAATTTTTCCATTTGTTCAAGCACACTGTTAAGACCTTGGTCTCCCTGTTGGCCTTCTGACTTAAGGCCGTCAATCATTTGTTTTAGTTCATTTCTTAGTGCCTCTTGTTGGGCTGCCATACGCGCCATTTCCTCACTCATCCCCTTTCCTTTGCCTTGACCCTTTTTTCCATCCATAGCATCCTTCAGCTGCTGACCAAGAGCTTCTTGCATCTCGCGCATATTCTGTAAACTCTTTCCACTTTGTTTTTCTTTGCCTTTTCCCTTGCCCTTTCCTTTGCCATCTTGCGGACTTGGCATTCCCATACTTTCCTGCATCTTTTTTAAAGCTTCATCGAGCAGTAAAGCCAAATTATTCAAGCCCATCATGGTATATTGCTGCGAATTTAAAGCATTTTGTGTGAGGCGATCTTTCAGCAGGCTTTGGATTTCTTCCATACGTCGCTTGACATTGGCGGTTTCAGTGAAAACAAAATTTTCGATCATTGGTTGACGTTTGCTCAATGCTACTAACGAGTCGTTGACTACTCTAAATGATTCATTGATAATACTTTGACTCTTAATTACATCCACGTATGCAGGGTCGTCGCGTTTGGTGTTGGAAAGCGTTGTCAATAAATCTTCTTGATGAATTGAAAGTCGCAAAATATTTTCTAAAAGAAACCTAAGTGCTTCAGCATCTTCTTCTTGTTGATCATTCATGCTTTCTTTCATCATCATTTCGAGCTGCTTACCCAGGGCTTTCATCTTTTCAGCTCCTGACTTCTGTGAGGCCTTCGACGTTTTGCGTTTATTTTTCGACAACTCATCACTGCCTTCCTGCATGTCCTGTTCGATTGACTCTTGCTGCTCATCCGTTGATTGGAGCTCAAAAGGCTGTTCCAAATCTTGGTTTACATTTCGCAATGAATCAAGTGTTCGCATCTCCTTTTTGAAAGCCTCTTGTATATCCTTAAGATTCTCGTTCAGTTGCTCTTTACTCTCGCTAATATCATCGGTTTTTTCAGCATTTTCCTTCAGTTCTTCTGCCAACTGATCCAATTGCTTGGTCAGCTCGTCCATAGCTTTTTCAACTTGTAACTGTTCAAGCAATGCCAAATTACGATCCAAAAGCTGCTCCAACTCCTCACCCGACATCTCCATTTTTTTCAAAATATCCGACATCTGATCCTTGTTCATTTCCAACAACAGCTTTTCAAGCTCCTCCATCATTTTCCTTATGTCTTCTGGAATCACCTTTTCCAGCAGCTCATCAATGCGTTGTTGCTTCTCGAGCAGGCTCTCATTTTTAAGTTCATGGTCGCGGTTAAATTCAGTCAAATCTTTTCTGTCCTTTTTCAACGATTCCATTTCACTATTTAAGTCGTTTTGCTTTTTCATCAGGCGACCTAACTTTTGCTGATCGTTGGCATCCAGGTCTCTTTTAAGCATCAACTTTTTATTCAGATCCATCGCCTCTAGCTTGATCTCAGCAGCCTTTTTTACTGCTGTTTCCAAACGTTGGGTAAGGTTTTCTTCTTTGGTTTTGGAGATAGAATCTAAAGCAGACAAGGAAATGAATTGAACATCGTAAGCACGACTTTTTACAGTTTTTGGACCATTAACAGCATCGTTATCGCTCAAAATAAACTGAACACTCAACTTTTGTCCCTTCTCAGCGCTGATAGTATCTAAATTGATACTATGGAAAAACTGTTGTTTCAAATCGCTTCCATTCAAAACAAGTCGTTCCTCCCACTCTTTCAAAGGCTGATCAGTTTTCTGATCGAAAATTTTAGTTTGCACCCGCAAATTGCTAAAACCATAATCATCGCTAATAATTCCCGTGAAAAAATTGATTGTCTTGAGTTCGTCTTGCGCATCCAATTGGTTGATTTGCAAACTCGGAAACTCGTCCTTAATCACCTCAATAAAAATATCAAGTCCCTCATTTTCTGTTGAGTAAGCATTTTTGGCAGCAATTTGCATTTTAACTGTCTGCAGTGCTGTCATTTCCAAAACAAAAGCATCCCTAACCTTTTGTGCATTAACGATTAATGAATCCATCGCAATAGATAATTCATCCGTATCGCGCGTAAAAAATTTCCATTCCAATTTGGTTCCCTCGGGTACCATAAGATAGGTCAGATCTTCAACGTGCGCAGAAACACGATTAATATAGGAGGGAAAAATCAATTGCGCTTCATATTTTAGCAAAAGAGGTTTCGGACGAACTACCAATGTATATCGCTGACTCTCATAAGGTCCACCTACAATGAAGAAATCGAGAGATGCACCTACCTTCTTAAACAGATGGCTTCGCTTGTTAACTGTTGATTTGTCCATCGCGTATTTTACACCTCCTGCCTCAATAAAAAACTGTGTTGGAATCTCCTCCCCTTTCACCTCCATTTCCAAAAGAAAATCATCATGCTGCAAAAGCTCTAAAGAGGTATTTAGTATGCTAACCTCAAATGGCAACGGCTTGATAAACTGCTTGTTGTAAGCCAATATCCGCTGCGACGGTTGAACTATGGCCTCTGGAAAGAAAGCAGAAAAGAATAGAACAAACAAGAAAAAACCAACAGCCGTCCAAACAACGCGCCTGTTTTCAAAAAAATGAATGGCTGTGGCAAAGGAAATCTTATTCAATCGGGCTTCTTTTTGCACAATGGCAGCCATCAGAAGGTCGCTATCAGAACTTTGTTTATCAAGATCTTGCTTTAACTGCAATGTATTCAACAGCTGATCATTCACTTCGTTAGGAAAAAGCCGACCGATCAAACGCGCAGCATCATTTAGGGGCATTGATTTCCGGTACAGCAACAGTCTATAAGCCGAAATGCCAACTTGAAAAACAAGTAGATAGGCAAGCAAAAGCAAAAAAGAGTAAAACATCACCAACCTCACCGTGCCGGGCAAAAAAGCAAAATATTCAATAAAGTTAAACAACAAAAAAACAACAGATATCAAAAGAAACGACAGCAACAAGCCATTTATAAGCTTGTTTTTGAAGTACTTTCGAATAAACCGCTCAATGTTAAAAACAATATTTGTGTCAAAAGCTGTCATGGATTTATAAAAAATTAACCTTTACCGAATCCGGTAAAGGTAGGAATGTTATTTTAGCCGACAAATATAACACGAGTTCGAGCATCGAGTTCAATAATACCTTATCAAATGTATATGAAAAAAATTTTATTAACATTATTTATCTTCACTGCCCTGGCTACAATGGCCCAGCAAACACCCGAACACACACACGACCGCTATTGCCGCCACTATCCCGAAAATCCAATCAATCCAAAGTTTGCATGGCGTAGCGACTGGCAAAGTCCATATTTGTTTGATTATGATGTTCATTTCTATTTCCTTGATATTGAAGTAAGTAACATGAATATCAACATCAGTGGAACCACACAAATTCACGCTACAGTAACCGCACCTGTTTTGGATACTTTTGCTTTTGAACTCATCGGTCAGATGCAAGTTTCAGCCTTCACCTTCAACGGTACTACTTACACTGAGTTTGTTCGCGAAGGCGACAATGTGCTTGTTCCGGTAGCACCGGTTAGCATGGGCGAAAACATCATTGCCTCCATCACTTACGCAGGAACCCCTCCTACCGGTGGATTTTTTGCGGGCGTCTCCAATGCCTACAGCAATGCTTTCCAGAAAAACGTGACCTGGTCACTGTCGGAACCTTTTGCAGCTAAAAGTTGGTTCCCCTGCAAACAAGATTTACCCGACAAAGCCGATTCTGTTTGGGTGTACATCACCACTCCTGTTGGCACTATGGCCGGATCGCAAGGTTTGCTCACCAACGTAAGCACCATGCCCAACGGCAAACCTCGTTTTGAGTGGAAATCCAACTACCCGATTGCATACTACCTGATTTCATTCGCTGTGGCTGATTATCAAGAGTATAACGTTTATGCTAAACCGCAAGAGATGCAAGGCGACTCCATTTTAGTTCAAAATTTTGTTTATAACCATCCCAACTTCTTACCCCAGTACACCAACAGCATCAACGCGGTGGTTCCTATGATTGAATTGTTTTCTGATAAATACAAACTCTATCCGTTTTGGGAAGAAAAATATGGACACTGCATTACCCAGCTCGGTGGAGGTATGGAACACCAAACCATGACTACCATCGGTGGTTTAGGCTTCGATTTGGTTGCCCATGAACTCGGACATATGTGGTTTGGCGACAATGTTACTTGTGCCACTTGGAGCGATATTTGGATCAATGAGGGATTTGCCACATACAGCAATTATTTGGCACAAGAGTTCATCAACGGCTGGAATGCCGGTCAATCGTTTATGATTGGAACGCAAAACAGTGTAACATCACAATCAGGTGGAAGTGTGTATATTCCACCGGCAGAAGTAACACAAGAAAACACATGGCGCATCTTCAATGGCAGATTATCGTACGATAAAGGTGCCGCAATCATCCATACTTTGAGGCACGAAATCAACAACGATGAGCTCTTCTTCCAAGTTTTAAAAACCTTCCAAAATCAGTTTTCTGATAGCACCGCAACAGGCGAAGACTTCAAAATGGTAGCACAAAACGTTACAGGCATGGACTTCGAACAATTTTTCGACCAATGGTATTACGGCCAAGGCTATCCTCGATACAGTATCGAATGGTATATGACAGGTACAGGAATCCATCTCGATGTTACCCAAACTACCTCCTCCACTACCCCACTCTTCAAAATGACCCTCGACTACAAACTCACCTTCAGCGATGGAACAAGTACTGTTGTGCGGTTGTTTCAAGACAATAATTTCAACCAATTTGATGTGCCGGTTGATAAACAAGTGGTTGCGGTAAGTGTTGATCCCAACAACTGGACCTTCGAAAAAGTGAACAGCATCGTGGTTTCGATACCTCAACAAGACAACCCGGCATTTTTTACCTTCGGACCCAACCCTGCCCAAAACCATATCAACATTTATATGGGTGGAACCGAACAAAAAGTTTACGAAGTAATTGTGAGCGATTTAAGTGGAAAAACCATTCTGAAGGAACGTTTTAACAGCTTGCAACATCAACTCAATTTAGAAAATATCTCAAACGGAGCCTATCTACTGCAACTCACCAACGGAACACAACATTTCACACGTAGGTTTATTAAATAATTGACTGCAATATATTTATAAGTATTTTTTCTTTCAAAAATTAAATAGAAAGCCTTGCTTTTGGCAAGGCTTTCCTATTTCCGGGCTTTGAGATTCGGTCCTATTGTAAAATCATTGAAAGCCCAACTTTTGAGTGTGTGGGACGATAGCTTACCTTTGCACCAGAATTTTAACCCTTATGAACAAAAATATTCGCGTCCGTTTCGCGCCCAGTCCTACTGGCCCATTGCACATAGGTGGCGTAAGAACAGCCCTTTACAATTACCTATTTGCCCGCAAACATGGCGGAACAATGATCTTGCGCATCGAAGATACTGACCAAGGCCGATTAGTAGCCGGCGCCGAAGAATACATCATTGATTCGTTGGCTTGGTGCGGCATTCATTTCGATGAAAGCGTTTCTGTTGGCGGCCCTCATGCGCCTTATCGCCAAAGCGAACGCAAGGCACTCTACCAACAATTCAGCGACCAACTCATTGCCTCAGGCCACGCATATTACGCTTTCGATACACCCGAAGAACTCGAGGCTTTGCGCAACCAAGCCGAAGCCGAAAAACAAACTTTTACCTATAACGCACAAAGCCGAAAAGGTCTTCGGAACAGTCTCAATTTGAGTCAACACGAAGTAAACCAATTGCTTAAAGATCAAATACCTTTCGTGGTACGTTTCTGTATTCCTGAAAATACTGAAATCGCTATGGATGACATCATCCGCGGAAGGGTAGTTGTTCAATCGGAAACATTGGATGACAAAGTGCTTTTCAAATCGGATGGAATGCCAACCTACCATCTGGCCAACATCGTTGACGATCACCTGATGGAAATCAGCCATGTAATCAGAGGTGAAGAATGGTTGCCTTCATTGCCATTGCACATGCTTCTTTATCAAGCATTTGGATGGGATGCGCCTCAATTTGCACATCTTCCCCTGCTACTAAAACCCGACGGGAATGGCAAACTCAGCAAACGCGACGGCGATAGGCTTGGTTTTCCGGTTTTTCCCCTGGCCTGGAACGATCCCAAAACAAACGAAATTTATAACGGCTATCGTGAATCGGGATACTTTCCTGATGCTTTTGTGAATATGTTGGCGCTGTTGGGCTGGAATCCCGGAACAGAACAAGAAATCTTTTCGATGGATGAACTCATCACTGCTTTTTCGCTCGAAAGGGTAGGGAAGGCAGGCTCTAAATTCGATCCTGAAAAAACAAAGTGGTTCAACCACCAATATTTGATTCAACGCAGCGATACTGAAATAGCAAATTTATTTTTGCCTTTGCTACACGCAAAAAACATTCAACCATCTTTAGAAACTGTCATTCAAGTGGTTGCATTAACAAAAGAAAGAGTTCAGTTTGTACATGAATTGTGGAACGAATCCTTCTTCTTCTTTCTGTCGCCAACAACTTACGATGAACAAGTGGTGAAAAAACGTTGGAAAACCGAAACACCCAACCAAATGAAGGAGTTGCACCAATTGCTCAGCGGCCTCCAAAATTTTGATTCTGCCACCTTAGACGACGCCATCAAACAGTGGATCGAAAGCAAAGGCTATGGAATAGGAGCCGTGATGAACGCCTTACGTTTGTTACTTGTCGGCGCTGCCAAAGGTCCTCACCTATCTGATATTATGACAGTGATTGGAAAAGAAGAAAGTCTGAACAGAATTGATTCCGGACTACAAGTCATTAAAATTTAAAAGATCATATCCCGATTATGTCAACAATTTCAATCGAAGGAATGGAGTTTTACGCCTATCATGGTCATTTTGCCGAAGAACAAATCATTGGCACCTGGTTCGTTGTTGACCTCTTCCTTAAAACTGATACAACGCGCGCCGAACAATCTGATGATCTTCAAGACACGGTCAACTATCTTGAAGTATATCAGACTGTTAAACAGGAAATGCAAATCAGTTCCAAACTGCTTGAACATGTGGGCAGGAGGATATTAAAAGCCATTCATCAACGGTTTCCGGCCGTTGAACATGCCAGTGTTAAAGTGAGAAAAATGAATCCACCCTTGGGTGGAAAAATGGATTTTGTGAGTCTTACCCTTGAAAGCTAAATTACAACTCATTGAACCAGAACGCTGTCCGCGCTGTGGTGCCGATTTTCATTGCAGCAAATCGGGCAAATGCTGGTGTTTTGAAGTCAGCACACCAACCTCTGTGCTTGAAATTTTGCACCGAACCTACAACAGCTGCATCTGTCCAAAATGCTTGAACGAACTCATCAAAAATAGCAAAGCAGGAGGTTTGGAAGAATGAAGTTTTTCTTGTATCTTTGCTGCCCCAAAAAAGCGGTCTCGTGGCCGAGTGGCTAGGCAGCGGTCTGCAAAACCGTGTACAGCGGTTCGAATCCGCTCGAGACCTCCAAAGACGTGTAAAGATTGCAGCGTAAAGTTGCAATCTTGCACATCTTCAAGGGTTTAATCTTTTGTTGGATTAAGATTAAATCAGGTTCTTTCAATGTTTTGCGGCAAAATGTTTACCAATTGTTTACCAATTAATACATTTTGAGCAATGACAACAGCTACTTTCAAGATCGTTTTACGAAAAGACCATGTCCGGAAAAATGGTCAATATTTGCTTTGTATGCGGGCTATCATCGCAAGAAAGTTAAAATTATTTCCGATTCTTAATTTTACCTGTTTTGATAAAGATTTTGATGAAGTGAATGGGATTGTCCGAAAGACAGATTCGGCACACTACCAAAAAAATCTATTGATTCAAAAGTATCTGAACAAAGCCAATAAGATCAATTTTGACTATGCTATTGAGGAAAAGACTTTATCTATTGATGAGTTTACAAAAGCCTTTCTGAATGACAATTATGGCTCCAAATCGTTTTATGAATACATTGAACACCTGATTAAGAAAAGGGAGGATGAGCTTGCAACCGAAACGATACAGTTTTACAAAAAGCAACTTTCAAAGCTCCGGAGGTTCCAGCCTAATCTTATGTTTTCAGAAGTCAATGGCGACTTTATCCAGGCTTACAAAAAATACATGATTCACAAGTTAGGGAACCAGGAAATAACCTGGTATAAGTCCCTGGAGTTTATTAAGCGTGTTTGCAACAGGGCTTATAAAGAGAAAAAGATAAATGAGCACCCATTAAGAGACCTGGAAATAAAAAGGCTGAAAGGTTCTACCAATCATCTTACCATTGATGAAATACACATACTGGAAGAAATGTACCGGAACTATGAGATAAAACCCAATTTGCGCAATGTGTTAAGATACTTTTTGTTTGCCTGTTATACCGGTATGAGATATAGAGATGTTCACGACCTCAGAGCTTCAAACATTGTCACGGTTGAGGGAATACAGGTTGTTGAATATGCGATGCACAAAACCAAAAAACCGACTTTAACACCGTTAATTGAGCAAGCCGCAAACCTAATTCCGGATAACTTGCTGAAGTATCAAAAAGTCTTTAAGGTAACAACCAATCAGGACACAAACAGAAAGCTTAAGACAATCATTCAGCTGGCAGGAATAGAAAAGGCTATTATCTTTCATTCGTCCCGTCACACGTGCTCAAACATCCTTCTATCATTGAATATACCTACTGAGACCAGAGCAATGATAATAGGCGACACAGAGGAAGTACTAAAGGCTCATTACACAAAACAGAACATTTCATTGAAGGTTGAAGCGATGCAAAAATATTCTAACATTCTAAAAAACAAACCAATAACTTGATTTTTAGGCTGTCATATTCTCAGGCATATAACATAAAAAGCGAAGCCGTAACGACCGAACGCCACAGGGCGGTGCGGGGTGTGAAGACGTACAAATGATGCGTTTTAAAACTTTTCACCCTTTAAAACACTGATTATCAATGACAATTTGTAAAAATCACCGGAATTAGGTAAGATTAAAAAAGTACGGCACGAAAAAAGCCTGGACGTTTTAATCCAGGCTTTTTATTACGTATTGATATAGTGCGCTTTACATGCCGTACTTATGTTTTACAGCTGCTAAAGCATCTGCCGCTGACATACCAGGCTTTACAGCTGTCTCATTGAGGCTTTCAATACGTTTGGTAAATGCGTTCCCTTCTTTTTGTTCCTCTGACTGGCTTTCATCTTTGCTTTTAGGCTTCTTCTTTCCAATCTTTTCTGCATAGAGCACAATATCCAGGGCAACATTATGGCCGGTAACTTTTTCAATGCCTGCAAGGTTCCCGTTTCCATTTACCTCGATGACATAAGGCTTATTATCGTTTTTGCTATCACGGATAACGTCAACAGCACAAACACCCAATCCAACTGCCTTAGCTGCTGCAATCGCCAAAGATGTTTCTTCATCTGTTAAAGTTACCTTTTCGCCCTGGTGTGACAAACTGTAATTGCTGCGAAAATCCTTGTCCAGGGCAAAACGTTTGTAAGCTGCTGATACTTTCCCATCCACAACGTAGATCCTCAAATCAGTCTTTGGCTGGCCGGAATCAATAAATTTTTGCAAGACCAGGTTAATTCCTGACTTACTGAAAGCTCCAAGGGTGGTACTGATCCCCAACTCGTCCGATAAAATAAAAACGCCTTCGCCCTGACTTCCGGACTGGGTCTTACAGACCAGGGGCGGTCCATCCAGTGTTTTTGCAATGAATCCAAAATCAACAGGCTTTGAGCTGAAGAGGCTCCTGATTGTGCGTACTTTTCCCTGGCTTAAGAATTGACTGGACAAAAATTTGTTGCTGGCAATTCTTAATCCAATTGCATTTGAGGTGGTGGGTACTCCCATATTACCGCTTAGATGTTCAACTACGGTACAGCCATATTCAAACACTGATGCACCGGCAAAACGTGGTATTAATGAATCATACCCTTTAGCGTGAACCCTAACAGCATCTTCATTGCCGTCCTTAAGGTAAATTCTGTCCATTCCTCTTTGTTGCTCGGACACGTAGCAAATGAAGTCGCTGGGGTGGTGTACATCCACTTCATGACCTCTTTTTACTGCCTCTTCTTTGATTCTCTTTACAGAATAACTGTTTGGGCTTCCAGTCAAAATAAGCATTTTCATGGTTTAAAGATTAATTGTTAACAATGCTTCAAATATCTGTCTGGAACCCAAAAAAATAAAGGACAAATTAGCATATTACAGTTAATCAGTCCTTTATAGTTTTGGCTTTTTTTATCCGGCCTATGGTTCCATTTTCCGGATGTCATAAGCGATGTTGGTAGCGTGTTCGGTTATCTCATTGATAAGACTGTCTTTCATCTCAGAAAGTGCGTTAATCCGGTCAAGAATATCCCTTTCGCCTAAGTGTGTGGGTGCTGCATCACCAGTGACATACTGTGTGTAAGTGATTGAGCAAACAGCTGTGAAAAGGGCTGAAACAGACCTTAATTTTTGTTTAATTGATTCTAATTCATTCATAAATAATGATTTAAGGTGTTAAATTTTCGTTTTCATTCTACGACTGCTTTGCTTGCATCGTAATAAAGAATCTCATTTACGATTGTAAGTCCGCCCAATTTGTTGACCAATTCCGGCTCGTCGTTGGCAAGTTTCTTAAATGCTTTATTAAGGTCGTCAACTGCTTTCGTTTTGGTTTCATACTCCAGAATGATGTCAGCAAAATGATGTTTTTTGCTTTGGTAGTTGGATAACTTTTTCATGATCTCCAAGTTACCGTTCGGCTGTCCGGTTATTCTGATTTGTACTTTCATTTGATTATGGTTTTAAGTAATGTAAAATATTAAAGTTGACATTACAGTCAATTTCTGGTATTGATAGAACTGTCTCCAGATTGACATTACAGTCAATTTCTGGCATTGGTAGGGCTGTCTCCAGATTGACATTACAGTCAATTTCTGACATTTGATAGTTAATTGACATTCAACTTGAAGTTTACAAAGTGTTTTTGAAGTATTTCAGTGAATATTTTTATAGCAGCTTCTTTATCATTACGGCTGCAAATGATTTCATCATGTACGGATAAGAATGGGATGTTGGCCGCTGTCAGGTCAATCCAGACGGTTTTCATTATTTCAACTTCCTTTTTTTGAAGTAACCAGGCTAAATTGCTGTACAGCTTGTGTATGTGGGGGTTACCGGTGTTTTTTCTTCTTTTATATCGGTTAATCCAGGTTATCCAGTCCGCTTCCCCAAAAATTACAGCCAGTTCATCATTTGCACGACCAAAGAGTATTTCAAAAAATCGTTTTTTGCCTTCAGCTCTTGTATCGAGTCCATATCTGCCGGCAATCATTCTGTAAACGTCCGCTCCGGAATCCATCCAGGTGCTAAACTGGTTTTCTTTGATCTGGTCTTTTAAAACAACTCCTAAAATTTGGGGCTGCATTTGGCTAACATCCAGACTAACAACAGGCTTTCCGTATAAAAGCAAGTTTTCTCTTATGCTTCCTGGTAAACTGGTTACTGGGGTGTGACAACGTCCGGAAAAGCTGTCAAATTTGAAGAAAAGGTTAGGATACTGATTTCTGTTTTGTAAAAAGAAGTCAAAATACATGGTTGTTGGTGAACCTGGTTCAAGCAGGGTGTTTTTTAAACATTCCAGCATGAAAGACTGAGTTTTACCGTAAACGGGAACCTTAACCGGAACAAGCGAAGCATCCAGGGCACCATGCCGTAGGCACATATACATATCCATCATGCGCCCGCTCTTTGGGTTGTACTGCTTCTTCTTCATCAAAGACCCATCTTTGATAAGTTTCTTTATTTCCTTTTCCCTGCTGAAAGTCGGCCATTTAAAAAAACGCTCCTCAATTTCCCGCTGTCCAAGATGTACAAAGTCATTTTCATCAATTCCTTTAAGTCTTGTCTTTGTCAATGTAAGCGTTCTCACATAGGTTAAAAACGCTTCCTGCTCTTCGGTATGGCCTACGGCCTGGTGGGTTGGTGGGTTTGGTGATGTGCTCATGATTTAAGGGTTTGGTTTTGGTTGTTGTTCACGGTGTGAACAGTCTATTTTATTGATATACAATATTTTAAATTTTATTATGTTCACGTTTGTTCACGGTGTGAACACGTTATTTTATTGATATATAGTATATTAATTATTACTTTGTTCACGTTCACACTCATACTAATCAATTCTTTAAGTTTTCATATTCTGTTCACGGTGTGAACTGTGAACAAACAGCATATTATTAACTGAATTACAGTAAGTTAAAGTGTTCACGGTGTGAACACTAAAAAGGTAAGGATTCATCACTATTCATTTGATTTTTATACTTTGAAATTGCTCCTAAGCTTAAACCGGTATCTTCATGAATATCACGATAAGTTTTACCCATCTTTAGCATGTCTAAACATTTCTGCTTAATAGTTTCACGCTCATTATCATTTGGCCTTCTTAGATGTTCCATTTCGTTTGCAGTCCCAAACCATTTCATCTGAGTAAATCCATTAACATCTTGTATTATCATACCAACTTTAACATTATCAAATCCATAAACTAATTCTTCACTTCTGGTTTTGGTCTGCTTAATGTATCGGTATCCCTCCATTTTAGAACTTTGAACAATAGCAAATGATGAATCAATGAAGTTTTGTAGTCTCATACTTCCTGCCATATCTGTTAAATTAATTGGTTGTGTATTGTCTCTTTTTGGTGTGTGTGCCACAATCAAAATTGAGTATCCATTATCTAACTTCATTCGACTAAGTTTCTTCATGAAAATACCTGCATGGTCTCCTTTTTCAGAGTTCTCAATTATCCAACTGATGTTGTCAATAATGATAACTTTAGCGTTTATTTTCCTTGCATTAAGGTGTATTGAATTGATAAGTGATTCCGGATTAAACTCCGTGTTCTTCTGAAACTCTGCCCGAAAGAAATTACCAGAAAAACTAAAAAATCGTCCATCTTTAGAACGGTATCTTTTTGCAAACTGCCTTAATGAAAGTTCAAAGTCGCAATAAAGAACAGGCTCATTTTTCGCAATTTCGGTTGCTATTTGTACCGATAAAATACTTTTTCCGGAACCAGGGCCACCAAACAAAAAACAGGTTTCAAATTCAGACCAGAACTCATCATAAAGTTTTCTGTCTGGAGGCAAATCCTTAGCTTCAACTAGCCAATCATTTACTGTTTTAACATAGAGTAAATCAACTATTTGACTTCTTGCATCATTTGACATATCTTTGCACTTTACTTTGGTTTAGGGGCGGGTAAGCTGGCGGGCTTTCCGCTTTTTTTATGGCTTTTGCTGGCATTTCAAAAAATTGTTGGATTAATTTTTTGGGCTCTTTCAATGTATGTCGGCTAAGTGTTGCTTAAATAGTCGTTAATTGCGTTTTCAGATATTAATCCGCTAGCAGTCGTTTTGATGTATCCAGCCTTCACAAGCTTCTTTATTGTTAGGTGTGCTTTGCCTAATCGTTTAGCAACTTCATTTATTGAATATAGCTTTTGATTAGCTATTCGTGCTTCTTTTTCAGCTTCAATCTCTTTTAATGCACTCTTTACAATTTTCTTAAGCTCAGCTTCTTCTATTAACAGTACGCTTTTCATGGTTTAAATTTTTGTATATTTGTCTAACATTCTTTATTAGTTGTCACAAATATATGACTATATATTTAAGAATGTCAAATGTTTTGTACTTATTTATTAATAAAGTTTTCGACATAAATTTTAATACATTGAATTACAATATTTTAAAAAGCATAATGGAGTCAAAAAAAATTAGTGTGGCTCAATTAGCAAGTAAAATAAATATGACTAAAGGTGGGTTGTATGCAACCATTGACAATCAAACCATGACAATTGCAACTCTTCAAAAAATATCAAAAGTGTTAGAAGTGCCGGTTAGTGTGTTTTTTGATGAATTTGACCCTAATCAGGAAGTAACAAAAGAAGAACACTTGTCAGCAATAATAGAACTAAAGAAGATTAATGATATGTTGATGAAAAACAATGATTTGTATGTTCATCTTTTTGACTCCCATAATGTAATCTTTTTCACGTTAAGAGGTGAGATGAAAATTCTGATAAATCAAATCAGAGAGCTAAAAGCACTTCTTTTAAACAGTTCACTTTCTTCGGATTCTTTGCAAAACTCACTTAATAGGGTTGAGTACATCCGCAAACAGGCATTTAAGATTTATAATATAACTAACAGCCTAAATCCTCCAATCAAAGGTCTTTCAGACAAAGAGGTTTCAGATTTGATAGACTCAAATGAAAAGGATTAAACTGACATTAATAAGAAAGTGAAAACGAAGAGTAACGGTTGAATAAACTTCTTACTTGTTAACCAAAAAAGCCCAAAAGCATTGAGATTCCTATAAAGTTTTCAATCCGCTCGAGACCTCAAGATAGGCAAATGTTTGGAATTATAAATTCCAAACATTTTCTTTTTCAAGATCTTACGATTTTGAAGGGTAGAGGTGTTTTGTGAAATACTCCTTCTTTTGGCAAAATGTTAACCCATTGTTAACCCACAAAAAAAACAGAGGCCAAAACGACCTCTGTTTTTTTAAGAGCCTTCCACGAGACTCGAACTCGCGACCTGCTCATTACGAGTGAGCTGCTCTACCAACTGAGCTAAGAAGGCGTAAAGTGGCCGCAAAATTAACTTTTTCATGCTTCAGTTAAACCATGCTTCATCTAAAATTTCATCTTTTTCTATCAAACACGCTATCTTTGTAGCAACTAACAACGAACAAAAATGACACAAAAAAAACGTATCCTCTTTGTTTGCCTTGGTAATATCTGTCGCTCACCGGCGGCCGAAAGCATCTTCAAAGCTACCGCAGATGCTGCAAAACTGCCCGTTATTGTTGACTCTGCCGGCACTTCAGGATGGCACGAAGGCGAACCCGCCGACGGCCGGATGAGACATTCAGCCAAACAACGCGGTTACATCATTACCAGCCACTCAAGACCCTTCGAGATGTTGGATTTTAACCGCTTCGACCTGATTGTCGCTATGGACGACCAAAACTTTGACGACCTTAGAAATCAGGCTGTAACGCTCGATGACAAAGAGAAAATTGTGCGTATGGCCGACTTTTTTATCCACCAAAAAATGGATCATATCCCCGATCCTTATTATGGTGGAACCGATGGCTTCAATCTGGTAATTGATTTGCTTGAAGATGCCAGCATCGGTTTGCTCAACCATCTCACAAAAAAAGAAATTTAATTGGTTTTTATCAAGGTGTTTTCAAGCATTTTCAATAATATTTCTACTTCACCCTACCCGGATTTTGTGCAATAAAACTCTTCCAACCCGTAATACTTCCCTCACTGACAGGCAGTTTGCTTTGAAAAAAATGACAAACGGCAGCAGCAACGCCATCGGTGGCATCTAAGTAATCGGGCTGGGTTTCGTACTTCAAAAGGATTTGCAGCATGGCCGCCACCTGCTCTTTGGAGGCACTTCCGTTGCCGGTTACCGATTGTTTGATCTTTTTGGGTGAGTATTCAAAAATCGGTACGTCACAATTGAGGGCTGCCGCAATGGCCACTCCTTGTGCACGCCCCAACTTGAGCATAGATTGCACGTTTTTTCCAAAAAAGGGCGCTTCAACAGCCAACTCATCAGGATGGTATTCACGAATCAACTCGGTAGTCCGTTCAAAAATCTTGCGCAACTTCAGCGGCTGATTGGTGTATTTGTGCAGTTTCAACACTCCCATCACCACCAACTCAATCTGTTGTCCCTTTTGCATGATTATCCCATAACCCATAACGGTAGTTCCGGGGTCAATGCCTAAAATAATACGTTCTGTTTTCAAAAATTTCCGTTCTTAGCTTGATGAAAACAAAAGTAGGAAAATTCGCCAACTTAGGACTAAAGACTGCCATCGTGGTCTTTACTTTTGCTTTTGTTTACAAACAAATCCTCGAAAGACACGACCTTGACCAATGGCTCCACCTCTGGAAAGGTATGATGGCACAGCCGCTAACACAAATGTTGTTGGTTTTTAATTTGATGCTGTTGGCAACCAATATTTTGATCGAAAGTTTCAAATGGCAGTTTCTGATCGGTAAGTTAGAACAAATTAAACTTCACCAGGCCATCGTGGCTGTTTTTACCGGCCTCTCGGTGAGTATGTTCCTACCCAACCGCGTGGGCGATTACCTCAGCCGCGTGTTTGTACTGAAAAAAGCCAGTCACCTGAAAGGAATCTTAGCTACCCTAATTGGCAGTTTGGCACAAATCATAGTTACTTTTTTAGCCGGTATCATCGGATTTCTCGTGGTTTTTCCAACGCTATACCCGCTTAATTCCCTCAATATGTGGCTCCTATTTTTGGGGTTGGTGGTGGCTGCCATACTGTTCGGCACCATGCTGCTGTTGATGTACTTTAATGTAGGATTACTGAAATGGATTGTTTCGCCCCTCGCGAAAAAACGAAAGGATAAATTGCTGGAATACCTAGAAGTCTTTTCCTGGTATTCTTCCACCGATCTTATTAAGGTGTTACTGTACAGCTTGTTGCGTTATGGCATTTATTCGTCGCAGTTTTACCTCATGCTACGCACTTTTGATCTCAACATCTCCTACCCCCAAGCCATGGCCCTCATCGCCATCGTTTATTTAATGATCACCATCATTCCTACCATCGCCATTGCAGAATTGGGAGTAAGGGGATCGGTTTCCATTGCTGTTTTTAGCATTTATCTCGAAAAAATAGGAGCCCTAACACCCGAAGCCCCAATAGCTGTTTTGGCGGCCAGTTCTGCTATTTGGCTGCTGAATTTGGCCTTTCCTGCCGTTGTGGGTGCTGTGTTAAGTTACCGATTAAAATTTTTTAGAAAGGGTCTCGATGATGTTTGATTCCATGATTTTAGTCATGCGCTTGGTCGAAATCATTGCGCTGCTGTATCTGCTTTTGGTGGCGGCTTACACCTATGGCTGGATGCGATTACGTCAACAATCCATACAAGTAGTTAAGCATCAATTACCTATCACTATTGTAGTGGCGTTGCGCAACGAGGCCGAAAACATTAAAAACTTAGTAAAACATTTGGCCGCTCAAAACTATACGCCCGAGGCGATGGAAATACTGCTGATTGATGATCACTCGGAAGATGAAAGCTATCAGCTTTTATGTGAAAGTGTTTTGCACTATCCACAACTTGATTTTCAATGTATTAAAGCTGAAAAGCAAGGCAAAAAACATGCGCTGCAACAAGCATTTGCAGAAGCAAAGGGAAAATTGATTTTGGTAACCGACGCCGACTGCAAACCTCATCCGCTGTGGGCTTCTACTATGGTTTCAACTTACCTTCAGCTCGGGGCTAAAATTTTACTCGGACCGGTGATGATTGAAGGTAACCGAAATCTGTTCAATCAATTACAATCGCTCGAATGGCTTAGTTTGATGGGTTCAACGGCCGGAGCGGCTGCAATCGGTTGGCCCAATATGGCCAATGGTGCCAATATGGCTTTTGAAAGAAAAGCGGCTTTGCAGGTGCAACATATACGCAAAGATGTGTCCATCAGCTCAGGCGATGATGTGTTTTTGATGCTGGCCGTCGCCAAACATTTTGGCCGTAAAGCCGTTCGTTTTGTGGCAGTTCCTTCGGCCATCGTAAGCACTAAAGCAGTTCCTGATCTTAAAAGTTTTTTCCGTCAAAGGATGCGGTGGACCTCAAAAAGCAAGCATTATAGGAGTCTTTCCATCATACTACCTGCTTTGATCGTATTCATTTTCAATGCACTATGGGTGATTATGTTTTTGTCTTCATTGTTTTTTCCGTGGATGTTGTTGGTCAGTTTGCTGTTTCTGGGCCTAAAAGCCCTAGTGGATTTTCCGTTGCTGCTATCAGTCAGCCAATTCATGCGGCAGCGCAAGCTCATGCGGTATTTTCTGCCGCTAACGTTCATCTATCCTTTTTATGTGGTTGCAGTAGCTATGGCCGGGCTATTCAGCACAACAACCTGGAAGGGGAGGGCGGTAACAAAAAATGACGCTTCGGCTTGAAAGTTTTTAATTGTCGCTAGCCTCCCAATGCGGAAAGAAAGAGGTATTTTTGTCCTCAAATAATACTGTCCGGCAATGGACAACTGCCTATGAGTGAACAAATCATACAAATTGAAAATATCAGTCCTCTCGATCTATTCGGACCTTCCGATGTCCATCTCGAATACATCAAAACTTTATTTCCTAAAATCAAAATCATTGCGCGGGGCAACCTACTCAAAGTGATTGGCGACATTGAAGAGTTGGGTTACTTTACCTCTCGATTCGAATTGGTGATGCTACATTTAGAACGTTTTGGAAAAATAAATGACAAAATAATTGACCAAATCATGATTGGAGAGGGCGACGAAAGCAGCGTGAATGCCATCACCGATAAAGAAATTTTGGTGCACGGGAAAGGAGGGCTCCAAATCAAAGCCATTACCGCCAACCAAAAGAAAATGGTTTCGGGTATTGCTGACAATGATATGTTTTTTGCCATCGGTCCGGCTGGAACAGGAAAAACCTATACTGCTGTCGCTCTTGCTGTTAAAGCCCTCAAAAATAAGGAGGTACGACGTATCATTCTCACACGACCGGCAGTGGAAGCCGGCGAGAATTTGGGTTTTTTGCCCGGCGACATGAAAGAAAAACTCGACCCCTACATGCAGCCGCTCTATGATGCTTTGCGTGATATGCTGCCTACGCAAAAATTGCTTGCTTTTCTCGAAGACGGAACCATCGAAATTGCACCGCTCGCTTTCATGCGCGGTCGAACCCTCGATCATGCTTTCGTTATTCTCGACGAAGCCCAAAATGCCACCCGCAGTCAGCTCAAAATGTTCCTCACCCGTATGGGAAAATCAAGTAAATTCATCATCAACGGCGATATTACCCAAATTGATCTTCCGTATAAACAGCCTTCAGGTCTTATACAAGCAATGGATATTCTGCAAGATGTGAAAGGAATCGGATTTGTTTTTCTGGATGAAAAAGATGTGGTGCGTCACAAACTTGTTACACGCATCATTAAAGCTTATGCCCAAACCGAAAAACAAATCGAAGAGCGCATAGCCAAACCACAACCCATTTCTTCTGAACCCTCAATAGAAACTGCATGAAAACATCAGCCTTAGTTGCAACCAATTTTTCTTTTCCACAACAAAAATCATTCTACAAAGGAAAGGTGCGCGACGTGTATAACATTGCCGATAGCTTATTGGTGATGGTGGCTACCGATCGCATTTCAGCTTTTGATGTGGTACTTCCAAAAGGAATACCTTATAAAGGTCAGGTGCTCAACCAGATAGCTTCCTACTTTTTAGATGCTACAGCTGATATTGTTCCCAATTGGAAAATGGATAGCCCCGATCCGGTGGTAACCATTGGAAAACTGTGTAAGCCTTTTGCCGTGGAAATGGTCATTCGCGCTTACCTTAGCGGAAGTGCATGGCGCAGCTATAAAAAAGGCCAAAGAAGCATTTGCGGTGTGCCGGTTCCCGACAATATGCGCGAGCATCAACGTTTTGCACAACCCATCATCACCCCGAGCACCAAAGCCGATGAGGGCCATGACGAAGACATCTCCAAAGAGGACATCATTAAAAAAGGTCTGATGACCGAGAAAGAATACGCCACAGTTGAAAAATATACCTACAACCTTTTCCAAAGAGGAACAGAAATGGCTGCCAAACAAGGCCTTTTACTGGTGGACACAAAATACGAATTTGGCAAAATTGGAGATACCATTTATCTGATTGACGAAATTCATACACCCGACAGCTCTCGCTATTTCATGGCCGATGAATATGAAGTGCGCTTTGCCAACAACGAAATCCAAAAACAATTGTCGAAAGAATTTGTCCGCGAATGGCTCATGGAAAATGGATTTCAGGGGCAACACGGACAGCAAATTCCTGAAATGACCGACAACTTTGTGCAGAGTGTCTCCGAAAGGTATATCGAACTTTTTGAGATGGTTACAGGCAACAAGTTTGTGAAATCTACCGAAACTGATATCCACAAACGCATCGAAATCAACATCTTGAACTTTCTCAACACCCAAGGAATCGTTTAGACAACCGCCTTCTATACATTGAAACGCTTCATCAGCCGAACACCTCATGCTGTTCGGCTTTTTGACTGTTCGAGAGCGTACAAAACTGTGCGCTTAACGAACAGATAAATCCATCCGAAAAAATTTCATCCTTTCAATTTTGGAGTGTAATTGAATATATATCAGTGTTTTATATTTTTTGGCATAGCTTTCGTAATGTCATAAGAAAACGATAAAAGTTCAAAACATAAAAAACACAACAATGAAAGCAAAATTTTTCCTTCTCACCCTCACTGCCATACTGATGATGGCAATTCCTTCTCAGGCCAACAATCTTGAAATGAAAGATGAAGCCTATATCCCTGATATTCCTTTCAATACCACCGAAATTTTTCATAAATTCCTGGCCTCCGATACCAACAGCATCTTTTTGCATCAAGCCGAGGAGGCGTATGTGGACGATATCCCTTTCGATACCCGAAAAATCGCCTGTGAATACCATTGCCAAAAAGCCATGCAAATCAGCTTTAAAATGCAGGATGAAGCTGAAGTGAAAGACATCCCCTTCGATACGCAAACCATCGCCAGTGCTTACTTACAGAAACAAGATAACAATGCGTTGCTCGGAAATCAATAATGAAATCCCTTTTCTTCAACATATATTTGCTTCTAAAACCGGCCTTAGGGCCGGTTTTTTTGTAATTTTGAAAGCAAATAAACTGATGATGCACCTGATTCACCTCAACGACTGTGAGCCCTTTTATGCCGGCGACAACACCTGGCTGCGCGAAATTCTACATCCCGATAAAGCACCTTTGAACTTACGATACAGTTTAGCTCATGCTGTTGTAAAAGCTGGTTTGACTTCGTTTTTACATCGCCTAAAAACCTCTGAGGTTTATTATATCCTTCAAGGCGAGGGTCTTATGCAAATTGAAAATGAACAACAAGTGGTTGGTCCGGGTCATACCATTTATATTCCGCCGAACGCCAAACAATGTATCACCAACACCGGAACCGAAGATCTGGTGTTTTTGTGTATTGTTGATCCGGCATGGAGGGTGGAGGATGAAATCATTCTCGAACAAGAAAAAAAGTAAGATTTTTGGCTTAATGGGTATCTAAAGCTTTGAGCAGATTTTGTAAAGCTTCTACCTTTTCGGTGTTTGAAATCTTTTGGTAAGTTTCAATCAATCCGTTGATCATCCGTTGGATAATGGTCAAATTGGAAGCCGGACAAAAAAAGCTCTCACGCACATCTAACCTCAACTGCTTGATATAAAGGTCTATCTCATTGCGGGTGAACACCGCTCCTTTATTAAAAGGATTCATGTAAAAAAGTACTTGCTCTTGGCAAATGGACGCAACTTCGCCAGTTTCATTTTTGCTGTTTTGGTGCTCTTCATCCATGTATGCCAACACAAAATGACGCGGTAGATCAACACCGTAAATGGGTATTTTTAGGCTTCGAGCTACCAAAACATACAACATTCCCAACGAAAGGGGGTTTCCTTTGCGGGTATCCAAAAGTGGCTTCAGATAAAAATTTTCAGGCGAAAAAATGTTTGTGGTATTTCCACCAAACTTATTAATGTCGTATATCACATGGTTGATCACCTTCACTTTTTCCAAAGGTGTCAAATTCGGATTGAGCTCCAACCAAACCTCTTGAATGATACTTCCCACCTGATTGGTGATGGTGTGAATGTCAAGATCGGGATATTGAAAACGGGTTACAATTAAAAAGCCGCGAAGCAAATCTTCGTAACCAAACTTGGCCCAATTGCTCAATTCCTGATACAGTTGCTGCTGCTGTAACTCGTAAATTATGGCAATCAGCCGCTGCTGAACCAGATCGTCGAAGGTACTTTCCCATGCTTTTTCGAGCACTGGAATGATGGGCGAACCATAATCAAAAATACGATTGCGCACTTGTGCATAAAGCTGTTCATTGGGCTCATCCACAAGGCTAATCAATGCTAAAAGTTCTTTTTCTTGTTTCATGACAATGCCTTTCATCCTTCAAAAACCATCAAAAAACTTGCCGCGTTTGTTTTCGATGATTTAGATATATCTTTCTGCATACTAAACAAAAATAAGCCCTTTTGGTTTAATAACGCTGCGAAAAACGACCTCATCTTGTCAAAAAATGATTTCAAGCCATTACCTTTGTGCTATGACAACTTACTGTTATCCTTACCCACGCCCTGCCGTAACGGTTGATTGTGCTGTTTTTTATCGCGATGAAACAGCTCTTCAATTGCTGTTGATTGAAAGAAAAAATCCTCCTTTTGAAGGTTTTTGGTCGTTTCCGGGCGGATTTGTTGACATGAATGAAGATTTACAAGCTGCAGCCCTCCGCGAATTAGAGGAGGAAACCGCCATCAGAGGAATAAAACTGGAACAATTTAGAGCTTATGGCGATCCAAAAAGAGACCCGCGCCACAGAACAATCACCATTGTTTTTGTCGCCCTTTTGAAAAATAAACCCTCTCCAAAAGCTGGCGATGATGCTGCTAACGCGCAATGGTTCAGTATGAAACAACTTCCTGATTTAGCCTTCGACCATTCATCCATTCTTATTGACATCATCGAAAATAAAAGGGATTTCCTTCAATTCAAAAAATAATCACAACGGTTTTAACTTCAGATTTATGTGTGGACGGTTTCAACTTTCAGTAAAAGGAAAAGAAATTTCTGAACGTTTCAATGTTGAAGTGCACAACGAAATCCATCGTCCGGATACCGGTGCTGCCCAATCGTTGGTGCGCTACAATTGTGCACCTATGCAATGGCTACCGATCATAAGCAATGCTGCGCCTCATAAGCTATCGCCTGCGCGATGGGGTTTAGTTCCTTTTTGGGCCAAAGATGCCACACAAGCTGCAAAAATGATCAATGCGCGCTCAGAAACAGTAGTGCAGAAATCAGCGTTTAAAAACGCTTTTCTCAACCGACGGTGCCTCGTCCCGGCCAACGGTTTTTACGAATGGAAAAAGACCGCCGACAAACCCGCCTACCGATTTTTTTTGAAAGAGGAAGGCCTTTTTGCTATGGCAGGTTTATGGGATGAATGGACCGACAAACAAGGAAATGCAATTCAATCTTTTACCATTCTCACCACCACTGCCAATGCGCTCGTGCAGGTTGTACACGAAAGAATGCCGGTGATTTTATCGCTTGAAGACGAAGATAAATGGCTCAATTCCAGTCATCCAGATGAATTACAATCGCTTTTAAAACCCTATCATTCAGAGGCTATGGATGCCTACCGTGTTTCATCATTGGTCAATAGCATTGCCAACGACAACCCACTATTGGTAAAGCCCTATCATCCGGCTCCTGATCTTTTCAGCGCATTGGAGGAATGAACAAAAAAGAAGAGTATTATTTGTTGTTGTCTTTTAATTGCTGCTCTTTCCACAGTTGTGAGAAAGATTTTGGAGCCATTTTCGGCATTTCGCGCCGCGATCCCCAAGCATTGGAAACAACATAACGCATCACCATATTTTTTAAACCTCCCTTGGTCATATCCAACAGCTTGCGGCTGAGCAAAAAACGACTCGATTGTTTAATTAAGAGTTTCTCGGAAGAAGTTACCAAACCGGCTTCAACGGCTTCATGGCGGTTGTGCAAAAGCATTTCGTGAAGCGGAATCTTAACCGGACACACTTCCGTACACGCGCCACAAATAGTGGATGCAAAACTGAGATGGCTGTATGCTTTCATACTTTTTAAGTGGGGGGTGATCACCGCACCAATCGGTCCGCTGTATGCAGTTCCGTAGGTGTGTCCTCCAATATTTTTGTACACCGGACATACATTTAAAC
>JAEWWJ010000047.1 GCA_023396415.1 Bacteroidota bacterium
GATCAATGTCAAGTATAACTCCACCAAAATCGAAAATTATATTGCGGATATTTTTCATTGTTGTTTTAATTATGGTTTTTTTGCTTGTTTAATTTCGATACAAAGTTGTAACTTTGCGCTCTTAAATCAAAAGCATTTTTATTTTTTCTTGTTAAAAAATGCTAATGTCGGGCCTATAGCTCAGTTGGTTAGAGCAACTGACTCATAATCAGTAGGTCCCAGGTTCAAGTCCTGGTGGGCCCACAAAAAAAAGCTGTTCATTGCTGGGCAGCTTTTTTTGTTTATCCACGAACAAATTGTCCACAGAACTTTCAATCAAAAGTCAAATTTTAACAATCAAAATGTTAACACTTTGTCGCTATCCATCACCCAGTCGGCCAAAGCCGCCATGGTAGATTGCTCTGCCCCATCGAAATAGGGATGGTTTTTATATATGCCGCAGCGCGACATACAGGTTCCGCACACCTTGACCACAACGTCATTAGCGATCAAATCCCTGAGCATTTGTGACAAATCCTGATCGTAACCCTCGGGCATTTTACACACATCGCGGGCCATGTCCACCGAGTCGTTCATTAAAAAAATTCTTACTTCTTGTCCTTTTTTTCGCAATGTTTCTGCCAGTCGCAAGCCATTCCAGGTCACGTCTGTATTGTCATAAGGCTCACGGTTAAAGATAATTAGCACTTTCATTCTACATCTATTTTGTTTGATTAAATAATTCAGTTTATTCTTTTTTCAACTACCAAATTCTCTATAAAAATACAGTCTTTTCTGTTAAGCCGGATTTGACCTCAGCCCTATTCCGAAGGACTGGCGACAAAAAAATTGTCGTTATTCACATAAATGGTTTTGATTTTTTGCTCCGGTGCAAGTTGGCTGTTGTGCTGCACCAAACGAATCAGCCGCTTGCTTTGTCGTCCAATGAAGCGATTCCAATACACCACAACGAAAGTGTCATAATCGGTGGCAGAAAATTCATTTGTCATGGCAATGGGCCGAATGAACTCGAGTTGAGTGTCCAGCGGAAGCAAACTGTCCAAAGGTGCTTGCTGTTGCGGCGGAAAGGTTGAAAACATTTCACTTCTATTCCATTTTAAATTCGGAAATCCTCCCGCGTAACAATTGACATGAAAGGATTGTAATTGTCCTGACGCGCCATAGTAAAGTGCTTGTAACGGCTGGTAATGGTTGCTTTTTTGATCTTCAAACTTTTCATCACTAAAAGACTGAAGGTAAGACATATATGAAGTGTCAAGCTGATAACTGTCAGCCAAAGGAATGTTGTATTTTCTTGAATATTTCACGAGGGCTTCCTCATCCAAAGGCTTCAACTTTTTGAAACCGTAAATGCCACCAATAATTCTTGTGCAGCTTGTGAGTCCAAACGCAAAAGCAAAGGTCAGGGCTACTAAAAAGACAATTCGTTTCTTCATGGCTGTTGATTTTTTATACAATTATTTAAGGAATGATCATTGAATCGTTGCATGGTTCTACTGCTCATGAAAGTTAAATTCATAGTTCACTTTTGTATTGGAAAACATTATAAGGCAATGCTTTACCTTTAATTTCTAATACAACAATACCGTGCGCCGGTACTATTTTAGTGATGGTTTCTTGGGTTGTTGATGCAAAATTTTCCTTTGTCCATAGATCCTTCACAGTATAGGAAGCTGCTGCTTTTAACCCTATTGTTTCGAGTTGAAATGAAATTTCTTCCGGCTGATCCGATCTGTTGAGCAAAGCCACGGCCACTGTTCCGCTCATGGTAGAGACCAGCGGTTTGGCCCAAACTTCGAGGTCGCCGTTGTCAACCAAGCGTCTTGCCTGATACACGAAAGCACTTTGGTTGAGGGCAATAAGGTCTTTATTGGTGATGATGGCAATGGTTTCATCGGTCATAGTCGTCAAATCATTGCCCAGCAACAGCGGTGAGTGCATCATACACCACATCGAAAAATGTGTTTTGTCCTCTTCGTAGGTCATTCCCCTGCCCACTTGCAGCATATCCATATCGTTGTAATGACCTAAAGAACTGTAAGGCCACAAATCGGCATTCAAGTCAATGATGGTTAGAATGGAAGCAAAAGTATTTTCGATATCACCTGAAATGCGCCATGAATCAGCCACTTGTGTTACCCACTTTCCCGGAAATTCCCACCTGCAAACATTATATCCCACGTTCTTTTTCAAGGCTTTGATCATTGATCCTATTTCGGTATATCGCGTTTGTTCGTCCAAACCCATTGCTCGTGCCCCACACCAATCCACTTTTACAAAATCATAATTCCAGTGGTTGAGCATCAGTTCCAGATCTTGTTGATCGTGGCCAAACAAACCCACTCCGGCACCTATGGTATCATTGCCCCAAATAGAAGCGCAGGTGTTGATGCCGGCATCGCTATAAATTCCTGCTTTCAAACCTTTTGAGTGGATATATGCAGCGAGCGATTTCATGCCGTTTGGAAACTTTTGTGGATGTGCCAAAAGATTTCCATTTTCATCTCTTCCGCCAAAATAGCCGTCATCAATATTGATATGGGAATACCCAACCTCCTTTAACCCTTTTGAAACCATAGCATCTGCCTGTGATTGAATCATATTTTCACTGATTTGAATCCCATAATGGTTCCAACTGGCCCAACCCATGATGGGGGCTTGTGATTGCTTTTTATGGATTTCGTTGGCGCTTACAGATTGAGCATCTGATTGTTCGTTCTTGTCTTTTTCGGTTTGACAGGCCATCAAAGAGAGGAAGAATAAGGCGGCAATTAACTTTTTCATACAAGATGGTTTTTGCTAAATGATTGCCGTACGAATTTACGAAAATGAGGGAGATCAAAGTCAAAAGCCGAAACAAAAACAACTCAAGTGTGCACTTTGTCGTTCAAAAATTGAATTTTGAACTTATTTTTTTCGATGAATGCTGTAATCCACCAATAGTTTCAAGGACTCGAGCGCTGGAGTTTGTGGAAGACCTTCGAGCTGAAGCAGCGCAAGATCAATGAACTCGTGCATCTTTTTGTCAGCATATTCCAGACCGCCCGAGTGACGAACCATTTCAACCACCTCTTTCACCTTGAGGGGGTTATCGTGGTGGTTTTTCACTAAATTGATAATGGTTCGTTTTTGCAACTTATCACTGTTGTTGAGCAGATAGATCAACGGAAGGGTCATTTTGCGCTCTTTGATGTCAATGCCGGTGGGCTTTCCAATTTGGCGTGAATCTTCAAAATCGAAAATGTCGTCTTTGATTTGAAACGCAATGCCCACGTAGGTTCCAAAGTTGTGCATCCGCTCGATCATGGCTTTATCAGCACCTGTTGATGCAGCACCAACGGCACAGCAAGAGGCAATGAGTGAAGCGGTTTTCTTTTGAATGATGTCGAAATACACCTGTTCTTGTACATCCAACCTGCGGGCTTTTTCAATCTGCAACAGCTCTCCTTCACTCATCTCTTTCACTGCCCTTGAGACGATGCGTAACATCTCAAAATCGTTGTTTTCGAGTGAAAGCATCATGCCTTGGGAGAGGAGATAATCACCAACCAATACGGCTATCTTATTCTTCCACAATGCGTTAATAGAAAAGAAACCGCGGCGTTCGTTGCTATCGTCCACCACATCATCATGAACCAGCGTGGCGGTGTGTAACAACTCGATAAGGGTTGCCGAACGGTAGGTGCTTTCGTTGATTTCGCCGGCAATACGGGCAGAAAGCAACACAAACATGGGCCGCATTTGCTTACCTTTCGACTTGGTGATGTATTGCGTCACCTTGTCCAAAAGAGGAATATGCGAGCGCATGGCATCGCGAAAAACCTTCTCAAATCGCTTGAGATCGTCTTTTATGGGTGCCTTAATCTGATCAACTTGAGCCATAATATTGAAAAGCAGTGAATTGCGTTTTTACATTGGCCTGCCTTAGACTGCAAAAGTAATCAATTCAAGGATTAAAGGATTCAAAGATTCAAGGATTCAAAGATTCAAGGCTAAAGTTTAAAGATCAAAAGCCAAAGACTCTCGTCTCAAGACGAGACCAAAAAAAACTATTTTTACCGCCTGAACTTTTAACTCACTTCACTTCCATGCCACCTGAAGCTCCATTTGAACGCCAAGCACTGAAAGAAATGATCCGACAAGCCTCGTTAGAGTTGGGGTTTGATGATTGTGGCTTTTCGCGGGCTGAGGCACTTCCACAAAATGCCGAATGGATGGAGCAATGGTTAGAAAAAGGTTTTCATGGCGAAATGTCGTACCTCGAGCGCAACAAAGAAAAACGCTACGACCCGCGCCTGCTCGTTGAAAATACACTTACTGTAGTTACTTTTTTATACAACTATTTTCCGGCTGAGGAGCTTGTTTCAAGCGATGGTTATAAGATTTCAAAATACGCTTATGGTGCTGATTATCATCAACTCATTCGAGATAAACTGCTGCTCTTGCTCCAAAAAATCGAAGTTCATACGGGGCCGCTGCAAGCCAGGGCATTCACCGATTCGGCACCTGTGCTCGATAGGGCTTGGGCTGAAAAATGCGGCTTGGGTTTCATCGGCAAAAACACCTGTTTGATCCATCCCCGCAAAGGCTCTTTTTTCTTTATCGGACATCTATTTTTGCCCATTGACCTCGAAGCTGACGAGACTAGCGTAACCGATTATTGCGGAACTTGTCGCCGCTGCATT
>JAEWWJ010000069.1 GCA_023396415.1 Bacteroidota bacterium
TAGGTTCCCATAAGGTAGGTGGTGCTGCTCGTTTTGTCTTTTTGGTAACCTGATAGAATTCCTGTGGCAGAAATGTACCAATTGGTGCTGATTTGTTTTTTTAGGTAAAGAAAATTCAAGGTACGGAGCCTCCGCTGGATGGGATCAAGGTCGAAATTATTGTGTCCGGCGCCTGCTGCCGTGGCTTTGCCGCCATCGTTGTTGTAAGATAAGGCGGCGTCTAATTGCCAACTTCCCTTGGTTGAGCTGTATAAAACAGCATCGTAAAACTGGCCATACTGCACCCAGTTTCTATTGGCAAGCAAGCGTTGGTCGTCGTAAGCAAAATCTTGTCGTCCAATTTTGAGAAACGATCTTTCGTTGAAGTTGTACTTCAGCCAAGCTTGGTGCACTCCTGTGGCGTTGTTGTTCATCAAAGCAGAGGTGCCGGTGGCAATATTCTCATCGCCCCAAACGCGCACATCTTGCAATCCCATATAAAAAGTGAGGTCATTTTTCTTAAAAGATACATTGATTCGGCTGCGTTGCGAAACAAAAAAGATGGGTTCATCACTACTTTTGGGTGCATAGCCAAAACCTCGGTTCATTTCAAAACGTGGGCGCAATTCACCCGTCACTTCGAGCTGTGCTTGGGCAAATTGACCCAAAAAGAAGAATAGAAGTAAAATTAAACTGTGCCTTGTGTGTTTCATTTTTCTCGCAAAAATAGGCTTTTCATTTTTGTTGCAAAAGATGTGTTTGATAGGCAACTGCCCTTTGATGCTGCCGAAGAAGATGTTTTTTTAGCTAAGCACCTAAAAGCTGATTATCTTTGTTCTCAAATCGCTTATTATGAAACTTTTCAAACAATTGCCCAACTTCATCACCTTGCTCAATTTGTTTTGCGGGTTGTTGTCCATCTATTTTTTTAGTGCAGATCAATTGGCGTTGGCATCGTATATGATTTTTATAGCGGCAATTTTCGATTTTTTAGATGGCTTTAGTGCACGAATGTTAAAAGCCTATTCGCCTTTGGGCGCGCAACTCGATTCGTTGGCCGATGTGGTTTCCTTTGGCGTGGCGCCGGCTTTTATTCTTTTCGGATTGATAATAAACAGTCATGGTTTGCCAAACATTGTTTGGGGAAATGTGAATCTGCTTCCGTTTGTGGCACTGATCGTACCGCTTTTCACTGCTTTACGTTTGGCCAAATTTAATATTGACACCCGACAAACCGAATCGTTTATTGGCCTGCCATCTCCGGCCTCGGGATTGCTTTTGGCTTCTTTACCATTGGTGCGCAGCCAGTTATACGAGGGGCAGTCGTTGTTTTATATGGTGGTAACGAACGCCTATTTTTATGTTGGCATTGGATTATTGATGGGTTTTTTGATGGTATCGGGACTGCCTTTGTTTGGGTTAAAGTTCAAATCGTTTGCGTTGAAAGGAAATGAAGTCAGGTATTTTTTTCTGCTTAGCGCAATCATTCTACTCATCGTTTTGCAGTTTGTGGCCATTCCTTTTATCATCCTACTTTATTTATTGCTTTCGCTCATCGTCTTCTTAACCGACATTCAAAACGCTTAAGTAGGCACTCGAAAACCTCCAACCAGCCATAGCTTGGCAAAATTCTAACGAAAAATTAACGTAAGATAATTGGGCAACCGGCTACTTCTTTCTCAGCTCGAAGTTTTGTCCAAGATAAACTTTACGCACATTTTCATCTGCGGCAAGCTCCTCCGAAGTTCCTGCCATGAGGATAGCTCCTTCAAAAAGTAAGTAAGCCCGATCGGTGATGGAGAGCGTTTCGTGGACGTTATGATCGGTGATCAGGATACCGATATTTTTGTTTTTAAGGGTTGAAACGATGGTTTGGATGTCTTCAACCGCAATGGGATCAACGCCGGCAAAGGGCTCATCTAAAAGGATAAACATAGGGTTAACGGCCAAAGCGCGAGCAATTTCGGTACGACGACGTTCGCCTCCCGACAGTTGAATGCCTTTGCTTTTTCTGATGTGTTGCAACCCAAATTCTTCGAGTAGGCTTTCGAGCTTTAGTCTTTGATCGCTTTTGCTGAGTTTGGTGAATTGCATCACCGAAAGGATGTTGTCCTCAACGGTCATTTGTCTGAAAACACTGGCTTCCTGCGACAGATAACCGATGCCGCGCTGAGCTCTTTTGTACATCGGTTCGCCGGTGATGTCCAACCCATCAAGAAAAACATTTCCTGAAAATGGCTTTATTAAACCAACCATCATATAGAAAGTGGTTGTTTTTCCTGCACCGTTTGGCCCTAAAAGTCCAACAATTTCACCTTGGTTCACATGCACAGAAACATCGTTGACAACGGTGCGTTGTTTGTATTTTTTGATAAGATGGGTTGCACTTAGTTGCATCGGTTCAAGGGTTAAAATTCCAACGGATAGGCGGCAAAGTTAGGTGAAATATAGAATATTGCAGTCATTAGAAGGCAAATTGAAGCGAAACGAAAACCGCGAATGCGCTGGCACCTTTGTTTTCGCGGTGTGACAAGCGCCAAATTGCGTCAACCCGTACGATTTTGAAAATGTTTTCAATGCCTGCTCCTGCCTCATAATAAGGCTTGTCCAACTGAAAGGTAGCTTCGGGCAAGGCGTTCAAAGCCAGATTTTTATCTGAAATGGTTCCCACCAAGCCTTTCACGAAAAACACTTCGCGCCATTTAAGTTTTCTGAATAAAGGAACCCTATTGAAAAAGAATCCATCGAAATGGTGGGTGTAATAAAGGCTGGCATAACGGTCGGAGATAAACTCGTAGTAGTTCATCAGGTTAAATGAATATTCATCAAAAACAAAGGTTTCGTTGCCCGGATGTAGTACCAGCAAAGGAAATGGCACCTCGCCAAAAACACGACCGCCTTCGACAATGAATTTCGACCAGCCGAAATTTCCAATGTTGAACCAATGCGAAACACCGGCTTGTATGCGTTGGTAGCCATATTCACCATTGATGAGGTCGGGAACACCCATGCTCAACCGAAAGTTGACCACTGGATAAGGTGTTCCAAGGTTGACCCGGTCAAAGGGTCTCACAACTACTTTTTCGCGATAAGCGAAGCGGCCCTCAATGGCCAATTCGGTGGTAATCAACGATCGGTGTGTGATCGAATCGCCAGAGGGGGTATAGGTTTTTAACTGAAAGGTGCCTACAGGAAAAAGTTCGCGATGCAAAAGTTCAAATCTGTTGGACAAGCCGATGAACCATTCATGATCGTAATAAAAACGAAATTCGCCGGTGAGGTTGAGTTTATCAGCAGGTTGTCGTCTGAAAAGTGAACCAATGAGGTTGTCTTCACTAAAGGCATTAAAGCTGCTGCCCAACTGCTCCATATCATACTTAAAATTGATGCCGGCAGCTCGTAATGGGTTCTTATTGAAGGTATAATAGATTCCGGCACCATATTTAAATTGCTGGTCGCGAAGGGCATAAGCGAAATGACCGTTGAGGCGCAAATTTTCACTGAATAAAGTGCTGGTGCGACCACCCATCCTGAAGCGATGTCCTTCTACCGAGTTAAAAGAGACGATTTTATTCAATGGTCCCCATTCTATTTTTCCATGTGGCAGGTAACCATAAATAAAGGTGTAAACAGCATCGGAATAAGAGCGGAAGATAGGAACACTTTCAATGGAGTCAATCATTGTATAGATTTGCGACTCTTTTTTAGTCAACTCAAGATGTCGGTTTTCAACCCAAAAAGTATTGGTTTTTTTCATGCTGTTTTCATCGAGCAAAACATTGTTGGTTTGCTTGTAAAAAGCATCATCTTTGGGTTGGTTGATAACGAAGTCTTTATAGGTGGTGGTGCGTTGCCCATAGAAGCCGGGCAATTGCTTAGCGCTTTCGGTAAGGGTAAAATCGGCCACCATATAATCTGAGGTTAGAAACCAATACTCACCATTAACCCTTTCAAACTCCTGACGGAGCGAGAGGTCGTTCACGAAGTTGAGGTTAGCGTCGGATGCGGCATCAAATTCAAGTTTTTTAATTCCAAAGGTGGCGTCGTGCACCCAAAAACTTCCGGTGAAAGTGAGCTCTTGTTTGCGGCGGGGCTTAAACATGAGCTTGTACGTGCGGTCGTTGCCAATGTAACTGCTGTCAATGAGGTAATAACTGTAATAAGCGAAACAAAAATCGGCCAGGGGGCTCACGAAATTTTTCCCAAACAAGGGGATGTAATTGTCATACACATTTACCTCTTGATAAAGGTTGCCCATAAATTGTGCGATGCTGGGGTTTTCTATGCCCGATCCGCGTACAGCCTTGATTTGTTCAATTTTACGGTCAGGGTTTTTCCGGATATACACATCAGACAGGGATTCAGAAATAAAGATCGGTAAGTAAGTTTTTCCGTTAACAGTGGAGGTGTCCACAAAATCGAAAATAAAGCTGAACTGTTTTAAAATACGCTTGTTTTTGAGCTTTTCATCAAAATTGTTGGCGTCAAACTGAATCTTATTGTACACCTCACACTGGTATGCTTCAATTTGGTTGTTTCGGTTGCGCTCTTTGTTGGCAATCACCTTACGCATTAAAATATCTGCTGGGTTTTCTCCGGCCACAACCACCACTTCTTCCAACTGAAAGAGGCTGGGTTGCAGGCTGAAGTTGATTTCCTGGTACCTGTTGAGTTTTAGATCCCTGGCTTGTCGCTGATAGCCGATAAAAGAGGCAGCAATAGAGTCGGCCTTTACTTTGGTCTCGAAATAGTAGTTGCCATTAAAATCGGTGGTTGTGCCGGTGGTGGTGCCAACAAAATAAACGTTTACAAAAGGAATGGGTTCATTGGTGGATGCGTCGGTAACCGTTCCCCTGATTTTGGTTGTTTGCGCCAAAGCCGGGAAAGCTACCAGTAATAGTAAAACAAGTGTGAACCACTGCTTCATTGTTTATGTTGTTTTTTTTGATGGATTGGTGCCTTATTGAAGGTCTTGTTCCATTAAGTTTTCCCAAAACTCAAGGGCTCTGCGGGTGTGAGGAATTACAATAGTGCCACCCACAAGATTGGCAATCCCAAAAATTTCCATAATTTCATCGGTGGTTACACCTAACTCGGCGCACTTTTGGAGGTGGTAATATATACAATCATCGCATTTCAAAACCATGCTGGCAACCAACCCGAGCATTTCTTTGGTTTTAGCATCGAGTGCTCCCGGCTCGTATGTCAGGGTATCGAGGCTGTAAATGCGTTTCATGATTTTATTGTTGGGCGCCGACATCATTTTGTCGTTCATTTTTTTGCGATAGGCATTGAATGATTCTATGGTGCTCATATCATAAAGTATTAAAAATGAGTTATATAATTCCTTCTCGAAGGATGTCATGCAAATGCACAACTCCTTTGTAAATTCCTTGATCTACCACCGGAAGCTGTGTTATATTATAGGTACGCATGATGGTAAGCGCATCCACCAACATTTCTTCGGGAGCAATAAATTTGGGGTTACTTGTCATAATATCCCTTGCTTTTATGGCATCCAAACGGGTATTGTTCATCAACATTCGGCGCAAATCGCCATCGGTGATGATACCGATCAATTGGTCTTGGTGCAGAACGGCAGCGGCTCCAAGGCGTTTAGCAGAAATTTCGACAATAATTTTTGTTAAATCATCAGCTGCATCCACTGCCGGAACTTGATTTTGGGTGTAAACATCTTTCACCCTGAGGTAGAGCTGTTTGCCTAAAACTCCCCCCGGATGCACTCTTGCAAAATCATCGGCAGTAAAGCCACGGCACTCCAATAAACTTACCGCTAAGGCGTCTCCTAAAACAAGCTGAGCTGTTGTGCTGGCTGTGGGTGCCAGATTGTTTGGACAAGCCTCGCGCGATACGCCGGCATCCAAAACAAAATCCGACTGCAATGCAAGATAGGATTTGGTGTTGCCCACAAGGGCAATCAGTGTGTTGCGACGCATTTGAAATAATGGCACAAGGACTTTAATTTCGGGTGTTTCTCCGCTTTTTGACAGCAAAATGATGATGTCTTCGTCTTTCACAATGCCCAAATCGCCATGGATGGCATCGGCAGCATGAAGAAAAACAGCCGTGGTTCCTGTAGAATTAAAAGTGGCCACTATTTTCTGTGCGATGTTGGCGCTTTTACCAATGCCGCAAACGATGACTTTGCCCTTAGTGGTGTAAATTGCTTCAACGGCCGATGAAAAATCATCATTTAATTGTGCAACCAAGCCACCTAAAGCATTCATTTCGTTGTGAATAACTTGTGTGGCAATTTGAATGATTTCATTCTTTGTTTTCAAACCTAACAATTGTTGGTGAGTTAAAATATGCAACCTTTAACAGCTTATTATTATAAGGTGTAGGGGGTCAACATCGCTGCAAATGTAATAAATACTCGAACAGTTGTCCAAAGCCGCGCGATTCCACAAAACGAAATTTTAAGCAGAATATTTTAAGACGAACGGGTGAGGTTCTGGAACGACTCTTCCATGCTGAGGCTTTTTTTCTTTAGCGATTGAATGGTAAGGTTATTTTCAACAGCCCATTTTGTAAGGCTCTGACGCACATCAGCACCGTCTTTTTGTTCAATAAGCCAGCTGTTGCCTTCCTGGTTAACATTTTTTATTCCGGAAATTTTCTTCAATGCAGCTGCCTCAACCTTTTGCAGAAATTCTACAACAATAATGTCTTTGGTTTTGGCACTGCTGATGTTTTCCGGCACATCATCAGCCACAATTTCACCTTTGTTGATAATCACAACGCGGTTGCACAATGCCTCAACCTCTTGCATGATGTGGGTTGACAGGATGATGGTTTTATCTTTTCCAATGTTTTTAATCAGATTTCTAATTTCAATCAATTGGTTGGGATCAAGTCCTGATGTGGGTTCGTCGAGGATTAAAACCTGCGGATTGTGAATGAGAGCCTGCGCAATACCTACCCTCTGCTTGTAGCCTTTGGAGAGCATTCTGATTTTTTTGTGCACCTCAGCCTCCAGGCCGGTAAGCTGAATCATCTCGTCAATCCGTGATGCAGTAGCCGATCCCAAATGATGCAGTCCTGCTACAAAAGCAAGAAATTCCCGGATGTACATATCAGTATATAAGGCATTGCTTTCGGGCAAATAACCCACTAGACGACGAACTTCTATGGATTGCTCTTGAACATCGAAGCCCATCACAGAAGCTGTGCCTGAGGTTGGAGGCAAGAAACAGGTAAGGATTTTCATTAATGTTGATTTGCCGGCACCATTTGGGCCTAATAATCCTACTATTTCTCCGGGTTTGATGGTGAGCGAAACATCATGGAGTGCTTTCTGGCTTCCGTAAACTTTGGTGATGTTGTGCGTGATGATTGACATTGATCTCTTTTTTTATTCTTTTCCAAGGCAAAAGTAACAAAGAAAACGGCACCGATGTTTCCTGTTTCCGGCCTTATCTTGATTGCTTGCACACTTCCTAGCTCAACACAATCAATCTCAATATGTAAAACATTTCAAAAGGTTTGTTTTATAATGTTACATTTGCAGGCTCAAAAACGGTGAGGAGGTTCGCGTTGCCTCTTTGATTTTTACCAAAGAATCTTTTTGTTTTTGTCGGTGGTTCAAAAAGTTACAGTTAAAATTATCAACAAATAGATGTTAGTAAATTTGTTGAATTGAAAAAATGTTTCTATTTTTGCACCCCGTTTTGGAAAAAGTATGTACTGAAACGAAAGAAGTAATCTACAAGTCAATGAATACACTGAGTTACAAAACTGTTAGCGTTAACAAGGAGAACGCTAACAAACAATGGATGGTTATTGATGCTGAAGGCCTGGTCTTAGGACGCTTGGCTTCGACCATCGCGCAAGTTTTGCGAGGCAAGCACAAGCCCTCCTTCACCCCCCACAGCGATTGTGGTGATAACGTGATTGTGATCAATGCTGAAAAGATCACCCTCACCGGAAACAAAATGGAGACGAAATACTACGTTCGTCACACTGGTTTTCCAGGTGGTCAGCGTATCCGTCCGATTAAAGAACAACTGAAACGCAAGCCTATTGCTGTTGTTGAACATGCCGTCAAAGGGATGCTTCCAAAAACCAAATTGGGTGCCGAGTTGTTTCGTAATCTGTACGTTTATGCCGGACCTGCCCACAAACATGAGGCGCAGCAACCCAAGGAATTAACATTAAATACAATTAAATAAACATCATGGAAGTAATCAACACTTTAGGCAGGAGAAAGACTGCTGTTGCGCGCATCTATCTCAAAAGTGGAAGCGGCAGCATTGTTGTTAATAAGCGGGATTATAAGGAATATTTCCCAACAGGCATCCTTCAGTTTGTTGTTGAGCAGCCTTTAGCGCTCACTGCAAACTTAGGTGTTTACGATATTAAAGTAAATCTTGCCGGTGGCGGAATCAATGGTCAAGCCGAAGCGCTCAGCCTTGCTATCAGCCGTGCCCTCTGCGAAATTAACAACGAAGAGTATCGTCCTGTTCTTAAAGCCAAAGGCCTCATGCGTCGCGACCCGAGAATGGTTGAACGTAAAAAACCAGGTCAACCCAAAGCCCGTAAGAAATTCCAATTCAGCAAACGTTAGTCTTACCGGCAAGCGATTTTGTTTAGTATCCAAATTATTGAGATGTCATTATGATCTACTCAACAATTGTATTCGTGAAAGTAAACATTTTTTAACCCATTTTTTATGTCAAGAGTATCCTTTGAAGATTTATTAGACGCAGGTGTTCATTTTGGTCACCTCAGAAGAAAATGGAATCCAAATATGGCCCCATATATTTTTATGGAACGAAATGGAATCCACATCATTGACTTATACAAAACACAGGCAAAAATTGAGGAAGCCGCTAACGCTCTGCGTCAAATGGCCCGCTCAGGAAAGAAAGTTCTTTTCGTTGCCACAAAAAAACAAGCCAAAAGCATCGTTGTTGAAGAAGTAAGTAAAATAGGAATGCCCTATGTTACTGAACGTTGGCCTGGTGGAATGCTCACCAACTTTGCTACCATTCGCAAAGCCGTGCGCAAAATGACGAATATTGACAAGCTAATGGTGAGCGATTCATACATGAACCTCTCCAAAAGAGAACGTCTTCAAATTCAACGCGAACGCGAAAAACTTGAAAAGAACCTTGGAAGTATTTCTGATTTGAATCGTCTTCCTTCAGCTCTGTTTGTAATTGACGTTGTAAAAGAACACATCGCCATTGCTGAAGCCCGCAAACTCAACATCCCCACTTTTGCTATCGTTGATACCAACGCCAATCCTAACATCATTGATTTCCCTATCCCTGGAAATGACGATGCCAGCAAATCCATCTCGCTTATACTCCGTGTCATGGCAGAAGCTATTGAAGAAGGTTTGAACGAAAGAAAAATGGCTAAAGATAAAGGTCAAGAAGACGTTGACACCGATGGTGACGAATTTGGCGACGATAATGAAAAGAATTTCGATGCCGACGATGAAGACACCAAAAGCAATGCCGGACGCAACAAACCCGCCGGCGACGATGCCAAAGGTAAAAGACCACGTCGTCCTGCCGCCAGAAAATAATTATCTCAAATTAAAAGATTTATAAGCAAATGAATATTACTGCTGCTCAGGTAAACGACCTCAGAAAACTCACCGGTGCCGGAATGATGGATTGCAAAAAAGCACTCGTCGAAAGCAATGGAGATATGGAACAAGCCGTTGATTACCTCAGAAAAAAAGGTCAAAAAGTAGCTGCCAAACGTGCCGATCGCGACGCAACAGAAGGCGTCATCATTGCTAAAGTGAGTGCCGATCTACAATATGCCGCATTGGTGATGGTGAATTGCGAAACTGATTTCGTTGCAAAAAATGAAGATTTCGTAAAATATGCCCATGCTATCCTCGATCTGGCTATTGCCAACAAAGTTCAAAGCATTGACGAGCTCAAAGCTTTAGACCTCAATGGCCGTCAGGTACAAGAAACCATTATTGATCAAACAGGTGTCATCGGCGAGAAAATTGACTTAGGTGCTTTTTATAAAATTGAAGCTCCCGTCACAGCCGCATACATCCATAGCGGAAACCGTTTGTCAACCATCATTGGTATGAATTTGGCAACAGCTCCCAATGTGCAACAAATTGGACATGAATTGGCTATGCAAGTGGCTGCCATGGATCCGGTGGCCATTGACGAAGGCGATGTATCGCAAGAAGCCATTCAACGCGAAATTGAAATCGGTATGGAACAGGCCCGTAACGAGGGAAAAGCGGAAGAAATGCTTGAAAAAATTGCCCGTGGAAAGCTGAATAAGTTCTACCGCGAAAGCACTTTATTGAACCAAGATTTTATCCGTGAAAATAAAAAAACTGTTCGTCAATACTTGTCAGAAAGCGATAAAGCGCTTACTGTTACCGAGTTTAAGCGTGTAGCACTCGGTTAATCACCTGATTATAGATATAAAAAAAGGGGCTTTTTGCCCCTTTTTTATTTCCCCCCTATGAGAATGGGTCATATTCTAACCCCAAAAACTAACTGTTTAAAAGTGCTTTCACGATAGTGGCTACCATTTGGTTATCAGCTTTGCCCGAAATTTTGGCAGACGCCACTCCCATAACTTTTCCCATATCACGTATTCCACTGGCGTTGGTGGACTGGATAGCTTCCATCACAATGTTTTTCACCTCTTCTTCCGACATCTGCGACGGTAGGTATTGTTCAATGATAGCCGCCTGATAGCTTTCCTCTTCAGCAAGGTCATCGCGTTTTTGTTCCGTGTAAATGGTTGCTGCTTCTTTCCGTTGTTTCACTAACTTTTGTAAGAGTTTTAGTTCAACACTTTCAGGAATTATTCCGCTGTTGACATCTTTGCCGGTTTTTTCGAGCAAGAGTGCCGCTTTGATGGCGCGCAATGCGTTGAGCTTGCGCATATCCTTGGCTAGCATTGCTTGCTTGATGTCATTATTAATAATGATTTCTAATTCCATGGTTGTATCGCTTAATCTACATTATCGTGAAGAAAAGGATTGTCCAAGCGCAAGCCGGGTCGGCCCGAAGTGCTGTCAATGCTATATCTTGAAGCTTCTTTGGTGTTAATTTCTTGTTTCACATCAGTGCCTTTGCGCATATAAGCCGGGATTTTTTCAAGCTCTTCTAAACCTTGGTCTGTCTTGATTTTCATGCTCATGGCCTTTAAGCGATTTTGGCGTTCCATGCTTCTTCTTTCGTTTTCTAAACGCTCTATGCTGTCTTCGTCATGAATCAGACGCTCGATATTTTCCCTTATTCTTTCTGTTCTGGTTTCAATTTTGGGCTCAACAACTTCAAAAATAATATCGTCAGCATCTTTTATCATTGAAGGAGATGCAGGGGCTTCTTCCAAGTCAATGTCATCGGCTACAGCTTCAAATTCAACTTTTTCATGTACGGGTTCTTCAAAAAGCTGATGGATTTTTTGTTGGCTTGGATTGGCTTCCTTTGGCGTTGACAAAATTTTCTTTGCCTCATTTGTTAGTTTAGTATCCTCCTCATTTTCAAGTGTGAACACCTTTACTGCTGAAGGTTTGTTGCTGCCGATAGGTGTAGAATTGGTTTCGGAGTTTTCGCCATAGAGTTGTCTAACTTTCACGTCAGCCGGATTGGCAGTAATGGAAATGGTTTCTTCATTCTCAAAACCGGTTGCAATAATGGTCAATGCAATATTATTTTCCAAGGTATTGTCTACGCCATTACCCCAAATGACCTCGGCAGAATTGCCGCAGATGTGTTGGATATAATCGGTGATTTCGTGTACCTCGTCAAGAGAAATTTCTTCCTCGCCTGAGGTAATGTACAACAGTATGTTTTTGGCACCCGAAATGTTAGAATCGTTCAATAGCGGTGAACGCATGGCTTCTTCAATGGCTTTGAGTGCTCTATTTTCGCCCGAAGCGATAGAAGATCCCATAATGGCTTTACCGCTATTTTTCATCACGGTTTTTACATCTTCAAAGTCAACGTTGATGTAACCGGTAACGGTGATGATCTCGGCAATCCCTTTTGAAGCAATGGTAAGTACATCATCGGCTTTTTTAAAAGCTTCGGTTAAACGCATGTTGCCGTATTCTTCGCGCAACTTGTCGTTGCTGATAATGAGCAGCGTATCCACGTGTCTCCTTAGTTCTTCGATGCCTTCAATGGCTTGCTGACGGCGTTTTTTACCTTCAAAGCTAAAAGGTAGGGTAACAATGCCTACGGTTAAAATGTCAAGCTCTCTGGCAATTTTGGCTACTACCGGAGCCGCTCCTGTTCCGGTTCCACCGCCCATTCCAGCCGTGATGAAAAGCATTTTTGTGTGAGGTTCGAGCAGTTCTTTGAGCTCATCGGTGGTTTCAAGGGCTGCATCACGACCCACTGACGGAACGTTGCCTGCTCCCAATTGGCGTTTACCCAAATGAACTTTGTTGGGAACCGGACTGGTGTCGAGTGCTTGCGAATCGGTGTTGCACAGTACAAAATCAACCCCTTTAATTCCTTGATGGTACATGTGTGTAACAGCATTGCTGCCGCCGCCTCCTACACCAATAACTTTGATGATGTTTGATTGGTCTTTTGGGTGTTCAAACTTTAGCATTTCGGTCATAATAATATTTTTTAAAATTAATTTTTTATTGTTGAATGGTGGACTTCTTTTTGTTTTTTTGTTAACAATCTATGGTTGATAACCTCGGTTATTCGATCAAATCGCGTTCAAAAAGCTTTATAATTTTGTCGAGGTAGCTTTGGCGCTTCTTTTCTTTGGTATCTTCAAGTATTTCGCGGATAGGTTTTTTAGCCGCGTTGCCCTCTTCAGTAATGATTTCTTTCATACGATCCATCTCCATTTCAAAATCAAAACGCTTGATGCCTTCAATCACCAATCCAATTCCGGTGGCATACATAGGGCTGGCAAGTTCTTCGGAGGTTCCCTTTGCCAGATGCTCATTGGGGTAGCCAATGCGCACTTCCATTCCGGTGAGGAAAGCCGTCAATTGGTCAATGTGTTTCAGTAAAGCGCCTCCACCGGTGAGGACGATACCGGCAATGAGTTTCCGCTCTAAGCCCGAATTTTTTATTTCGTAATAGACATGTTCGATAATTTCTTCCATCCTGGCCTGGATAATAGATGCCAAATTGCGAAAAGAAATCTCTTTGGCCGGTCTGCCTCTGATGCCCGGGATTGAAACGACTTCATCATCTCTGTTGAGGCTTGCCACGGCTGAACCAAATTTCACTTTTACCTCTTCGGCATGTTTTTTAATGATGGTGCATCCTTCGCGGATATCTTCGGTGATGATGTCGCCACCGAAGGGAATAACGGCGGTGTGGCGGATGATTTTATCGTAAAAAATAGCAATATCAGTGGTTCCGCCCCCAATATCAACCAGAACAACTCCAGCCTCTTTTTCCTCTTCACTGAGCACGGATTCAGCTGATGCGATGGGTTCAAGAATTAAGTCAACCATTTCTAATCCGGCACGTTTAACGCATTTCAAAATGTTTTTTGCTGCGGCTGTTTGTCCGATAATGACATGAAAATTGGCCTCAATCTTACTGCCTAACATGCCAACGGGTTGCTTTACACCCTGCTCGCCATCAATCATGTAATCTTGCGGAATAACATCAATAATTTCTTCGCCGGCGGTCATGCTGAGCTTATACATATCGTTGCTGAGCTTGTCCAATTCTAAACGATTGATTTCTGTATCGCTCGATTCGCGAATGAGGCTGCCTCTGTGCTGAAGACTTTTAATGTGTTGACCTGCAATGCCAATGTTGACGTGCTTGATGTCAACATCAGAGCGCACGCCTGCCTCTTCAACTGCCTTTTTGATGGAGTTGACGGTATCTTCGATATTGGACACCATGCCACGTTTCACACCAATGGAATCGGAGCGGCCATGGCCCAAGATGTCAATTTTTCCGTTTTCATTTCGGCGGCCAACAATACAGGCTATTTTGGTTGTTCCGATATCTAAACCCACAATAATTTCCGAAGTTTTCATAGGGTATCTCTTTTTGTACAAACGATTTGGTTTCTGAATTTTGCGTTGATGCTGCTGTATTCCAACAAACGGGGATCATTGGCCCGCGATTGAAAAAATGCAGATATGTTAAAGATTTTTTGATTGATGTCATTCGTGTCGCCCACAAGAATGGTTGCATTGCCAACTTTGGGCGTAAGCTCAATTTCGTATTTATCGTTCACATATATTTGATCAATAAGTACTTGCATAAATGGATCGGAGGTGATGGCCGATGCTACCTTAGCGATTGAAAAAACCGGATGCTTTTTGTTGATCAGCTGATCCAATTTGAAGGCGGTTTCGGGTGGAATAGGCAGCGGTTCCAATTGTCCGTTGGCAATGATCACGCGGCTAATGTGGTCGTTTTCGGTTGGGAAAATGGTTTTGTCTTTGTCAATATAATAAGAGGTATTGTCATTGGTGAAAAAACGAACAAATGGTTCACGTTCAATGAGTTTAACTCGCAGCCTGCGCTCTAAAGTTGTAGAAGCCTCGGCCTGAGCAACAAATGGATTCGTTTCAAGTTGTTTTTGTAGCGATCGGATGTGGATGTTGCTCAAAGGCTTGGTTCTATTGGCGCCCACAAGTTCGGTGATATTCAGGTGCATCTCGTTGTAGTGTAAAAAACCACCTTCTTTATTGGCTTGTATCTCAAGGTCGAGGCCTGTTACAGCCTGCTTGTAATGCGTTACTCTGGCAAAGCCGAGCAGCGCCACTAAACCAAGTGCCGACAAGATCCATGTTGATATTTCTAAAATCTTTTTTACCATGATGACATCATTTTTTGGATAGGTTCAACCATTTGATCAATGTCGCCGGCACCCATGGTAAGCAACACCCTCGGGCGGTTTACTTGCACAAAGCCAAGGGTTTCTGCCTTTGATAAAACGAGTTTGGTGCTGTTGGTGCATAATTTTAGCAACTCGGTAGCATTAACACCGCTAATGGGTTTTTCTCGGGCCGGATATATTTCGAGTAAAATCAAGATGTCAAGAGTGGCCAAGCTTTGTGCAAATTCCGACATAAAATCCCTGGTACGCGTGAATAAGTGGGGTTGAAAAACACCCACAATTTGCGTCCCGGGATAGAGTTCTTTCGCTGTTTGAATGCAGGCTTTCAGCTCTTCGGGATGATGTGCATAATCGTCAATATAGGTGTGAAAGGCCGTTTTTATTCGAATGTCAAATCTGCGCCAAACACCGCTATATGAAGCCAACGCGCGAGCGATATCTTGCATTGAAACGCCCACTTGAAGGGCAACTGATGCCGCCGCCAGAGCATTTTCAATATTGTGACGACCGGGTACTTTCATCGTTATTTGTTGTGAGGCGTGGCCCTCAGTATTCAGCTCAAAGAGATAATTGCCCTCGCTCACCTTGATGTTGCTGGCCGTTACCGTTGCTTATCCCGACAGGTTGTATGTGTAGGTTTTTCGCTTTGTTTCTATCGGTAAATCAATTTTATGAATCAGCACTCCCTTGTTTTTGATGCCCGCTACAAATTGATTATACTGTTGTTGCATCAGGGCGTGACTACTGTATATGTCAAGATGATCGGCATCCATTGAGGAAATGACGGCAATATCCGGATTTAAAAGCAGAAAACTTTTATCAAATTCATCAGCCTCTGCAACAATCCAGCTGCTTTGTTCCGACAGGACGAGGTTGCTGTTAAAATTATTGGCAATGCCTCCAATAAAAGCTGTGATCTGAATCCCGGCTTCATGTAAAATATGGGCAACCATGGAGGTGATGGTGGTTTTTCCATGTGTTCCGGCGATGGCAATGGTAGGTGTTTCCGAAGTTATCATTCCCAAAACCTCAGCACGTTTCATCAGCTTTATTCCTTTTTCGTGCAAGTGCAGCAATATCTCTAAATCGGATGGTATGGCTGGTGTAATTACCGCCAAATCAATTTGTTGAGGGATTTTAAGAATATCATCTGTATAATGCACGGGAATACCTTCTTTGTTCAGACTTTCGGTGAGCCGTGTTAGGGTTCGGTCGTAGCCCGATACTTCGGCACCGTGATGTTTGAAATATCGTGCCAAGGCACTCATTCCTATGCCACCGATGCCGACGAAATATATCGTATGTCCTTTGCCGTATCTCATAAGTCAGTTAGTTTAAGTATTTCATCCACAATGCGTTTGGTGGCATCGGGTTGAGCAAATTCCTTCACATTGCGGCTCATTGTTTCCAGCAAATCGGTATTTTGGAGCAATTGTAAAATCTCCGGAACCAACGTGGCATCGGCTTCGACGTTTTTTACTAAGCGTGCTGCATTTTTTGCAACCAAACGGTGGGCGTTCTTTGTTTGATGATCTTCGGCTGCGGTGGGTAGTGGCACTAAAATGGCAGGTTTGCCCACAGCGCTAATCTCGGCAATACTCATCGCTCCGGCGCGCGAAACAATAAGATCGGCGGCGCAATAGGCCAAATCCATGCGTTCGATGAACGCAACGGCTTTCACTCTTTCTTCCAATCCATGTGCAGCGATGCCACTGATAGCTGTTGTTAGATAAGTGTTTCCGGTTTGCCAAACCATCTGAAAGGCTTGGGTTTTGAGAGTGGATAAACTGTTATAAAGGGCGCGGTTGATGGCAAAAGCACCTTGACTTCCGCCAACCACCACCACAATGGGCATACTGTTGTTGAGGCCGAAGTAACTCAGGGCTTCTGTTTTTTTTCCGATGATGTCAATAGATTTTTGACGCAATGGGTTTCCTGTGAGGATAATTTTTTCTGCCGGAAACCAACGATCCATCTGTTCATAAGCCACACAAATACGATTCACTTTTTTCGATAAAAGTCTGTTGGTGATGCCGGGAAATGAATTTTGTTCCTGTATAAGGGTAGGTATGCGTCGGCGGGTGGCTACTCTTAAAGTTGGTCCGCTCGCATAACCGCCAACACCAATGACGACATCGGGTTGGAAGTTTTTTATTATTTTATCAGCACTTGCCAAAGCAGAAATAAGTTTGAACGGAAATGCTACATTGCTCCAGTTCAAACTTCTCTGTAAACCGCTGATCCATAATCCTTTAATTTCGTATCCTGCTTTGGGCACACGTTCCATCTCCATGCGACCTCTGGCACCGATGAATAGAATTTCGGCCTGCGGCTGGCGGGCTTTTATTTCGTCGGCAATGGCAATCGCGGGGAAAATATGCCCGCCTGTGCCTCCACCACTAAGAATATATCTCGGCAACTTCGGCTTCATTGGCATCAGGATTTTGTGTTTTTTTTGCAACTTCTTTGCTCACGCTGAGGATGATCCCTAACGAAAGACTTGTAAACCAAATGGAGGTTCCTCCCATACTTACTAAGGGAAGGGGTTGTCCGGTAACCGGAAGGATGTCAACAGCCACACCCATATTGATCATGGCTTGAAAAACCAAACTAAAGGCCACCCCAATAGTGAGAAATGCGCCAAAAGTTTGGGGTATTTTGGTTACAATGACCACGGCTCGAAACAGAAGAATCATGTAAAGCAAAACAATAAAAGCCCCTCCCAATAAGCCATATTCTTCAATAATGATGGCAAAAATAAAGTCGGAATAGGGGTGGGGTAAAAAGTTGCGCTGAGTGCTGTTTCCGGGAGCTTTACCAAAAATGCCACCACTGGCAATGGCGATCTTGGCTTGCTCTGTTTGGTAGTTATCGCCCGTGCCGTTCACATAGTTTTCGATCCGATTTTTCCAAGTCACCAAGCGGCCTTGATTCTGTTCAGGCAGTTGTGATAAGATAAAAATGAAAATAATGAGGACCACCGTTCCTAAACCAATGAGGCCAAAAATATATTTCATATTGACGCGGCCAATAAACAACAAAACGAGGCTGGTGGCAAAAAGCATTCCTGCTGTGGAAAAGTTGGCAGGAAGAATCAGAAACACCACCAACAAAACCGGAATCATTAAGGGAACAAAAGCCGACTTAAAATCTTTGATGTTGTCTTGTTTTTTGGTGAGCAATCGGGCCAAATACATGATGAGGGTAAGTTTGGCCAAATCGGAGGTTTGAAATGTGAGGTTAAACGGAAGCGGAATCACACGTTTGGCGTCGTTCAAATCAAGTCCAAACAATAGGGTGAAAAGCAACAAAGGAATACTTATCCATAGTGCAACTTGGAAAAGGGGTGAAAAATAGACGTATTTTATTTTATGAGCTAAGTACATGAAAACCATACCTAAAGCAAGGATGATAAAATGCTTCATCATATAATATTCGGTGTTTCCCGACTTAAACTTATATGCTAATGTTCCGCTGGAGCTGTAAACAGCCAACAACGAAAATACCGACAGTAGTAGCACTACTGCCCATATCACCTTATCGCCTTTGATTTCTTTTAAGATTCCCATTTGAAAGTTTGATTTATAGCGATTTTACGGCTTGTTTGAATTGGTTACCGCGGTCCTCATAGTTGTCGAAAAGGTCGAAACTGGCACAGGCAGGTGAAAGCAATACAATTTCGTTCTTAGATGCCAAAAATGAGGACAGTGCAACTGCTTGTTCGGCTGAATCAGCATCAAAAATCTGATCGGTAAGCTCCCCAAAGGCTTCACGAATGCGGCTGTTGTCTTTTCCTAAACAAACAATGGCCTTCACTTTTTCGCGAACCAAAGGAACTAAAATGCTGTAATCATTGCCTTTGTCCACGCCGCCAACAATCCAAACGATGGGTTTATTAAAACTCTCGAGCGCGTACCAAGTCGAATTTACATTGGTTGCCTTTGAATCGTTGTAGTAGCTAATACCATGCACATTAGCAACATATTCGAGCCTGTGCTCAATATTTTGGTAGTCAGAAAGGCTCTTTTTTATGCTTTCATTTCTTATGCCAATGAGCTTTGCAGCAATTCCGGCTGCCATGTTGTTGTAGGTATTGTGTTTTCCTTGTAAAGCCAGTTCTTCTAATGTCATGGTGAAAGGATTGGATTTGATGTTGATGGTTAAATTGTTTTGCTCAATGGAGGCACCCTCCTGCAGAGGTCTTGATCCAAGAGTGAAAGAAAAAGTTTGTGCTTGTGGTTTGAATTTTTTAATCTGATGAAGTGTTTCTTGATCATCGGCACAAAAAACAAAGGCATTGCTATCGGATTGGTTCATGGTAATACGCATTTTGGAGGCTGCATAATTTTGCATGTCGCCTTGATAGCGGTCGAGATGGTCGGGTGTGATGTTGGTAAGGATAGCAAGGTCGGGTTTGAAGTCAACAATACCATCCAGCTGAAAGCTGCTGAGTTCAAGGACAAAGTAATCGTGATCGCCCCGAGCCAAAACGGCAGCAAAGCTTTTGCCCACATTGCCTGCAACACAAACGTCTAAACCGGCATTTTTCAACAGGTGACCGATCAAAAGACTGGTGGTGGTTTTGCCGTTGCTTCCGGTAACAGCAATGATGTAAGCGCTGGTAAACCATGATGCAAACTCAATTTCTGAAATCACTTCAACCGAATGAAGTTGTTGGATGATAGCGGCATCGTTGGGAATACCCGGACTTTTAATCACCAAGTCGCAAGCGGCAAGTTTTGGCAAGCTGTGCCCTCCTTCTTCAAATGTGATGTTGTGTTGAGTGAGTATTTCTTTGTAACGAGGGGGGATAACAGCAGCATCGGAAACGAAAACCCGCAAGCCTTTGCTCACTGCAAGTAATGCAGCACCCGTGCCGCTTTCGCTGCCTCCGAGTATGGCAATATGCCGGTAATTGTTTCTTTTTTGATTCATTTTATTAGCGGAGTTTCAAGGTGATGATGGTGAGAATAGCAAGAAAAATCCCCACGATTTGAAAGCGAAGTACAATTTTCGGCTCAGGAAATCCCAGTTTTTGAAAGTGATGGTGCAAGGGTGCCATTTTAAAAATGCGCCGCCCGGCACCATATTTCTTTTTGGTGAATTTGAAATAGCTCACTTGCATGATCACCGAAAGACTTTCAGCCAAAAATATTCCACATAGAATGGGCATCAACAACTCTTTTCTGATAAGAATTGCAAAAACAGCAATAATTCCGCCTATGGCCAGGCTGCCGGTATCGCCCATAAAAACTTGGGCAGGGTAGGAGTTGTACCACAAAAATCCTATCGTTGCACCAACAAAGGCGCTGATAAAAATGGTGAGTTCACCTGTGTTGGGCAAGTACATGATATTGAGGTAGTCAGCAAAGATGATGTTGCCCGAAACCCATGCCAAAATGCCAAGTGTGGCCCCAATAATAGCCGAAGTTCCGGTGGCCAAACCATCCATGCCATCGGTAAGGTTGGCGCCATTGCTGATGGAGGTGATGATAATGATCACTATGGGAATGAAAATCAAAAAGGCCCATTTCTCATGTCCGTCTCCCATCCAGCGCAACAAAGAAGCATAGTCGAATTCGTTGTTTTTGATAAAAGGGATAGTGGTTTTAGTTGAACGAAATTCTTCAATTAAAAACCTAGATGTAGGACCGGTTTCGCCCACCATTTCAATCAGTTGATCGCTAGAAACCCTTGATTTTTCGCGCATTACAACTGAATTATCAAAATACATTGTAACACTAACAATAAGTCCAAGAACCACTTGACCGTAAATTTTTAGTTTGCCCGGCAATCCTTTCTTATCTTTTTTGAACACTTTAATATAGTCGTCAATAAAACCAATTCCGCCTAGCCAAACGGTGGTAAAAATCATCAATATGATATAGGTGTTGTCGAGCTTGGTGAACAGTAGAGCCGGAATAACAATGGCAGCAATAATAATAAGCCCACCCATTGTTGGTGTTCCTTGTTTTTCAATTTGCCCCTCCAGACCTAAATCGCGCACTGTTTCGCCAACCTGTTTTTTGTTGAGGTAATTGATCCATCTTTTGCCAAAAACCAAGGTGATGAGAAGTGACGTTAAAACGGCCGCACCAGCCCTGAAAGAGATGTATTGAAACACCTGCGCTCCAGGCAAGTCAAAGGCTTTATCCAAATATGTAAACAGATAGTACAGCATATCAGGTGGTTTGAGGTGTTGATTGCAGCAGTTGATAGAGAATTTCTTTGTCATCGAACGGATGACGCACGCCGTTGACTTCTTGGTATTTCTCGTGTCCTTTTCCGGCAACGAGAATGATGTCGCCCGGTTTTGCCATCAGCGCCGCCGTTTTAATAGCTTCCCTTCTGTCGGCAATGACAAGGTGTTTTTTAGCATGCTGTGCTGCAAGGCCTTTGCGCATATCTTCGAGAATGGCCTGCGGATCTTCGTTGCGCGGATTGTCGGAGGTTAAAATAAGGATGTTGCTCCATTGGGCAGCAATTTGCGCCATGATGGGCCTTTTGGTTGCATCGCGGTTGCCTCCCGCCCCGGCAATGGTGATCAGCTGCTCCTGATGGGTGCGGATGGTGTCAATGGTTTTTAAAACATTGAGCAGAGCATCGGGGGTGTGGGCATAATCAACAATTCCGATGATGCCTTCGTTGGATCGCATCCATTCAAAACGTCCTTCAGCACTTTGCAGACGGCTTATTCCGGTGAGGATTTCGAGTTTCGGCAGTCCTAAAAGTTCGGCAGCCGCGTATATGGCCAACAAATTGCTGGCGTTAAATTGCCCGATGAGTTGGGTGAAAATTTCGTGTCCTTCGATGTTCAAGATCAGGCCTTCAAAATGATTTTCAAGGATACGGGCCTTGTAATCGGCCATATTTTGAAGGCTATAGGTTTTTATTTTAGCACGGGTATTTTGCGTCATGAACATGCCGTTTTTGTCATCCACATTCACCAGAGCAAAGGCTTCTTTTGTCAAGAGATCGAAGAATAGTTTTTTTGCATCGCGGTAGGCGGCAAAACTGCCATGATAGTCGAGGTGATCATGGGTGAGGTTGGTGAAAATTCCACCGCTAAAATGCAGCCCGAAAGTGCGCATTTGAACCATTGCATGGGAGCTGACTTCTATAAAGGCGTAAGTGCAGCCTGCCAAAACCATCTCATTCAATAGCGCATTGATGCTAACGGGATCGGGGGTGGTGTGCGTGGCGGGTAGCGTTTTCGATCCAATTTTATTGCAAATTGTCGAAAGCAGCCCTGCAGCATAACCAGCCTCTTGAAAGAGTTGATGGAGTAGTGTTACAATAGTGGTTTTGCCGTTTGTGCCTGTGACCCCGATGAGTTTGAGTTTCCTCGAAGGATGATCGAAAAAACCGGCGGCTGATAGGGCTAAGCTGTAAGCGCTGTTTTCAACCACAACAAAACTACATTGATCGGGTATATGATTGGGGAGTCGTTCACAAACAACCACTTCGGTTCCGTTTTCAATTGCTGCTTCAATAAAAGTATGCCCATCGGAAACGGTTCCTTTAATTGCAAAAAAGATCTTGCCTTTTTCTGCCTTTCGAGAGTCGAAAGTAAGGCCTGTGATGGTTCTGTCGTTGCTGCCATGTAGGGCAACAACCGGTAGATCAGCAAGAATTTGGGTCAGTTTTTTTTCCATCACATCATCAGAGTTAGGGTTATCAATTGTCCGTTTACAACCACCTCTCCGGGAGCAACAGATTGTGTAATCACTCTTCCTTGACCCGAGAGGTTGGTTTTTAATCCCATATTCTCTAAAATGAAAATGGCATCTTTCGCATTCATCCCCATCACATCTGGTACTATACCGGTCTGTATTTCAGCGGGTTTAAGTTGCATGGAGTATTTTTTTGCTTCCATTTCAATCCAAGTAGTGCCGCGCATATTTTGGTTCATGCTCACCCCAAGTTTGCCATACAAGGCATAAATATCTTCTTGAAAAACTTTGCCTTTTGTAGCAGGCACGGTGAGGGTGTCGGGCTTTTGAACGATAACACCATCGTGAATATCAGGACGGGTTGCATAAACTTTATCGGCTATCTCTTTAAAAACCGGTGCAGCCACCGCACCTCCATAAATCTTTCCCGCCGATGGATTGCTAACGACCACAATGCAGGTGTATTTTGGGTTTCCGGCCGGAAAATATCCTGCGAAAGAGGCGTTGTAGTTTTGTTTATTGTAACCTTTTTTTCCTGAGGCAATTTGTGCTGTTCCGGTTTTGCCGGCAATTTTAAATGGACTTTTACTCAAAAACTTTGCTGTTCCATTTTCGACAACACCCTCTAAAAGTCTTTTAGCAGAGTCAATTGTTTTTTGCGAGGCAATAGATTCGCTGAGCACAATGGGTTCAAACTTTTGAGTGATGGTGTTTCCATGCCTTATTTCTTTCACAAATTGGGGTTTCACCATAACGCCGTTGTTGGCTACAGCATTATAAAATGTTAGCATTTGGAGCGGAGTCATGGTAATCTCGTATCCTATTGACATCCAAGGAAGTGAGGTGCCATACCAATTTTGTTTGTCAGACGGGTGTTTGATATAAGGTTTTCGTTCACCGGGTATTTCAATGCCGAGTGGCTGGTTGAGGCGCATGGCATAGAGCTTGTCAATAAAGTTTTTTGGGTTGTCTTTGTAGGCATTCCAAACAAGTTTCGAGATGGCCACATTGGATGACTTTTCAAAAGCTTCTCTCACAGTGATTCTGCCGTTGCGAATGGAATGAACATCTTTCATCGTGCGCGAATAATAATTGATTTGGCCATTGCCAATGTTCATGCTGTCGCTGAGGCGAATTTTGTTGTCTTCAAGAAGAACCATCATAGAAGCCAACTTAAAAGTTGAACCGGGTTCCACGCTTTCGGCAATAGCGTAGTTGTACGACTCGCGGTAAAGGCCCGTTTTTTTATCAATGGAAAGGTTTGAGATGGCAACGATCTGTCCGGTAGCTACCTCCATAAGAATGGCACATCCTTGCTCGGCTTCATTTTCTTGAAGGTTGCGGCGGAGTGCACTTTCTGCAACATCTTGGATGTTCACATCAAGCGTGCTGATGATGTCATTTCCGTTGATGGGCTCAACGGCGTTTTCGTCGAAGAGGGGTTTCCAATCGCCGTTGTTGATGCGACGTTTTACTTGTTTGCCATCAATACCTTTGAGCTTATCATCATAAGCACCTTCGATGCCAACGAAAATGTTAATACGGCTATTTTCGTAGCCTATAGTTCTATTGGCCAATGCTTTAAAAGGTTTTTCGCGCTTGCTTCCCGGAATCAAAATCAGGCCGCCGCTGTATTTGCCTTTGTTTAGAATAGGAAGTTTTCGCAATGCTTTTACCTCGGCGTAGGTAGCCCTTATTTTGATGAGCCAATACCGATTGCCTTGGGCACGCTCGCGGCGCAAATCGGCCAAATACTCTCTTTTGTTTTTATGCGGAAAAATACGCGCCAAACCCTCAGCCAAGGAGTCAACTTTGGTGTTAAAGGTTTCGTCGCTGATGAGGTTAGAAGCCACATCCATCCTCACTTCAAAAACCGGAACGGTGGTTGCGAGCAATGAACCATCAGCTGATAGAATGTTTCCGCGCATGGCTTCGATGCCAAAAACTTTAATTTCTTGTTGCTCTGCCTTGTTCAGAAGTTCTGCTTTAAGTGCCGTTTGGATGTAAACAATCTTTCCAATGATCACCATGGCAGCAATCAGCATCAAGGCATAAATAAAATATACCCGCCTGAGAATTTCAGTTTTTGGATTTGTCATGGCTGGGGGTTTTTGGGTACCACAATCTTCTCAACAGGTTCAACCGACTCTTTGATGCCCGTACTTATCAGTTTGCGGGCAATTTCCGATTGTTTGCTTTCGTGCATCACGGTAGATTTACCGTAGATGTATTCAAATTGTAATTCTTTGATTTCACGGTTAATACGATCAATGTTGCGGCTGGTGGCTTCGGTGTAGTAATTGTTTCCGATATAAACCAAAGCCAATCCGGTCAAAAACAAAATGAAACGTGTTTGTTTTACTGCCCAATCATGTGCCAGAAACTCGCCGCCCAAAACATCATGAAAGGCACTGGAAAAGATATTCCTCTTTTTCGAGCCTTTTTTCTTGGTCTTCGCGCTTTGTTCGGTATATGTTTCTTGCTCTTTCACGGTTATTTCTTTTCAGCTATGCGTAAATGGGCACTTCTTGCTCTGCTATTGCGTTCAATTTCTGCCGCGTCGGGCACGATGGCTTTGCGCGTAATCAGCTGAAACGGACTGAGGTTGTTTCCGAAAAAATCTTTCTCGGCTTCGCCGGATAACTTTCCGGACTTCATAAAATTTTTCACCATTCTGTCTTCTAACGAATGATAAGAAATAACCACCAATCTGCCGCCCGGACGAAGCACATCGCAGGCTTGTTGGAGTAATGTTTCTAAGGCTTGCATTTCTTGGTTTACTTCAATACGCAGTGCCTGAAATAGTTGCGCTAAATATTTATTTTCTTTACCAAAAGGAAGTTGTTTTTTAACTGCCTGCTTGAGATCGGTGGTGGTGGTGATAGGTTTTATAGCGCGCGCCTCAACGATGGACAATGCCATGCGGTAAGCGTTGCGCAATTCTCCGTAAGTGACAAATATTTTCGAGAGGTCTTCTACCGAATAACTGTTTACAATGTCGGACGCCGAAATAGGGTTGTTTTGGTCCATCCGCATATCGAGCAAGCCATCAAATCGTGTTGAAAAACCCTTTTCTGGAACATCAAACTGATAGGAAGAAACACCCAAATCGGCTAAAATGCCATCCACCTTATTTTGCTGGTGCAACAGCAAAAAGTTTTTTAAATACTTGAAATTCTGTGGGATAAATGTAAATCGAGGATCGTCAAAGCTGTTTTTGGCTGCATCTTGGTCTTGGTCGAAACCAAAAAGATGCCCGTCAGTAAGTTGCGAAAGAATCAACTGTGAATGGCCGCCACCCCCAAAAGTAACGTCCACATACGTTCCGTTTGGACGCAGGTTCAAACCTTGAACACTTTCGTGCAAAAGAACTGGAGTGTGGTACATTTTTAATGTGTTTACAGTTTATCACCAAATTTTTCAAAAAGCACTCTTTGAAATTCTTCTTGCGTAAGCTCCTCCAAGGTGGCCTTGAAGGCATCTTTGTCCCAAATTTCCATATAGTGTGATAAAGAGTTGATGACCACATCTTTAGTTAGTCCGATCTCTTCAATCATCGTTTTTGGAATTTGTAACCTTTTGTTGCTGTCAACCTTCACCAAACGTGCTCCTGCATTGTATTTACGCACAACGTCAATGTTGGATTTCACAAACTGGCTCAGGCTGTTGAGTTTTTCTTGCGTCGCCATCCAATGGTCAACAGTAAAAAGTTCGATACACTTGCTATACAAACCGGGGCGTATGACAAATCCTTTCTCCAACAAATCTCCAAGTTGTTCCTGGAAATCAGCAGAAATCATCAACCGTCCTTTGGCGTCGAGCTTACATTGATGTGTACCAATTGGATATTTCAAAAAAATGTGCTTTTATGTGGTAAAATTACTGCATTTTTCTCCACTCATCTCCATTTTTTACCACATTTTTACTCTTTAGGTTACAAAAATTCCACTTTTTGTTGATGCGATACAGTTATAGTATTCAAAATCAAATAAATAGATGGATAAAAAAGTTATCAACAATCCTGCTTGATTGCCGTTTTCGTGCTGACTTATCATTAAGATAGTTGTAATTATCAGGAAAAGAATGAGATAGCTTTTTACAAGCTTAGATTTGCGGTTCTTGTTGGGTTAAATAGGAAATGCGTTATATTTGTGAACAATTTTCAATACCGCAGAGGAGGGAATGAACGAATCAGAAGCTGACACAGGACTAAAACTGATAGATGTTGAGCAGGTTATTGCAGGAAAAAACCCCGTGCTTGCCAAATGGCTGCCGGGTTTTGTGATCAACTACCTCAAAAGCATCATTCATCAAGATGAGTTGAACAAATTCATTGTGCAAAGCAAAGATATACACGGACTTGCGTTTGTTGATGCTGCAGTAGAGGCTTTCCAGCCGCAGGTTGAAATTCGCGGGTTGGAGCATTTGAGCCAAAGCAAACGTTTTGTGGTGGCCAGCAATCATCCACTGGGAGGTCTCGATGGCATTGTTCTGATGCAAGCCATCGGAAAAGTGCGGCCTGACATTCAATTTCCGGTAAACGATATTTTATTGTATATCAACAACTTAAAACCACTTTTCGTACCCATCAATAAACACGGAAGCAATGCCGAAAACATTCGTATTCTCGATGATACTTTTCGCAGCAATGCCGTGATTAGTTATTTTCCGTTCGGGCTTGTTTCGCGAAAGTCGAAAGGCATTATTCGTGATTTAGACTGGAAAAAAACTTTTCTTTCAAAGGCTAAAAAGTTTGAGCGCGATGTTGTTCCAACACACATCAACGGTCGAAACTCTTCGTTTTTTTACAACCTTTCTAACTTTAGAAAATTTCTTGGGATCAAAGCCAACATCGAAATGCTTTACTTAGTGAATGAGTTTTTTAGGCAAAAAAACCAAAAAATAACCATCACTTTTGGGCGGCCCATTCCTTATCAGCAGTTTGATAAACGCTATTCCGATGCCCGATGGGCTGATAAATTACGCGGATTTGTATATTTTCTGGCCGAACATCCTGATGCCATTTTCGATCCCGAAAAGGATTATTTTAGCACACAATAACACAATGCCAATTAAAATAAATATGGAACATCTTATTCCGGAAGTGCCTAAAGAGCTTTTAATTCAAGAGTTAATTCCTGAACGCTTTTTGCGTAACACCAACAATGGCAACAACGAAATTTATGTTTTCGCTGGCGACGAGGCGCCTCATTTAATGAACGAAGTAGGTCGGTTGCGCGAACTTTCTTTCCGCGAATCGGGCGGCGGAACGGGGAAACCCAGCGATGTGGACGATTATGATTTTGGGAAACACGGTTTTAAACAACTTATCGTTTGGAATCCGGAAGAAAAAGAAATTGTTGGCGGATACCGTTTTGTGGATTGCAACACCTTGAAAATTGATGAGCATGGACAAGTGCATACGCCCACTGCCAAGCTTTTTCATTACAGCGAAAAATTTATCAAGGACTACTTGCCCTATACCATTGAGTTAGGACGGTCATTTGTTCAGCCTGCTTATCAACCTTCAAAAAATATCCGAAAAGGAATGTACTCTTTGGACAACCTTTGGGATGGTTTGGGTGCCTTGGCCGTAGAGCATCCTGCTGCAAAGTATTTTTTCGGCAAAGTTACCATGTATGGTCATTTCGATAATACTGCCCGAGATTATATTTTGTATTTTTTTAATTTGTATTTCCCTGATGTTGAACGTCTTGTTACGCCTCACATTCCTTTGGTTTACAAAACCGATGCCGAAAAGTTGGCTGAAACTTTCAAGAGTGGAAGTTATGAAACAGATTACAAAATTTTGGTTCATCTTGTGCGTGCGCAAAATGAAAGCATACCACCGCTTTTCAATGCGTATATGAACTTATCATCCACCATGCGTACGTTTGGCACCGCCTTGAATGCTTCATTTGGCGAGGTGGAAGAAACCGGAATCATGGTCACCATTGATGATATTTTTAGCGTTAAGAAAGACCGTTATATCCATTCTTACATCAAAGGCGAAACACCTAAACACCAATCATGATAATTAAAGAGGCCATCTTTGTAGCAAGCAATGCCAAGTTAGAGCAGTTGCCGGCAACGATTTTACCGGAATTTGCATTTGTTGGCCGATCCAATGTGGGTAAGTCATCGCTCATCAATATGTTGTGCGCACGCAATGGCTTAGCTAAAACCTCCTCCAAACCCGGAAAAACCATTACCATCAATCATTTTATCATCAACAATGCTTGGTATCTTGTTGATTTACCAGGCTATGGCTATGCTAAGCGATCCAAAGACGCGCGAGCGCAATGGCGAATTTTGATGGATGCTTACTTGATGAAACGTAGCAACTTAATGAGCACTTTTATTTTGGTTGATTCACGCATTGAACCGCAAAAAGCTGATCTTGAACTCATGGAGTGGATGGGCGAACGTGGCTTACCTTTTGTGATTGTTTTTACGAAATCTGATAAACTGGGAACCAATAAACGCGAACAAGCAGTAGCCGAATACAAAAAACAGCTCCTCCAACATTGGGAAGAGCTGCCTCCATATATTATTTCTTCATCGGAATTAAAACTTGGAAGAGACGAGCTGCTCAATTATATTGAGGCCACCATTCCCCTTTTTATACCTCCTCTAACTCAATGATGACGTGGTTTTTTGTAACCTTGTCGCCTGTCACCACATAAACCTCCTTGACTTTGGTGTCGAATGGAGCTTTAATTTCATTGAGCATTTTCATGGCTTCCAAAATGGCAAGCGTTTCACCTTCTTTTACTTCTTGCCCTTTAACAACAAATACGTCGGTCATGGTTCCGGGAATAAAAGCCGTGAGCATGCATGGGTTTTTTGGTTTATAATTCTTCTTTTCTCTATATTTCTTTGTTAGAAGAGTCTGATAATCAATGTTATCAATCGTTAAATCGGTATATGGATTTTCTACCATTTCTGTTTTTTCTTTTTTCATCGTCGTTCTATTTCGGGCCATAACATTGAAAATAATTGGATAACAGCCATTGAGCAATCAATTTTATTGATTCATCAATGGCTGTAAAAGGTGTGATGTGAGCACTTAAAATGGTGGAATACCATGTTTTTTCATGGGCACTTCCACTATTTTATCTTTAGATATTTCGAGGGAGTGCATCAACATTCTTCGGGTTTCTGAAGGTTCAATTACTGCGTCAACATATCCGTAAGCTGCTGCTACGTATGGATTTGCAAATTTTGTTTTGTATTCCTCTACTTTTTGTTTGCGCATTTCATCAGGGTTTTCGGCGGTCATGATTTCCTTGCGGAAAATGATGTTGGCAGCGCCTTCAGGTCCCATAACTGCAATTTCTGCCGTGGGCCAAGCAAACACAAAGTCGGCACGTAAGTGGTTGGAGCACATGGCGATATAACCTCCACCATAGGCCTTTCGCATGATTACGGTTATTTTTGGAACAGTGGCTTCGGAGTAGGCATAAAGCACTTTGGCACCATGTCGTATAACACCGGCATGTTCTTGGTCAATTCCGGGCAAATAGCCGGGTAGGTCAACCAAAGTGACAAGCGGAATGTTAAAGGCATCGCAATAGCGAATGAAACGTGCTGCTTTATCAGATGAATCTACGTCCAAAACACCCGCCAATACCAGAGGTTGATTAGCTACAAAGCCGACAGTTTCGCCGTTAATACGGCCAAAACCAATGACAATATTGGCTGCGAAAAGCTCTTGCACTTCAAGGAAATCGGAATTGTCGGCGATGGATCTGATCACATGCCTCACGTCATAAGGTTTCCGTGGATCGGTGGGTAAAATATTTTCAACCTTATATTCTCTGGTTTTAGGTGCCTTTTTTGGAAAGCGTTCAGCTTTCTTCATATTGTTCCAAGGAATGTAGCTCATCAAATCTTTAATTTGATCAAAACATTCTTCTTCACTTACAGCAAAAAAATGAGCATTACCGGTGATTTCGGAATGTACGCGTGCTCCACCAAGCTCCTCCATGCTGATTTCTTCTCCCAAAACTGTTTTAATGACTTCGGGGCCTGTGATAAACATTTTTGAAATGTTCTCTACCACAAAAACAAAATCGGTTAGTGCGGGTGAATACACGGCACCTCCGGCGCATGGTCCTAAAATAACTGATATTTGAGGAATAACTCCCGATGACTGGGTGTTGCGGTAAAAAATCTCACCATAACCGGCCAAGGAGTTGACTCCTTCTTGAATACGCGCGCCCCCCGAATCATTGATACCGATGATGGGAACTTTCAATTTCATGGCGTGATCCATGATTTTGGTGATTTTTTTCGCGTGCATCCAGCCCAAGGAACCTCCGGCTACAGTAAAATCTTGTGCGTAAATACACACTGGATGACCACTTAAGGTGCCGGTGCCTGTAATGACTCCATCGCCGGGTAAATATTTCTTGTCCATGTCGAAGTCCTTGGCGGCATGTTCTACAAACAGATCATACTCGTGAAAAGACTTAGGATCGAGCAACGCAATGATACGTTCACGTGCAGTAAGTTTTCCGATTGACTTCTGTTTTTCGATGGCTTGTTCTCCACCTCCCATCAGTGCGTCGCGCATGCGGCGCTGTAAATCGCTGGTTTTCTGTTTAATACCCATATCTGGTTCTTTTAGGTTCTGTGTTGTGCAATTAAATCAAGGAGTGTATTTTTTTAAATACCTGTAAATCAATTACATATAAAATAATTTCTGTGCTTAGAACGCGCTGTCTTATGCAAAAATAATTTAATTTGTTTAACGGACAATGTTTCTGTCGGTTGTTTCGTGGGATAAGAAATGAATCTATGATGAGTTGATTGATTCACAAGAACTTAATTTTTGAATATCCTCAAAAAAAACATCCATTGCCAATTGGCAACGGATGCTTGATTATATTAAATAGCATTTAACTGAAAATCAATGAACTCGAGGGTTCATTGTTATTGCATTTATTTTTTTATGATCAATTTTTTACTTACAACACTCTGGTTGTCAATAATCAAAGAGTAAAAATAAACACCTTCTTTTAAATGATCTACTGCTATTCTAACTTTTCCCGAGCTTTGTTCGATTTTTTGTTCGGCGAGCGTTTGTCCAACAAGGTTTACAATTTTAACCTTTGCTTGCTGTGTGCCGGTAGGAAAAGAAAAGTCAAAGTTTACGGCAGTTGTGGCCGGATTGGGATAGGCGTTGCTAAATTGTACGCTTTCTTTCCAGCTGTCAAGTGAAGAAGGCGTAATGCGAAAGTTTACAATAAATGAAACTTTATCATCATGATTTGATTCAGGGAAGAATACGTATTCAATTTTTGAAATACCCAAATGACTCTTAGGCTCGTAGTGACCTGAAAATACACCCTCACCAGTCATTTGTCCGGCTCCAATGGGCATTGTTGATGTTGAATTGTCAACAAATGGCGGGTAGCAAGCATCCCAGCAAAAATAATTTTTGCTGCCAGTTACTGTGTCGTGGTTGATGCGTTGCGCAAACACTTCAACAGCCCTGTCGGAATTGTTTTTGATTTGGGCGTGAGCAACAATTTCGTAGAAGGGGTCATCTGATAATTCTCCGTTGATGTCAACGGTGACTCCATTTTCAAGAACCTGTCCTTGGTAAACAATAGACAGCGTTTGAGCCTGAACGACTCCCATTGAAATGAGCGCAAAAAATAATGTAAGTAGTGTTTTATTCATAGTCTAATTTTTTTATGTTATTCTACAATTATCGTGCTAAATTAGTCATTTTTACAAGTATCCAGACAAGTTGTTTTGTTTTTTGGTTGCATCTTATTTGAGGTATTTTGCTAAAAAAGTCCGGTGATGAGTTGATCTTCAACTTCATTTGGCATGGTGACTCTCAGATTTGGTTCCATTTGCATGGCCCGCAAAATCGCAAAGTTAGCTTCTTTGTTCCGGGCCCAACTCCTTCGGGCAATGCCGTTGTTGACATCCCAATGTAGCATTTTTCTTAGTTTTTGATCGGCCTCTTTTGTTCCGTCTAAAACCATTCCAAAGCCTCCATTGATGACTTCGCCCCAGCCAACGCCACCGCCATTGTGAATGGAAACCCAGGTGGCACCTCTGAAAGCATCGCCAATTACATTTTGAATGGCCATATCGGCAGTAAAGGCCGAGCCATCATATATATTGGATGTTTCGCGATAAGGGGAGTCGGTTCCGCTCACATCGTGGTGATCGCGACCCAGAATGATGTACGAGGAAATTTTGCCCTCTCCGATAGCGCGGTTGAAAGCGGCTGCTATTTTTATGCGGCCTTCAGCATCTGCGTATAAAATGCGGGCCTGAGAACCCACCACAAGATTGTTTTTGTGCGCTTCTTTGATCCAATGAATGTTATCCGAAAGTTGTTGCTTAATCTCTTCGGGAGCAGTAAGATACATTTCCTCTAATACTTCACAAGCAATTTGATCAGTGAGGATAAGGTCATCGGGCTTGGACGAAGCGCAAACCCAGCGGAAAGGGCCAAAACCATAGTCGAAGCATAGTGGTCCCATTATATCTTGCACGTAGGATGGATATTTGAAACTGCCATCAGCCTTGCTGATATTGGCACCGGCCCTTTGACTTTCGAGCAAAAAGGCGTTGCCATAATCGAAGAAATAGGTGCCCTGACTGCAAAGTTGGTTGATGGCATCTACCTGTCGGCGAAGTGATTGCTGGACTTTTTCTTTAAAAAGTGCCGGTTGGTGTGCCATCATTTCATTTGATTCTTGGTAAGACAGCCCAACAGGATAGTAACCTCCAGACCATGGATTGTGCAATGAGGTTTGGTCGCTTCCCATATCCACAACGATGTTGCGCTCGGCCAATCGTTCCCAAAGGTCAACAATATTTCCCAAGAAAGCGATGGAATGGGGTTGGTTTTTCTTCTGCCAAAGCAATGCAGCATCAATAGCTCCGTCCACTTGATCAATCACCTCGTCCACCCAGCCTTGTTCAAAGCGTTTGTGGGCGGCTTTGGGGTTGATTTCGGCAGTAATGCTTACCACGCCTGCTATGTTTCCGGCTTTGGGCTGTGCACCGCTCATTCCACCAAGTCCGGAAGTGATGAATAATTTTATTCCGCCTTGATGCCGCGGATGGTGTTGCATTCGAGAGGCGTTAAGCACTGTGATTGTAGTTCCATGCACGATGCCCTGAGGGCCAATGTACATGAATGATCCTGCTGTCATTTGCCCGTATTGTGAAACGCCAAGTGCGTTAAATTTTTCCCAATCATCAGGTTTTGAGTAGTTTGGAATCACCATGCCATTGGTGACCACCACTCTTGGAGCTTCTTTGGACGATGGAAACAATCCCATTGGATGTCCGGAATAAAGTGCAAGTGTTTGCTCATCGTTCATGGTGGCAAGGTATTTCATGCACAAAAGATATTGTGCCCAGTTTTGAAACACTGCACCATTGCCTCCATAGGTAATGAGCTCGTGAGGGTGTTGGGCTACGGCTTCATCTAAGTTGTTACTCAACATCAGCATAATGGCTGCTGCTTGTTTGGATTGATGCGGAAATGCTTCAATATCACGTGCATAGATTGGGTATTCAGGCCTAAACCTATACATATATATTCTTCCGAAGTTGCGTAATTCTTCGGCGAATTCGGGAGCCAATGTGGCATGATGCTTTTGTGGAAAATAGCGCAAGGCATTCCTAAGAGCCAGCTCCTTTTCTTTATTTGTTAGAATGTCTTTTCTATTTGGGGCATGATTGATGGTTGCGTCTAAAGTTTTTTTCTTTGGAAGTTCATCGGGAATGCCTTGTAGGATAGCGCTGCGAAATTCGTTTAAATCGTGCATGGAGATAGGATTTATTGGAACGACAAAGTTAGCCTTTTTCTACTTTCATGCGGGATTCAACCGATCTAAAACTTGCCTTCCGATCGTTTGAGAAGCTGAAACAGAAACTCTCTTGCTCTAAAAAGTTGTGCTTTTACCGTACCCAACGGAAGGTGCATTTTGTCAGCAATTTCTTCATAACTCATTTCTTCAAAATAGCGCATTTCAATCAAGCTGCGATAGTGGGGCTTCAGTTTTTCAATCACCTGACGTACTATTATAAGTTTTTGTTTGTGGATGATGGTAGCTTCCGGATCGGGATTGCCATCAGGCAGTTGAAAACCAATGTTGTTGCTTTGTTCCTTTTGAGAAAGGCTAACGGTTTGGAGTTTGTTACGACGTTGAAAATCAATACAGTTGTTGGTGGCAATGCGAAAAAGCCAGGTGCTGAAACCGAAATCGGGAGTATATTGGTGCAGTTTATTAAAAGCTTTTCCAAAAGCCTCAATGGTGCAATCTTCCGCATCATATGGGTTGCCGGTCATTTTGAGCATCAAATAGTACACCGGCTCGCGATAAAGTTGCAGCAATTGGGCAAAAGCAGACTGATCTTTATGGTTCAAAGCACGCTGAATTAATTCAAAATCTCTTTGGCCTTTTTCAGTAAGATTATGATTTACATCCATTTAGATGGTTTTGTCAAAACATTTAAAACCAACAGCAAGGGGTTAAAAATAATAAAAAACAACTCAGCGAAAGGGGTAAAAACAAATAGAAATTTTTCATTCAGCTTGGAGGCACTCTTGCCAAACACCACCAATTGGTTGATGTATCGAAAAGCAAAAAAGGCAACAGGAAACACCCAGTGGACAGGTAGAAAAAATAGCCAAACCATTGTAGCATAAAATGATAGCTGGGTAAAAGAATACAAAGCCAGTTGGAGTTGAATACCCGAACGGTAGTGTTTGCCTGTGGAAAGATGGCGGCGTTTTTGCCTTATCCATGAATTGAAGGTTGGTTTGGCCTCAGAAAATGTTATAGATTCTTTACTGATTTCAACAGCTGTATTTTTTTTGTTGGCCACTTGCTGAACAAACAAATCGTCGTCGCCCGAAGGAATGTTGTAATGTGCAATAAAACCTTTGTTGTTCATAAACAAACTTTTATGATATGAAAGGTTGCGACCAACTGCCATATAGGGCCTTCGTGCAAGTGCTTTAGACAGGTAAAGCATAGCGATTTGCAAGGTATCGAATTGTTGTAAAAAGCCCAATACGCCTCCCTTTTTTTGGTGCGCACCATAACCAATAACGATTTCAATTCCAGGGCCATAATTTCGAACCATGCTTTTGATCCATTGGTTGGAAGTGGGGTGGCAGTCGGCATCGGTGAGCAAAAGAATTTCATTTTTTGCCGATTTAATTCCTAAACTCAACGGGAATTTTTTGCCTTGAAAAAAGTTGAGGTTTTGCCTAATGTGCACAACATTGAGCTTGGGTTCAAGCCGTGCCAAATCAATCAGCAGCTCTTCGGTGCCGTCATCGGAGGAGTCGTTTACTACCACTACCTCATAGTTTGGATAGTCTTGATACAAAATGTAGGGAAGGTTTTTTTCGAGTTCAAGCACCGCGTTGCGTGCCGAAATCACCACTGAAACCGGTGGCCATTTTTGCTCAGATTCGGATTTATCCTTCTTTTTATGGAAGGCCAGGCGAGAAAACAATCCCCAGTAAAAAACCAATTGCACCATGAGCGATAAAGTTATCGCCCCTAAAACAATGGTAGTAAGCAAGTTGAATTGAAGGTCTATTAACACAGGCTGCTTTATTGAGACTGCAAAAATATCCAATCTTTGGGATTTGCTTTATCTTTGCTCAAATTTAGATTGGATGGATTTTAAAATTGAAGGCAGAGATACCAAAAGTTCAGCGCGGGCAGGGGTGATCGTCACAGACCATGGCACAATTCAAACCCCTATTTTTATGCCTGTTGGAACTGCCGGCACGGTGAAAGCGGTGCATCTTCGTGAGTTAAAAGACGACATTGAGGCCCAGATTATTTTAGGAAACACCTATCATCTGTATCTGAGGCCCGGCCTCGATATTTTGCACCAGGCCGGTGGACTGCATCATTTCAATGGTTGGGACCGTCCTTTTTTGACGGATAGTGGTGGATATCAGGTTTATTCCTTGAGTGCAAGACGAAAACTTAACGAGGAAGGTGTAACATTTCAGTCGCATATTGATGGAAGCAGGCATCATTTTACTCCTGAAAGGGTGATGGACATCCAACGAAAAATTGGTGCCGACATCATCATGGCTTTCGATGAGTGTACGCCATATCCATGTGATTATGAATATGCCGTCAAATCTACAGCCATCACGCACCAATGGCTGGGTCGGTGTTTTCAACGTTTCAATGAAACGCCACCCCTTTACGGCCACAACCAGGCACTTTTCCCAATTGTGCAAGGAAGCACTTACCACGACCTGCGCAAGCTTTCAGCCGAAACCATTGCATCTTTTCATGCCGATGGAAACGCCATAGGAGGCTTGTCGGTTGGCGAACCGGCAGAAATTATGTACGAAATCACTGCAATGGTTTGCAACATACTTCCTGTTGACAAACCACGCTATCTCATGGGTGTTGGCACTCCCGCAAATATTATTGAAAGTATTGCCCTTGGCGTGGATATGTTTGATTGTGTAATGCCCACCCGAAATGGACGAAATGGCATGCTTTTTACCAGCGAAGGGATCATCAATATAAAAAACGAAAAATGGAAAAGCGATTTTAGCTCCATTGATCCTGCCGGACAGCAATTTGTGGATCACCAATACAGCAAAGCGTATCTGCGTCATCTTTTTGCAGCCAAAGAAATGCTGGGAAGCATGGTGGCCAGTGTTCATAATCTCGGGTTCTACTTGTGGTTGGTTAAGGAAGCCAGAACACATATCATTGCAGGCGATTTTGCAACCTGGAAAAATCAAATTGTACCCCGTTTGATGCAACGATTATAATTATGAAACTGATTGATTGGTACATCTTTAAGAAATTTATTGGGACATTTGTTTATGCCATCTCCTTGCTGATTATCATTGTAATTATCTTCGACATCAGTGAAAATATTGACGATTTTTTAAAAAACAACGCACCGGTTAAAGCCATCATTTTCGATTACTACCTCAATTTTATACCTCATTTTATCAACCTTTTTGTCTATCTTTTTACCTTTATTTCTGTCATTTTCTTTACCTCCAAAATGGCCGGCGACACTGAAATTATTGCCATTTTGAGCAGTGGAATCAGCTTTTGGCGCATGTTGCGACCTTATCTTTTAGCTTCTTTGATGTTGGCATTTTTTTCGGCCTACCTTGGCAATTTCCTCATCCCTAAAACCAATGAAGTGAGGCGCGCTTTCAAAAACACCTATATGGAGAATCTCTATAAGGACCGAAACCGCAATATCCATCTGCAAATTGAAAAGGGGGTTTTTGTGTATGTTGAAAGCTACAACAGCACTCAGCATGTGGGTTACAGGTTTACCCTTGAACAATACAACGAACAGGAACTGTTTTATAAACTAACGGGCGACCGCATTGAACGTGATGCCGCCGACAGCCTTTGGAGTATCTACACCTATGTGGAGCGGCGCATCAACGGAGCAAATGAAAGTATTATTAAAGGTGCAAAGCTTGACACCGTATTGAATCTGAAAACCACCGATCTTTATGAGATCAAAGAAGATTTTGAGGTGATGAATTTTTGGGAGCTGAGGGAACATATCAGCAGCGAAAAAAGCAAAGGTAACGACAATGTGATATTGTATGAGGTCGAGATGAACAAACGTTTGGCTTCGCCGGCGGCCATTCTCATTCTCACTTTTATAGGTGTAGCCCTCTCGAGCCGAAAGGTGCGCGGTGGCATCGGCGTTCATCTAGGAGCCGGAATTGCCATCACTTTCTCTTATATTTTGTTTATGCAGATTTCAACTGTTTTTGCTACTTATGGCGACCTTTCGCCTGCCATTGCAGCTTGGATACCCAATATTTTCTTTGCAATTGTTGGTATTTATCTCGTTCGTCAAGCACCGAAATAGTGAATTATTATTTTTAAATCATTGATTATATGGCAATTATAAACACAGTGATGTCGTGGTTGATGCGTAAGCGTATCCATCAAATCGAATTGTTTATGAAATATCCTTACGAGGTGCAAGAAGAATGGTTTAAACGGCTTATTTATGCCGGAAAAGGCACTGAGTTTGGTAAATTGTATGATTTTAAATCCATCAACAGCTACCGCGAATTTAGCGAACGGGTGCCGGTGAGCGACTATGAACAACTGAAACCATACATTGACCGCCTTCGCAATGGCGAGGAAAACTTGCTCTGGCCCGAAGAAATCAAATGGTTTGCCAAGTCGTCGGGCACCACCTCAAGCAAAAGCAAATACATTCCCGTAAGCAATGCCTCGCTCGAAGAGTGCCATTTTAAAGGAGGTAAAGACATGATTTCGCTTTTCGTGAACAATTTTCCTGACTCAGAAATATTCGATGGACGCGGCTTGGTCATGGGTGGAAGTCATAGCATCAGCGAAATCAGCAACACCTCTTATTATGATGGCGATTTGTCAGCCATTTTAATTCAAAACCTTCCTTTTTGGGTGCAGTTTTTAAAGACACCTAATTTGAACATCGCTTTAATGGATGAGTGGGAATCCAAAATTGAACTGATGGCCAACGAAACTATGCAGCACGATGTAACCAGCATTTCAGGGGTGCCTTCTTGGACACTGGTCCTGCTGCGCAAAATTGTGGAGCTGTCAGGTAAAAATAACATCATCGAGGTGTGGCCACGGTTAGAGGTTTTTTTCCATGGCGGAGTGAGCTTCGATCCCTATCGAGAACAGTATAAAAACCTCATTCCTTCCACTCGAATGCAGTACATGGAAACCTACAATGCTTCTGAGGGTTTTTTTGGAATTCAAGATTTATCCGACAGGAATGAGTTGTTACTTATGCTGGACTACGGTATTTTTTATGAATTTATTCCCATAGATCAGTTGGATGATGAACATCCTAAGGCACTTCAACTGGCTGAGGTTGAGGTAGGTGTGAACTATGCCATGCTAATTACAACCAATGCCGGCTTGTGGCGCTACCTCATTGGCGACACGGTAACTTTCACCTCAACAAATCCTTACCGGCTGAGGATAACCGGTCGAACAAAAAGTTTTATCAACATTTTTGGCGAAGAGTTGATGGTGGACAATGCTGACAAAGCGCTTAAAATTGCTTGTGCCAAATGTCAGGCTGTCATCACCGATTACACCGCCGGTCCTTACTTTTCAGAGGATAAAAAAACCTCGGCCCATGAGTGGATTATTGAGTTTGAAAAACCACCACTCCATCTCGATTTCTTTACCGAAACTCTCGATAACGCCCTCAAATCATTGAACTCAGATTACGAAGCCAAACGTTATCATAACATGATTTTGATGCCGCCCATAGTTCATGCCACTAAAACCGGTACTTTTTACGATTGGTTAAAGCAAAAGGGAAAACTTGGTGGCCAGCACAAAGTGCCGCGCCTGTCCAACGACCGGAAAATTTTAGACGAAATTCTTCTGTCGCACACGCCGTAAACCTTCATAAAAGATTACATTTGCCACAAAACTATCTGTATGCACATCGCCATTTCCGGTAACATAGGCTCAGGAAAAACTACCCTTACACGCCTATTGTCGAAGCACTTTGGGTGGACTCCTCATTTCGAGGACGTTGAAAACAACCCGTATCTCCATAGTTTTTATGAAGATATGCAGCGTTGGTCGTTTAATCTTCAGGTGTATTTCCTGAACAGCCGCTTCCGCCAGGTGATCGAAATCAGAAACAGCGGCAAAACCATCGTTCAAGACCGCACCATTTATGAAGACGCGCATATTTTTGCACCCAACTTGCACGCTATGAACCTCATGTCGTCGCGCGACTTTGAAAACTACAGCTCACTTTTTGAGTTGATGAGCAAATTTATTCAGCCTCCCGATTTGTTGATTTATCTCAGAGCTTCGGTGCCTACTTTGGTGAGCCAGATTCAAAAACGTGGCCGCGATTATGAGGCTTCCATTCGTATAGATTATCTCAAGCTCCTTAACGAACGTTATGAAGCCTGGATTTCAACCTATACCATCGGCAAACTCCTTATTGTAGAGGTAGATGAAATTGACTTGGAAAAACCTGCCGATTTAAGTTTTGTCATCGAAAATGTAAATGCCAACTTGCACGGCCTTTTTTAAATTTTTCCCATTAAGAAATGATGCAGTTTTTAGGAGTAATTCCGGCAAGGTTTGCCTCAACACGTTTTCCGGGCAAACCATTGGTGATGATAGGTGGAAAAACCATGATTCAGAGGGTGTATGAACAATGCTTGAAGGCCAAATCATTGACAAAAGTAGTGGTTGCTACGGATGACGATCGTATTTTTCAAGAAGTGAAAAACTTTGGTGGCGAAGCAGTGATGACTTCAACCCATCATCAAAGTGGAACCGACCGTTGCTTGGATGCCCTTCAACAAATGAACCTTGCTTACGATGCCGTTGTGAACATTCAAGGTGATGAACCTTTTATTGACCCAGATCAAATCAATCAACTGGTTCATTTGCTGCAAACAAGCCAAGCCCATATCGCTACGCTGGCTTTCAAAATTACAAAAACCGAAGAGCTTGAAAATCCCAATGTAGTAAAATTGGTAAAAACCAATAACGACAGAGCGATTTATTTCAGCCGTTATCCAATCCCATTTATCCGATCAGTTCAACGAAGTCCACTTATAAAAAATCACAACTTTTATAAACATATTGGTATTTATGCCTACCGCGCCGATGTGCTGCAACAAATTGCGTGTTTGCAGCCCTCATCCCTTGAACTGGCCGAATCGCTGGAGCAACTTCGTTGGATTGAAAACGGTTTCAGCATTGGTGTAGGTATCACCGAGAGGGAAAATATAGGCATTGATACCCCCGACGATTTGAAAAAAATACAGAACTTTTTTTAGTTTTGGCCGTATAAATCGTATCTTAGCACTCAGTTTTACACTTTTTTTAAAAACGCAAAATACGTTATTCATTCGTTTCTATGAAGATAGCAGGCTACATTGGCGATTTGCTCTATGAGTATGAATGTGTCGTGATCCCCGGCTTAGGTGGATTTCTCACGCGCGATCATCCTGCTTATATTCATCCAATAAAACATTATTTCAAACCACCGCACCGCGAAATTGTTTTCAATCCGCTACTGCGAACCAACGACGGGCTGCTCTTGAACTATATTGCCCGATCAGAAAAGTTGGCTTATCACGATGCCAAATCACGGCTCGATCGCTTTGTCGTTAAATGTCTTGAGGTTCTCAACGAGGGTAAGAAAATCAACTTTCGAAACATTGGTAACATTCATTACAACAAAGAGAAACAGATTGTTTTTGAACCAGACACCAATCAAAATTACCTTTCCGAGTCATTTGGACTCAGTGGTTTTGTTTCGCCGCCTATAAAAAGAGAAGATTTTCAGCAGCGTGTTGAAAAAGTGTTTAGCAATCCGCCGCGCGCACGCGAGGATCAAATACCCGAACCGCCACATACAAGCACCAAGAAACCGCAACCTGCTGTTGCCAAACGAATGTTGGCTTCGCGACGGCCCGGAAAACTAAAACGTCAGCTGGTGATTGTGGGTGCTGCTGCCACCTTGTTATTCGCAGCTTGGGCAACCATGAACTACCAAACAGTAAATTTTTATTATGATAAATATAAAAGTCAGGCCTCCATTTTGCCTTTCTTTTACGTAAGCCCAAATGAATATGTCATTCATCATTTGGATCAGCTTCCGGTGAAATCTATGATTCCTGTTCAAGATTTTTCGGCGATTATTGGTAGTTCAACCAAAGCACAAGCAGGCATCAACGACCTCATTCCGGCACAATCATACAGGGTTGACTTGGATACCGTTTCTTCAAAAGAGGTTTTGGATGAAGCTCCTGAGCTCATTGAATCAACCGTTGACAATATTTTTGGCGATGAGCCTTTGCCAGCCGCGGAGAGCGAAACTGTGGTGAACGATAATGTTGAAAATGAAGTGATTGAACTTCCGATTAAAAAAGAAGAAATGGCTTTACCAAAGCAGGTCGTTCAAACCAAACAATACCATATCATTGCGGGCGCTTTTAAAGAAAAGGAAAATGCGGTTAAGTTGATAGACCAACTGAAAAGCAAGAATTTTGCTGCCGGTTATGCCGGGCAAACTTCAGGAGGCTTATGGCGTGTTGCCTACGCTTCTTTCAACGACGAAAGCACTGCTTTACAGCAACTTGAAATGGTAAAAAATAGCGAAAACAGACAAGCCTGGCTTCTTGTCCTCTAACGGAAAATTACTTTATTTGAAGTGGGATCAAAAAACAAACTACAGCGTTTCGAGGAAAACCTGACCTTTAATAACTTGTTTCAATACAACTTCGAGCAGTTGATTCATTTGCCTTTTGAGCATAGAGGAACCTGGAATAGCAGCTTTTTCGAAAACGACAATCCCATTGTGTTAGAACTTGGGTGCGGAAAAGGTGAATACACCATTGGGCTTGCTGAGCGTTATCCCGATAAAAATTTCATTGGCTTTGATATTAAAGGTGCACGTTTGTGGAAAGGTTTGACCATGGCACGCGAAAAGGGCTTGAAAAATGTGGCATTTGTACGCACAAAAATTGATCATATCAGGTATTTCTTTGCCGAGGATGAAATTTCAGAAATTTGGATCACCTTCCCCGACCCACAACCCCGTCTTTCACGCTCCAAAAAACGGCTCACCTCACCTCAATTTCTCGAGCGTTACAGCAATATCTTAAAAAAAAATGGCATCATCCATTTGAAAACTGATAGCACTTTGCTCTATGACTTTACCCTCGAAGTTATTGATGAGCTGCAGCTCCCGCTTCACTATCATTCCAACGATTTATATGCAACGGATGAAGAGCTGGAAGTGAAAAGTATTCGTACCTTTTATGAGCAGATTTGGCTTTCGCAAGGTCTGACAATCAAGTACATTCGCTTTGGGTTAGACAATGAGTGAGGAACCAGGATTCTTTGAGAAAGTTTACCAGGTGGTGGTGCTGATTCCCAGTGGACGAATCACTTCTTACGGTGCTATTGCCGCTTATCTTGGCGCCAAACAATCCTCACGTATGGTGGGTTGGGCCATGAACCAATCGCACTTTAGCAAAAAAATGATTCCTGCGCATCGGGTGGTAAATAGAAATGGGTTGCTTACCGGAAAAGCCCATTTTGGAGGCCGTGATGTGATGAAACAATTGCTCGAAAACGAAGGTTTCATCGTTGAAAACGATCAAATAATAAACTTTAAGGAAAGATTTTGGGATCCGGCTATCGAATTAAAAACAGTTTAGGTGGAGCTTCTGATCACTAACTTGGTTTTAATCACCTTTTTAATGGGCTTAAACTCCACATCATCTCCTTCTTTCAGCCTCTTTAACAGCATAATACAAGCTTCACGACCTAATTCGAAACCAAATTGATCAATTGTAGTGAGTTCCGGATCGCAGATAGCTGACGATTTACTATTTTCAAATCCAACTACTTTCACATCCTGAGGCACACGTTTGCCCAATTCGCGGGCTGCTTTAATGATAGCAATGGCCGACATATCATTTACGGCAAAAAAACCATCCGGGGCATCAGGTTTTCTTAAAAGGTCGTGAGCAGTTTTTTTGGCTATTTCATAAGTGTCGGCCAGATGAACAAGATCATGTTGAAAGTGGATGTTGTGTTTCAACAAGGCATCATGGTAGCCCGAAAGCCTGCTTTTGCCAATCTGAAGATTTTGAGGTGCGGCAAAATGTGCAATCCGCTTGCAGCCTCTTTCAATAAGGTGGTTCACGGCAATAAAGGCACCTTGATAATCATCGGCTACCACTTGGTCGGCAGGAAGCTCCTCGGTTGTGCGGTCAAAAAACACTACAGGAATTTCGTTTTCGATTAACTTTTGAAAATGTGAAAAATCACTCGTTTCTTTTGAAAAAGACACCAATACTCCATCCACACGATTGGTTAAAACGGCCTGAGTGTTAATTACTTCACGCTTGTATGATTCGTTCGACTGAAACACCATCACGCTATAATCATTCTTATAAGCGACTTCTTCGATACCATTGATGATGGCCGAAAAGAAATAATGTTCGATTTCGGGGATAATAAGTCCGATGGTTCGGGTGCTGTTGTTCCGTAAATTGAGGGCAATGCGGTTAGGTCTGTAGCCCAACAATGCAGCAAGTTCTTTAACAGCAGTGCGGGTTTTAGGACTTATGTCAGGATGGTCCTTCAAGGCCCGCGATACTGTAGAGGTTGATAACCCTAACTTTGTGGCAATGTCTTTGATGGTGATCTGACGCTTCATTTTTGTTTGATTACCCTGTTGTTTAAATTGTAAAAACTGAAAAATAATTGGATAAAGATACAACAATTAAGTGTTTTGTAAATTCCTTGCTCAATAATTTTTTTTATTTCAATCGTTTGCGCTTGTAATCACTATCAATTGTCGCTTATATTACACTATAATCTAAACTTTCTATATCTTTGTTGAAACCTAATTTTTATCATGATGTTAAGCAACTAACATTGTTAAAATTTCATCACTCAATCACTAACACAAAAAAAACGCTTATGAATCGAATTTTTAGGCAGTTTTTGCCCATTTTATTGGGGTTGATTATTTCAGCCTATGCTAATGGACAAACAGGCACTGTCAAGGGAATTGTAACAGACAAGAGTACTGGCGAAACCCTGCCCGGTGCTAACGTCTTGCTCAAAGGCACTTTAATCGGCGCCTCTACCGACTTTGATGGGTTGTTTACCCTCACTAACGTTCCTACGGGAACAGTAACTATTGAAGCCAGCTTTGTTGGTTATTTGCCTTCCAGCCAAGTAATTACGATTGCTGCAGACCAAACCCTTACTATTAATTTTACACTTGATGTGGATGCTGTTGTTTTGGAAGAAACCGTAGTTATCGGTTATGGAATTCAAAAGAAGAGCGACCGCACGGGTGCAGTAGCAAATATCACTGCTGCTGAATTGAATACCGGTGTTTTGACTGACCCTATTCAAGGTATCCAAGGCAAGATTGCAGGGGTTTTGATTTCTAAAAAAGGTGGCGACCCCAATAGTGGCTTCGATGTAAAGATCAGGGGTGCTTCAACTTTGTCAACATCAACCAGTCCTTTGTATGTTGTTGACGGTGTGCCCGGCGTTGATCCAACAACGATTGCTTCCGAAGATATTGAGTCATTCAACGTTTTGAAAGACGCTTCTTCATCAGCTATTTATGGTTCACGTGGTGCCAATGGTGTCATTATCATTACCACAAAAAGAGGAAGTGATACCAAAGGAAAAGCCCAAATTGACTTTAATTCCTACCTCTCTACTGACTATGTAGCCAATCGTTTAGATTTGCTTTCAGCAGATCAGATTAGAAAATATGTGGCTGATAATAATCTAAACTTTAATGACGGTGGTGCCAATGTTGATTGGCAGGATGAAATTTTCCGACAAGGAACTTCACAAAATTACGCGTTGTCAATTGCCGGTGGAAGTAAAAATTCATCATATCGCACCTCACTTTCCCACCAGGATTTTTCAGGAGTAGTTATAGGAACTGAGAAAAAAAGAACAATTGCCCGTATAAATGTCGATCAAAAAGCTTTTGACGATAAGTTGACCATTTCAGCAGGTATTGCCGGTACTTTTGAAAAAAACGACTACATTAGTTATTCCGGGAATGGACCTAATGACGTGCTTTATCAGGCTTATCAACGAAACCCAACTGACTCGGTTAGAAAAGCAGATGGAAGTTATTATGAAATTGAACGTCAGTTCCAATATTACAATCCAGTTGCTATTGTAAACTTGATTCAAAATAACCGAGATGCAAAAAGATTTTTCGGATTTCTTAAAGCTGATCTTGACATATACAAGGGTTTCTCGGCAAGCGTGAATCTGGCCTACACGCGCGATGATTACGAAAGCTCTTATTTTGAACCAACAACACTTCGCTTAGGAAAACACGAAGGATATGGAAGACGTGAATATGGCAATTACGACTCAAAAATATTAGAAACAACTTTAAGATACAATGAAGATTTTGGTGCGCATAACATAAACCTTGTTGGTGGCTATTCATTTCAAGAAGATTTTAATACAGGGTTCTTTGCTCAAGGAAAAAAACCTTTCGTTAACAATTCGGGAGCAAACGATCTTTCCTTCTTACAAAATGTCAATCCAGGCGATATTAAATCATGGAAAGGCAGCAATCGTTTGATTTCATTCTTTGGCCGTGGGATATACAACTACAACTCAAAGTACTACGTAACTGCAACCATTCGTCGTGATGGTTCGTCTAAATTTGGCGTGAACAATAAATGGGGATGGTTTCCATCAGCTTCATTAATGTGGAATATTATGAGTGAAGATTTCATGAGTGATGTTAATTTTATTAACGCTTTGAAGTTGCGTGTTGGCTATGGAATAACTGGTAATCAGGAGTTTGCAAACTATCAAGGTTTAGCTTACTATCAATCAGCCGGTAATACCATCAATTTTGAAACTGGTCAAGAGTCCATTTTAATGGCATACGCACACGCCGCCAACCCAAACATTAAATGGGAGGAAAACGCCGAACTTAATGTAGGTATTGATTTTGGATTGTTTGAGGACAAGATTTCCGGATCTATCGATTATTTCCAAAAAACCACCTACGATTTATTAGGTGAATATTCAGTGCCTGTTCCCCCATATCCGGTTGGAAGAATTTGGGCCAATGTGGGCGAATTTAAAGTAAATGGTATGGAAGTGTTTTTGCAGGGCTATCCTGTCCGCAACAAAAACTTCGACTGGAAAACTGCTGTCGTTTTCTCAACCTATAAACAGGAGGTTGTTTCTCTATCAAATGATGAGTTTGATATGGAAGAATTGCACGAAGGATGGTTGTCAGGCCGTGGTTTGGTTGGCGACTTAAATTGGACACAGATTGTGAAACCTGGAATGGCTTTAGGTACATGGTATATGCCTGAATATGCAGGTCTTTCAACTGACGGAAAATTCCTTTTCCATACTAAAGATGGTGGAGTTACGCGAGACATTGAAAAAGCTGAGCGGAGAAATGTGGGATCGGCTCAACCAAAATTTGAATTGGGTTGGTCAAACTACTTCACTTTTTATAAAAACTTTGACGCAAGTTTTGCTTTTAGAGGTGTATTTGGATACAAGGTATTCAACACAACAAAGTTGATCTTTGGAAACCCGGTTTGGTTACCGGATATTAATGTGTTGCAAGTTGCCCTTGATGAAAAAGCCCGTGGCTTGAATGACAATCCAAGACTAAGTAGCTATTATCTTGAGGACGGGAGTTTTGTTCGTTTGGACAATCTGTCCATCGGATACAACATCAAGAACCTGAAAGTAGTAAAGAATATTCGGGTGTATTTTACCTCCAATAATCTTTTAACCATCACTGGTTATTCAGGTCTTGATCCTGAGATTTCAGCTTCAGGGCTGTCATTCGGACTTGATCAGTACAACGTGTATCCAAAAACACGTACTTTTACTTTAGGAGTCAATGTTACACTTTAAAAGAGAAAATTTTATGAAAAAGATATTAATTGCATTCATCGTAATATTGGCCTTTCAAGCTGGTTGTACCAAGTTAGATACCGAAATTTACGATAAAATTTTACCGGAAGATTATGCCGCCGATCCGGTATTGAAGATGAGCCCTATTTATGCTCCTATGCGTGAATTTTTGGACAATGGCTGCTGGTGGTTTGCTCAGGAATTAACTGCCGATGCCATGTGTTCTCCCACGCGGGCAAACGACTGGGATGATGGTGGAAAATGGCGAGTGCTGCATACCCATACTTGGGATAACCAAACAGAGACGGTTAATTCAATGTGGAGTCGTTTTTACAACGGGGCTGTTGAAGCCAATAAGTTTATTGAAGAAATGGAAGCTTATCCTCCATCCGATGAAGTTACTGTTGGTATTGCCAAGGGTAAAATTCTTCGTGCTTATTATTATTATCTGCTTATTGACAACTACAAAGATGTCCCTTACGTGACTGATTATTTGGATGCTCCAAAGAATCCAAAAAGAAACTCGAGAGCCGATATCTTTGCCAAACTTGTTAAAGAAGTAGAAGAAAATGCCGCTTTATTGCCCCTAACCATTACCACAAAAACCGGTGTAACAAAAGGGATGGCTTATTCCTTGTTGGCAAAGCTCTACATCAATGCGGAGGTGTACACGGGAACTCCACAGTGGGCCAAAGCTGAACAAGCTTGTGATAGTGTGATAGACTTAGGTGCCTATTCACTTGATGCCGATCCAATGAAACCTTTCGTGACCGATAATGGCAAAAACAGCGAACTTATTTTTATTATTCCTTTTAATGAGGATACATACAAAGGTTTTAACTTGCACATGCGTACTTTACATTACAACAGTAACCTCACTTTTGATATGACTGTTGGTCCTTGGAATGGCTTTGCTGCAATGGAAAGTTTTTACAATTCATACGAAGAAAATGATGCCCGAAAGGCTTCGTTCCTCGTTGGACAACAATATACCTCTTCAGGTGAAGAAATCATTGATGTTGGTGCAGAAAACACAAAGCTTGTCTTTACACCCAATATTCCTGCGTTGTTTATGGATGCTTCTTACACTTTGCCACAAATTCGCATGTCGGGCGTTCGAGCTGTCAAATTTGAAGTTAAACTTGGCGCTTCCGATAATTTAAGCAATCAATTCCCGTTGTTTAGGTATGCCGATATTCTACTTATGAAAGCTGAATGTGTTATCCGTCAAGGTGGAAATGGTGACGAATGGATCAATCCATTAAGAACAAGAGCCGGAGTAGCTCCATATTCAGGTGCTACATTGGATCAGTTGCTGGCCGAACGTGGTCGTGAAATGTTTTTCGAAGGCCATCGCCGTCAGGATTTGATTCGATTCGGAAAATTCAATCAAGCATGGTGGGAAAAAGGGACTTCAACACCCGATCGCAATAGTTTTCCTGTGCCTCAATGGGCTATAGATGCAAATCCAAGCCTGTCTGATTCTCCAGTACCAATTGGAAATTAATATTTTAATAAAATAATTTCATCACTAACCCAAATATTTAATTTAATTTAATCGCTATGAAAAAAAGACCATTTAGTAATTTACTAAAAATGACCGCCATCTTCATGATGATGGCCGTTGTGGTAGCATCATGTAAAAAAGATGATGAACCTAAACCAGATTCAGATCCGATTGTAGAAGATGGTATCTATGTTGTAGGTGCTGGTACTGCCTTAACTACCTTTGACTTAAAAGGCTTGATGAAATCAACCAAAAATGAAGTAGATCAAGTAGATCGCGCAACCTTACTCGAACTTTTTATCCCTGTTAAAGCAGGTGCCGATGGTTTCAACATTGTAAAAGTAGCCGGTTCAACCAAAACTACTTACGGCCCGGGTGCTGACTTTGCATTGGTAACTGAATTTCAATCTGATGAACCAACTGGTAAATTCAGCCGTGGTACAATCGCCGAAACTACAACCAAATTTACGGTTGCTGAAGATGGGTTGTATCATGTTGTTTATGATACCGAACTGGGTATTGTTGTTGTAGCTAAAGCCGAATGGGGCGTTATTGGCGGCGCAACTCCAGGTGGATGGGGAAGTAACACAGAAATGCCTGTTACTTTTAATCTCAACAAAATGGAGTTTGTTAAAACAGAACTTACCTTGTTGCAAAATGATTTTAAATTCCGTTATACCAACGGTTGGAAAATCTTTCTTGATGCTGAAGGTACTGTTAAGGTAAACACCAACCTTGGAGGCTCACTTACTGCTCTTGTTCCCGGTGGCGACAATATTGCCAACGCCGTTTATGCCATCTATACCGTAGGTTTAACCTATGAACTTGGAAAAGGATTCACTGCAACACAAGTAAAAACTGGTGACGCTGAACCACTTCCAACGTATCCTGAAGCCATGTTCTTAGTAGGTGACGCTACCGCTTATGGCTGGGCTACACCAGGAGAAAACGCTGAAGCAGTGATGCACAAAATTGCCGGTGGCGGTGACAATGAAGGCATCTACTGGAAAATTGCTTCCCTCGAAGCAGGCTTAGGATTTAAATTGTCAGCAGCCAACTGGGCTGATCCAAACTTAGGCTTTAACGAAGTAAACGAATTTGATGTTGATGGAGTTGTGGTTACCGAAGCAGGTGGCAATATGTCAGTTGGAACAAGTGGCATGTATATTTTTGTACTCGATTTGAGAAACGATACAAAAAAACTATCAATTAGAGAAGCTGCTGTTTATGGTATCGGTGATGCCTTCGGAAGTTGGGATGCAGGCGTAGAAGCTTATAAGTTTACGGTTCAAAACGAAACAAAAACACTTGTTTCTCCCGCATTGAATGCCTCCGCTAATGTTCGCATGTACGCTGCTCACCCATGGATTCCGGCATGGTGGAATGCCGAATTTAACGTGTTTGGCACCAAAATCGAGTACCGTAATGACGGTGGCGACCAAGAAGCTGTTCCAGGAACTGCAGGTCAAACTGTTACTTTATATTTTGATGATAACACAGGGTCTATTGCTTTTGGATTCTAAAAGGTTAATCCCTTTTATATAAACTTATTGAGGCTGTTTCCTAAAAGAAACAGCCTCAATTTTTTAGCTTCAATCGGTTTTTCTTTTACCAAATATGGTTTTGATAAAGATTGGTTTTGCACACCTAAAATTGTAGTTGAAAATATTATTCCCTTAATCCCGTCTAATTAATCCATTTTTTGTATTTTTGCACCCTCATTTTGGCATCATAACAAAGTGATTTTCATTATGCGGATGTGGCGTAATTGGTAGCCGCGCCAGACTTAGGATCTGGTGCCGTGAGGCGTGGGGGTTCGAGTCCCTTCATCCGCACAACATCAAGCCGGATTAGGATTAATCCGGCTCAATGTTTTTAACATTGTTAAGAAAAAAAATACACATGCAAGTTATTAAAGAGCTCAAGGGTGATGTAAGTGCTTCAATTGAAGTGAAAATCAGTAAAACCGATTTCGAACCCGAAGTAAATAAAGCTTTAAAGGAGTACCAACGCAAAGCATCTGTTCCAGGGTTTCGCCCAGGTAAAGTGCCTTTTGGAATGGTGAAAAAAATGTATGGCAATGCCATCCTTGCCGAGGAAGTCAATAAGCTTGTTTCAGAAACCCTGAACAACTACCTCAAAGAAAATGAAATTCGTATTCTCGGTTATCCACTTGCTGATATTGATCGAACCGGATTGATTGATTTTGATTCCGATGCCGACAAAAGTTTCTTTTTTAACGTAGCCATTGCACCACTCCTCGACATCAAGCTCGAAGAGATGGAATTCAGCTATCCAAAAGTAAAAGCCGATGCGGCTGAAGTTCAAAAAACTGTGGACCGACTGCTGAATGATTTTCCGGAAATCACCTATCCCGAAACTTTTGCGAAAGGCGATTCCATTGAGTTGAGATCAACAGAAGTTGATGCTGAGGGCAAAGAAATAGAAGACGGCTACCAAGCTACGGTGCTTCTTGAATCTGATGCCATTGTTGACGAAGAAAGTCTTAAGTTGTTTGAAGGAAAAGAGTTGGGTTCTGAATTTATTTTCAACTTTAGAAAAGCGCTTCAAGATGATGAAAAAGTCATCAAAGCGCTTCGTTTGAGTGAAGAAAACAATCATCTAATCCACAATGATTTCAATGTGGTGATTGACGAACTCAAACGCGTGGCCCCGGCAGAGGTGAATGAGTCGTTTTTTAAACGTGTTTTTCCGGCAGATGAAATTGCAAATGAAGATGATTTTAGAAGTCGCGTTGCACAAGAGATTGAAAAACAGCTCGATTCCCAATCGGATTATTTTGTTTACAGTGTTGCTTTAAAAAAACTGGTGGAAGAAACCCCCATGCAGTTTGATGAGGAATTTTTACAAAAATGGATTGCCGACAGCTCCAATGGCGAATACAGCTTTGAAGATATTCGTGATAATTATAAGGATTACGAGAAAACAATTCGTTTTCAATTGATTGAAGAAGAAATGCTCCGGCAGTATCCTGAATTAAAAGTAACGAAGGAAGAGGTTAGACAACATGTTGCAAGTTATTTCATGGGGCAAATGCAAATGGAAATAACTCCCGAAATGGAGGGCTTTTTTAATACTACCATAGACTCAATCCTTAAAAATAAAAAAGAAGAAGACCGTATCGTTAGACAGTTGTTTGAAAACAAGATGATGCATTTATTCAGAGAGAAGCTCAAATTGGTTGATAAGATTGTTACACCAGACGAATTTAAGGAAATGATTACCCAAAACGGGATGGAACTAAAGGAGGACCAAAAAGATGAATAATGAATTTACAAAATATGCTACCAAGCACCTTGGCATAAGTAGCAATGGTTTAGATCGTTACAACCGCGCAACCACAGCCTACATTTCGCCTACCATCATCGAAGAGCGTCAGTTAAACATCGCTACCATGGATGTGTTTTCGCGTTTGATGATGGACAGAATTATTTTTCTCGGCGTACCGGTAGATGATTATGTGGCCAATATCATTCAGGCCCAGCTGTTGTTTTTAGAGTCAGTGGATTCCAAACGCGACATCCAAATTTATTTGAATACACCCGGTGGTTCAGTTTATGCCGGTCTTGGAATATACGATACCATGCAGTATATAAACCCCGATGTATCAACCATTTGCACAGGAATGGCAGCGTCAATGGGTGCCGTGCTCTTGTGTGCCGGGGCCAAAGGCAAACGTACTGCATTGAAGCACTCCCGCATCCTCATTCATCAACCCATGGGCGGTGCACAAGGGCAAGCTTCCGATATTGAAATCACAGCACGTGAAATTCAAAAATTGAAAAAAGAATTGTACGAAATCATTGCCAATCATAGCGGACAGCCATACAAAAGGATTTGGAAGGATTCCGATCGCGATTACTGGATGACTGCCGAGGAAGCCAAAGAATACGGTATGATTGACGAAATATTGGTACGCAACAAAACCAGCTAATCCATGGCAAAAAAGAAAGATGAATGCTCATTTTGTGGATCATCACGCTCTGAGGTTCGCATCCTAATCTCCGGTTTGGAGGCCCAAATTTGCGATGAGTGTGTGGTGCAGGCCAATGTGATCCTTAAAGAGGAAAGAATGAGCACATCCGGAAAAGCCTCCATGAAGGACGAGCATAAGGTTTTGAAACCTGTCGAAATTAAAAATTTTCTCGACCAATATGTCATCGGGCAAGACGATGCCAAACGTATTCTTGCGGTAGCCGTTTACAATCATTACAAACGTATTGACCAGGTTGGTATCGACAAAAATAAAGATGACGTAGAAATTGAAAAATCGAATGTTATTATAGTTGGCGAAACAGGGACCGGTAAAACATTGCTGGCCCGCACTATAGCTCGGATGCTGAACGTGCCGTTTGCCATTGCCGATGCCACGGTACTTACCGAAGCCGGATATGTTGGCGAGGATGTTGAAAGCATTCTCACCCGTTTGTTGCAAGCTGCCGATTACAATGTGGAAGCTGCGGAACGCGGTATCGTTTTTATTGATGAGATTGACAAAATTGCACGCAAAAGCGACAACCCAAGCATTACCCGTGATGTTTCCGGCGAAGGAGTGCAGCAGGCTTTACTTAAACTATTGGAGGGAACCATTGTAAACGTAGCACCTCAAGGCGGGCGTAAGCATCCGGAACAGAAGATGATACAAGTAAACACCCGCAATGTTTTGTTCATTGCCGGAGGCGCCTTCGATGGCATTGAGCGCATTATTGCCGCCCGAAACCATACCAATGTGGTGGGTTATGGAAAAGATAAAAAAGATCAGATTGACAAAGACAATCTTTTACAATACATCTCGCCGGCTGACTTGAAAAAATTTGGTCTAATTCCCGAGATTGTAGGTCGTCTGCCGATTCTTACCTACTTACATCCTCTCACGCCCGAAATCATGAAACGGATCATTACCGAACCTAAAAACGCTTTGGTGAAACAGTTTATTCGTTTGTTTGAAATGGATGGAATCAAACTGTCTATTGAACCGGAGGTGTTTGATTTTATTGTTGAAAAATCAATAGAGTTTAAGCTCGGTGCCAGGGGATTGCGTTCTATTTTTGAAGCCATCCTGACCGATGATATGTTTGAAATGCCATCGAAAAAAGGTGTGAAAGAACTAAACATAACCAAGGAATATGCTGAAAAGAAGTTCAGTAAAGCCGGTATTTCTAAGTTGAAAGTGGCTTGATTTTTCTTGAAGAATGAATTGATGAGATGCCGTCCGATGACTTTTGGATGGCATTTCGCCTTTATAGGAGCGCCTTATTCATCAATTGATTGGCATAGTTGTTGTTTTATGTGATGCTTTGCAGTATAATTCTGAATTTTGATTCTTATTGTGCCTCGAGCCATGAAAGTTTTCTTTGTAACTGTACTTCTTTTTTTTACCCTTAATGAATCTTTTGCTCAACAAACTGCCGTGGTTCGGAGTTTTGGGCGAGGCTCAGACACGCTCGTGGTGTTCGCAAAAATCGTGAACAACGATACCATTCCTATGGTGCATCTGCCTGAGGTTCCCATTTATGCCATGCGTCTTTTCGACAGCCGACGCGATATTCGTCGCATTGAAAAACTGATTTATAACGTGAAGAAGACCTATCCTTATGCCCGTTTGGCCGGTATCAAACTTCGTGAATACAACACAATGCTGTTGGAGGCCACCAGCGATAAGGAGAGGAGGAGAATAATGAAAAAAGCTGAGGATGAAATCAACGAACAATTTGGTCCTGAGCTGCGTGACCTCACGTTTACGCAGGGAAAAATACTCATCAAGCTCATTGATCGTGAAACAAAAGCTACTTCTTATACCCTCTTAAAAGATTTACGCGGCGGTTTCACTGCTTTTTTCTATCAGGGTTTTGCCCGCATTTGGGGGTATAACCTCAAAACTAAATACGATCCTTCGGGTGAGGATGATCTGATCGAAACCATTGTTTTAATGATCGAAAACGGCCAACTCTAAATCATTTGACTTAAATGGTACCCTGTTTCCATCGGCCTTTGGCCAAGTATCGCAATGATAACCCCGACATCAATAAACCGTAAACAATTTCAGATGTCCATGCCATGGTGATGCCGCCTCCGAGGATTCTTACGACCAAGGTAACGTAAAGCAAATAAGCCACCAAGACCAGAAATTCAATCACAAAAGAAACATTGGTTTTGCCGGTTCCCATCACACCGTTGAACAATACAAAACCAGAGGCAAGAAATATAGCGCTGATATTTACCACTTTAAGCACCGGCATACTCATCGCAATGAGCGATTCGTTGTCGGTGTATAGCTTTACCAATGCGCCAGGAATAATTACACTCATCAGAATCAAAACCAAAACCCCACCAACACACATGACCAAGATTCGCTTTAAAAGAAGTTGAATCAACTCAACGCGCTTCATACCAATTAGATAGCTCACCATGGAATTAGCAGCCGAGGCAAAACCCCAAATAGGAATCATTAACACCACATAAACGCTCCTGATGATATTGGAGACTGCTAGGGCGTTTTCACCCAACTTTTCGACAATGAGAAAAAAGGCAAACCAAGCACCAAGTGAGAAGAAGTTTTGAACCATCACCGGTGCAGAAAGTTTGAAATTGCGATTGAACAACCGCTTGTCGAAGGTTTCAAACCTGAATAAACCAAACAATTTGTGGTGGCGGTGAAACATCACATAAAAAACCAGATAAAGGAGGCCAACACCTTCAGCAATGGTTGAAGCGATTGCAGCTCCCTCAAGGCCCATTTCCGGAAATCCTAACTTGCCGAAAATCAGCACGTAATCTAAAAAAATATTCGTTCCTGCCATCACCAATGTGCTCCAAGTGATTACTTTGGTTTTGGCAATTCCAATGTAAAATGAGCGAAATATAATTTGTCCGTAGGCGAAAAAGATACCCGGCATCCGGTATTTTAAAAATTGCACCGAAGCCTCAAAAATATTGTCGCTCTCGATCACACTTCGTAAAATAGGGGTGGAAAAAAAATACAAGATCACGAAAGCAAATAACGATAGGGGCAGCATGAAATAGAGGGCGTGATCGAAGGTTTTTCCAATCAAATGACTGTTGCCTTCGCCATGTCGCCGCGATATAATGATTTGTGTTCCGGTGCCAAAGCCCAAAGCCAACATAAAAAGCACAAAATAAAACATCCCACCAAGGGCTGAGGCACCCAATTCAATTTCTCCAACGCGGCCTAAAAAGGCAGTATCGGTTACATTGATAAGGTTTTGTGCTACACTCCCTAAAATAATGGGATACGCAATGGTCCAGATGCGTCGGTATGAAATGTTTACTTCCAAACAGGAAAATTTTCGTGCAAAGGTACTTCAAAAGATGATGTCGTTTTGAGCCAATCAAAAGCATAATTTATTTCTTTTCGCCAACATTTGGCTTTCTGGAGTGTTTATAAAAGAAAAACTATGAAAATTATTGTTGCCGGAGCTACTGGTTTAATTGGGGAAGCCTTGGTTAAAAGGTTGATCGGGAAACATGAATTGGTGATATTTACACGAAATGTTCCAGCAGCCCGTGAAAAATTCAAAGGGGCAGGTATTCATTTTGCCGATTGGCATCAGCCCCCTTCGCATTTGGCCGCTCTGATTGATGGTAGCGAGGCGTTGATTAATTTGGCGGGAGCAGGAATTGGCGACCAACGTTGGAGCGAAAAACGAAAAGAAGCAGTGTTATGGAGTCGTGTTCAAACGGTGGAAGCCTTACACAATTTGCTCAAAGCCGCCGAAATAAAATTGAAAACCATCATCCAAGCATCGGCAGTGGGTTATTATGGAACAGATTTAGATGCTGTTTTCACCGAAGAAAGCGAGGTAGGAACTGGTTTTTTGGCCGAGGTGAGCTACAAATGGGAACTTGCCGCTGCCGGTTTGACTGACGTTACCGACCGCTTAGTGCTGATTCGTTCAGGTGTGGTTTTGTCCAACCAGGGTGGCGCACTTCCAAAAATGGCTTTGCCCTTTCGCTTTTTTGGCGGGGGAAAAATTGGTCATGGTAAGCAATGGCTTTCGTGGATAGACATTGAGGATGAAGTGGAAGCTATTTTGTTTTTGTTGTCGCAATCAAGTGGTAGTGGGGTTTATAACCTTGTGGCTCCCAATCCGGTGAGGCAATCCGCCTTTGCCAAAGCCCTTGGAAAGGCCATGCACCGTCCTGTTTGGATGCCCGTTCCGGCTTTTGCTATCCGATTAATTTTTGGCGAGATGGGACAAGAAATGCTCCTGAAAGGCACTCAAGCCCTGCCACAACGCCTTTTAAATGAGGGTTTTAAATTTCATTTTGAAAATATTGATCAATCTCTTCAAGACAAATACAAATGATGAATAAAAAATTGAGTGTTGGTGATACAGTGCCATCTTTCAAGTTAAAAAACCAATTTGGAGAATCGGTGGACATGAGTCGGTTCATCGGAAAAACAAAAATGATCATTTATTTTTATCCAAAAGACGATACGCCCGGTTGCACCAAAGAGGCTTGTAGTTTCAGAGATCATTTTGAGGTTTTCCGCGAAAAGGGAATCGAAGTGTTTGGCATTAGTGCCGACAGTGTTACATCGCATCTCAACTTTGCGAAAAAACATCGGCTTTCATTTACACTTTTGAGCGATGAAAAAAATGTAGTGAGAAAAATGTTTGGAGTGCCATCCGATTTGCTGGGCTTGCTGCCCGGACGCGTTACGTATATAGTGGATGAGTCGGGGAAAATCATTCATGTTTTTAACTCTCAATTCAACGTCGGCAAGCATGTGAGTGAGGCACTCCATAAATTATCTTAATGGATTGTGCTTCTTTTTTTCGGACACAACAAAATTTTCATTTCAAATTTGATAGCTCTACCAACCTATTGAACAATAACTAAGCATAGTTGTTCTTGTTTCTTACTGCAAACCATGCTTTTATAGCCCTTGGGTGAAACTATTTTGCTTGTTTAAAACAAAAAGGCCTTATAGGTGTTTTACTTATTATTGAACTCAACATACTATGTCAACTTACTCGATTAAAGATTTAGAACGGTTAACCAACGTAAAGGCCCACACCATCCGAATGTGGGAAAAGCGTTATGGAATTGTTGATCCCAATCGGTCGGAAACCAACATCAGAAACTATAACGATGAAGATCTCAAACGCTTGCTGAACATTTCTATCTTGAACCGTCACGGAATTAAGATATCGAAAATAGCCAATATGACCAACCATGAGCTGAACCAAAAAATTATGGAAGTGGTGCGGCCCGAATCTGATTATCTGAGCCAGATTGAGGGATTGGTGGTGGCTATGATTGAATTAAATGAAATGCGTTTTGAGCGCATCCTGAACCAAAGCATCCTGAAAATAGGTTTTGAAAGCAGTTTATATTACATCATTTATCCGTTTTTTGAAAAGATTGGTGTGCTGTGGCAAACCGGAACCATAAATCCGGCACAAGAACATTTTATCAGCAACCTCATTCGCATGAAGCTTTGCGTGGCCATTGACAGCCTTCCTATTACAAATGAACCCAAAGCCAAACGTATTGTTCTGTTTTTGCCCGAGTGGGAACTGCACGAAATTGGCCTTCTTACCTATTATTATCTTGCCCGCAAGCGTGGTTTTATAGTGTACTATTTGGGACAAAACGTTCCCCTGCACGATTTGTTTTCTGTAGCGCACACGGTAAAGCCCGATCTTTTGGCTACCTATTTTGTTTCCGCTCTAACGCAAGCAGAAATGAAGAAATACATTCATGACCTAATGGATCATTTTGAAGACAAACAAATTTTTCTGAGTGGCATTCAAGCCGCGGGTATCAATTTCGCCTTGCCCGACAACCTCAAATTGGTTAGTTCAGCCTTGGATTTCAGCAGGCAACTCGAAGCTTATTCAAACTAAAATCTTCTGATTTCAATTTCATTGAATAAATAACCTTTTGGCGCTTTTGGTAAACATGTTTTTACTTAACTTGCAGCCGTTAAAGGTTAATTTTCGATGCAAAAAACTGTTATTCACATGCTGCGTGGGGCTGCCCGTCAATACCCAAACGCACCTTACCTGAGCGAAAAATCCAACCAAGGTTGGCATACCCTTTCTTTTAACGATGTGCTCGAAAAATCGCAACATTTTGCGGCTGCACTTGTTGAGCATGGGTTTCAATTCAACGACAAAATTGCTTTATTGGCCGAAGGTCGAAACGATTGGGTAGTAACCGAATATGGCCTTCTTATGGCTGGATGTATCAACGTGCCCCTTTCGATCAAGTTACTCAACGAAGAGATACAGTTTCGCCTCACTCATGCCCGTTGTCGTGCTTTGATTGTTTCATCAAATACCATAGAAAAAGCAGTTCAAAGCATCGATAAAGAAGTGATAAACGATTTCAAAATTATTTATTTGGACCATAATATTGACGTTTATAAGCAACTTCTGTACGAAGCCGGAATAAAATCTTCGCAGGTTTTGCTGTTGAGTGAATTGTATGTCTTAGGCGAAAAGAAACTGTCAAACGATAAAAATTGCCTTCAACAAATTGAAGAAAAAATCACCGAAGACCAAATTGTGACCATTTGCTACACCTCGGGAACTACCGGAAACCCTAAAGGAATCATGCTTTCGCACTTGAATTACTATGCTAACAGCAATGATGCCATGCAGTCTTTCGATGTTAACCAAGGCGATCGTTTGTTAATTATTTTACCATTGGATCATTCTTTTGCGCATACGGTTGGCATTTATGCCAGTGTGGTGAAAGGGTTGTCTATTTATTTTGTTGATGCGCGCGGAAGCAGTAAAAATGCACTAAAAAATATACCAATCAACTTAAAGGAGGCCAATCCACATTTCCTGCTCACAGTGCCTGCACTTACAGGCAATTTTATGGCTAAAATGAAAGAGGGTGTAGCTGCTAAAGGAGGCTTCATTCTCAAGCTGTTCAAGGCCGGCTTGCAAGCAGGCATAGAAATTAAAGGCAATGGATTTGATCAACCAAAAAATATTGGACTTCGCAAAAAAATTACGTATTGGTTGGCTTACCAAATAATATTTAAGAAGTTACAATCAATTTTTGGAAACAGCATACGGTTTTGTGTTGGCGGAGGCGCACTGCTCGATTTTTCGCAACAACAGTTTTTTGCGGCCATTGGCGTTCCGGTTTACCAAGGCTATGGCCTCACTGAGGCTACTCCTATAATATCGGCCAACACACCTGGGGCTTTTAAATATGGCACTTCCGGAAAAGTTATTCCTAATGTGGAGTGTAGAATTATAGATGACAACGGAAATGATTTGCCGCAAGGAATTAAAGGTCAGATTGTTATCCGTGGAAACAATGTAATGAAAGGGTATTACCTGAATGAGGAAGCCACAGAAAAAAGTATTCAAAACGGCTGGTTGTTTACCGGCGATTTAGGCTACTTCGACAAAGATGGTTTTTTGGTGGTGGTAGGGCGCGAAAAAGCTTTGCTGATTGCCCCCAATGGCGAAAAATATTCACCCGAAGGCATTGAAGAAGCCATTGTAAATACAGCGCAACTCATTCAACAAGTGATGGTTTACAACGATATGAAACCCTACACGGTTGCAGTAGTTTCTATTGCCGAAGAAAAAATGAAGCGCCTTGTTGCGCAGCAGCAACTGCGAACACCTGATGAAATTCTTGGTCTGATTGAAAAAGACATTCATCGTTTTAAGGGCCACGAAGCCTACATGAACCAGTTTCCCGAAACCTGGATTCCCAAACACTTCGTTATTGCAAAAGAGTTGTTTACCGAACAAAACCTGATGATCAATTCCACGCTCAAAATGGTGCGACACAAAGTGCTCGAAAACCATAAACATGCTGTTGAGGCCCTCTACACCTCGGAAGGCGCACGCAACAACAACAGTCATAACCTGAAAATTGTGGAAGACTATTTGCGTGAAGGGGCATAAACAGTTCAACATTTTGCGATTGTTTTTTTTCGTTTGTTTGATAAAAACATGTTTAAGTTCAACAAAGCGTAAGTCAAATTCGTTTTGTTGAACTTTTTCTTCATAAAAAGCCACCCTTTCTCTTCTAAAGATTCAAGTTTGTTCAACAAAACCTTCAAAAGGGATGCTTTTTTGAGGGAAAAGGTTAAACAAGAAAAAGTGATTAACGTATTTTAACAGCGTGTAAATAATTGTATATCAGACTATAAATAAATAAATTTGATATCTTGTTTAATTATTTTCAGAAAAAACTTGACAAAACATTTTTATTGTTTAGTTTTGCCATGTAAACGTTAAACAAAATACACCATGACAGCAATAGAATTCAATTACAATCTTACTGCACTTCAAAAATATCTTGAAATATTTGCCAGACAATTAACCGGAAATGAAGATGATGCAAAAGACCTTTTGCAAGAAACCTTTCTAAAGGCCTTGCTCAATCGCGACAAATATGTCAACCAAATTAATTTCAAAGCATGGGTTTATACCATCATGAAAAATATTTTTATCAATAATTATCGCAGAGCAAAAAAATCGCGCACTTTTATTGACCAAACTGATAACTTGTACCACATCAATTCAGTGAACAACGACACTGAGTTCAACCCGGAGTCCATTATTGCCACCAAAGAACTTACCAAAGGCATCCAATCGTTGGATGAGGATTTTCGCCGAGCCTTTGATATGTACAATGACGGATACAAATACAAAGAGATTGCTGATGATTTGAATTTAACCATCGGAACAGTGAAAAGCCGTATTTTCTATAGTCGTAAAAAAATTATGGAAACGCTGAAAGAATACCAGCCGGCCTGAAGAGCTTAAAGCTCAACTTTAATGTTGAATTTCCGATGACTGTCAATATTTTATAAAAAAAGAAACCCTCCAAAAGAGGGTTTTTTTTGTGATTGCATGAAGAATTTGGCCTAAAAAGACGTTTATTGGATGATTTTTTTATCAATTTCGTTGGCGTAACTTCTAAATTGTTTGTCTGTATCTATCAGATTTGCAATGGTTTTGCAGGCGTGGAGTACTGTCGCATGGTCTTTATTTCCGCATTGCATTCCAATAGTTGCCAGCGATGATTTTGTGTGTTTTTTCGAAAAATACATGGCCACTTGTCTGGCTTGAACAACTTCTCTTTTACGTGTTTTTGCATGAATTTGGTCAACCGGAAGTCCAAAATAATCGCAAACAACTTTTTGGATATAGTCAATGCTAATTTCTTTGGTGCTGTTTTTTACAAATTTATCAATCATTTGACGCGCCAAATCCATGGTTATGGCTTTTTTGTTGAGCGATGATTGGGCAATCAACGAAATAAGCGCACCTTCCATTTCTCTCACGCTTGTGGTGATGGCGCCGGCAAGATATTCAATCACCTCTTCAGGAACTGTTAGTCCGTCGCTGTATAGTTTACGTCGTAAAATGGCTATACGTGTTTCAATATCAGGCATTTGTAAATCAGCCGACAGGCCCCATTTGAATCTGGAGAGCAGTCGAGGTTCCATTCCTTTGAGTTCAACCGGTGGCTTGTCGCTGGTGATTACCAATTGTTTGCCGCTTTGGTGCAGGTGGTTAAAAACATGAAAAAATACGTCTTGGGTTTTTTCTTTCCCGGCCAGAAACTGAATATCATCAATGATGAGAACGTCAATCATTTGATAAAAATGAACGAAATCGTTTTGATTGTTGTTGCGTGCCGATTCTATAAATTGATTCATAAATTTCTCTGTCTGAACGTATAAGACCGTTTTTTCAGGAAAATTTGTTTTTACTTGTAGTCCGATGGCGTGCGCGAGGTGGGTTTTGCCTAATCCTGTTGAGCTGTAAAATAAAAGTGGATTAAAAGCTGTTTTTCCGGGATTTTCGGCCACAGCAAAACCGGCAGATCGTGCAAGACGGTTGCACTCACCTTCAATAAAGTTGTCGAATGAATAACTTTCAACAAGTTGCGATTCGACTTTTATTTTCTTTAGGCCTGGAATTACAAAAGGGTTTGGAATGTCTTTGGTGGTGCCACGGTTTAAATCGAGTGGCATGGAAACATATGGATTTTTTGTTGCTTTTTGGTTGCTAGTTGGGTAGTTTATAGAAAACGGACCAGCCGATCCATTGTTGTCCATAATGATGCTGTATTCTAATCTGCCATCAGCACCCAATTCTTTTTTAATTATTTTTTTGAGGAGAACGATGTAGTGCTCTTCGAGCCATTCGTAAAAAAACTGACTTGGTACTTGAATGGTGAGCACGCTGTTTTCTAATTTAATAGGAATGATGGGCTCAAACCATGTTTTAAAGCTCTGCATGTGGATGTTGTCTTTAATCACACTTAGGCAGTTTTCCCAAACTTCTATGTATTTCTTCTTCATTTCTCCCTGTTAATCAATTAGTTAGCAAAAACCTTGCACAAGTCATCCAAATCATTTGCGTAAAGTGGTTGATTTTTACGGCTTTAACAACTCAATGATTTGTGGAATAGTTTTCAACAAAAATGGTTGAAATTTAGTTAAGAAAAAAGTTTATTTGCTCTTGATTTATAAAAAAAAATAGTCTATTTAGACCAAAAAAATAACCTTATGAACTAAGGATTGAAAACCAGAATCTTAGATCAGTTATTTGTTTTTAGGCGCACCCCATAAATATTTTTTAATTTTTCGAGCACCTGATTTGTTTGCGATTTGCGACAATGAAGCGTCAAAAAGCACTCAATTTCAAATTTCGTGGCAACTGGTTGTAGGCTTTCTTCTTTTAAAACACGCATCACCTCATTCATCAAGGGGTAGGTGAAATACACGTCAAGGATGTCATCAATGGTGCAAGTTTTTTTTTCGGCAGCTTGTATGGCCTCACGGGCTGCTGTTTTGTATGCGTTCGCTAATCCGCTCACGCCTAACTTAATACCTCCAAAATACCGCACAACTACAACCAAAACATCTGTAATGTCGGCCGAATAAATTTGATTCAGTATAGGTTTTCCGGCACTTCCAGATGGTTCGCCATCGTCATTCGATCTAAAATTTTGTTTGTCGGTACCCAACACATAAGCATAACAGTAGTGGCGCGCATCGTAATACTTTTTTTTAATCGCGGCCAAGTTTTCTTTCACTTCTTCTTCGCCCGCAACCGGAATCGCCAGAGCGATGAACTTGCTGCCTTTTTCTTTGTACTGTCCTTCGGCGGGCGCTACCAAGATATTATAGGTGTCGTTCATACTCATCCAATAGAAATAAAAATAATCGCAAGCAGGGCCAAGCCGATGCCGATGCGGTTAGCAGTACTGAATTTTTCATTGAAAAGAAGCGCATCTGAAAACGCTGCAAGGCTTACCACTCCTATGTTAAGCACCGGAAACATTACCGAGCTGTCGAAATGACCCATGCTTCGAAACATAAAATAGGTGGAGTAAAAGTTGACCAGACCCAACGCCAGTCCGGCAGCCAAATTTTTAGTTTGGAGCACTGTTGTTTTTAAGCTTAAGCGATAGGCGAGAACACTCAGTCCTATGGCCATTGAAAGAGTGAAAACCACTGCAAGAAGTTGAAAAAGATCGTCTTGAAGATAATAGTACTCGGTATATTTCATCAAAAGGTCGTTAGAGCCTGTGCCAACAAATATAGCAAAGGGAAGGAGCAAGGCCAAGTGGGCAACTTTTTCGTTTCGTTTTTTCTTAAAGGTTAAATAAAATGCCGGTAGGGCCAAAGTAATACCGAAAATCTTGGTGAAGGTGGCTGTTTCGTTAAAGAGCAAGAAAGCTGCGGTTACCGGAATCACTACCGACATGCGGCTGGCAACAGCTGTGATGGCTACGCCGACCACTTGAGATGAAAGGGCGAAAAGAAAAAACACGCCAATAAACAAAATTCCGAGTATGATGGATATCGGAAACCATGGTTTTTCGACAATAATGCTCAGACTTGATGCCCCTTCGTGTAAGGCAAAACCAATAGCAGCGGCCACTACATAGTTTACAATGATGGCTTGCAAATTGTCAACGCCCCATTGTTTGAAGTACCTGAAAAGAACCAAAATAGAAGCAGAAAAAAGTATAGAAGCAATTAAAAAAGCCATCAGTTTTTTTGCAAAGGTAAGGATCGAAGCCTTTATTTTTATCGTAAATGTAGTTTATGAAGGCGTTTTCTTTTTAGGTTGCTGTAACTTTTATTACGCTGTTGCCGTCCAATGAGCAAATCTTAAAACTGATACCCATGAAATCAATTCAACAAAATTCCTTTTTAATTCTTGCAGTTTTTCTTGCCATGACTGCCCTTCCTTTAACTGCGCAACGCAGCGGAAACGCCAACGTTGTTGGGAAAACATTTGAAGTTTCAAATTTTAACGGTGTTGAACTGGGCGGTGCCATCAAAATGCAATTTACCCAAGCCGATGAGCAAAGCGTGTATTTTGAAACCGACGAAAATTTAATGGAACTTGTAAAAGTGGAGGTAAAAAACAATATTTTGCACCTCAATATCTCAAACATACGTAATGCCACCAAGCTATCGGCTGTGGTAACCGCCCCATTTTTGAACTCTATTACTACTTCGGGAGCGGCTTTTTTTGAAGGTGAAAATGAAATTCAAACCGATGTGCTTAAAGTGGAAGCCAGTGGCGCATCGAAGCTTACGCTGAACCTCACCACCGCCTTACTCGAAACCAATCTTTCAGGTGCCAGCAGAGCAACATTCAGTGGGTTGGCAACAACGCATCAAGCCGATCTCAGTGGAGCCTCACGTCTTGTTGCAAAGCAACTTGCAACCGAAACTACTTCTGTCAAAGCCAGCGGAGCCAGCAATGCTTGGATCAACACAAAACAACTCAAACAAGAGCTAAGTGGCGCGGCAAAAGTGAGTTACGATAATGAGCCACTTACTGTTGAAGGTAAAAGCGAAGCATTTGTTTTTAGCAGCAAAGAATCGCGCAATGGAGATACCGTCAATGTTAACGTTGGTAGTGTGAGAGTGCAAGTGATAGATGGCGATTCAACCATTGTTGTTGTCGGTTCAAGGCGAATTGTGGTGGACGAAAATGGAGGAGTTAAAATCCAACGCGAAAAAAAATACAAGTTCAATGGCCACTGGGCTGGATTTGAGCTTGGAATCAATGGCCTTTTAACGCCTGATTTTGATATGAACTATCCTTCAGCCCTTGGTTTTCTCGACCAGCGTATGGAAAAAAGTATCAATGTAAATCTGAACTTTTATGAACAAAACATCCGTCTGAACAAAAGAGGAAACATCGGTCTGGTAAGCGGTTTAGGTTTAACTTGGAACAATTACCGCTTCGGAAACAGCGTGATGTTATCCAACGAAAACAATCAATTGAAAGGCTATTATATGGAAGGGATTTCTGTTAAAAAAAGCAAGTTGGTGAATACTTATCTTACGCTGCCCTTGTATCTTGAGTTTCAGACAACCTCCAACAAGAAAAAGGAGAGTGCGCATTTTGCGGCAGGTGTAGTGGCCGGATGGAGATTCAGCTCACATACCAAAACTTACTTCCTCGAAAGCAACAAAGAATACCTTTTGCGCGACCCTTCATCTGGAAATTTATTACCTACGGTTATGCGATCGCCTGCTGCATCAACCAGAAACATTGTGAAAGAATACGACAGTTTTCAGCAAACGCCTTTTAAACTCGATGCCAGTGTGCGTGCCGGCTGGGGAATCGTAAACCTGTATGCCAACTACGCCCTCACCCCCATGTTTATCAAAAACCGTGGCCCTGAACTCTATCCTTTTTCTGTTGGAATTACGCTGAGTGGTTGGTAAAAAAGCTACAAGCATAGTTAATTACATAAAAGAGACAGGCATTGCCTGTCTTTTTTTTGCAACCCTTTGCAGAACGAAACCCGAATTTTAAGGTTAATTTTGACCTTTTCATTTCAATCTTACCTATCTTTGATACTTCACTAACGCCCAACCCCATGATGCGAAAATTAATTTTCTTTTCAATACTCTTTTTTTCTGCTTTGTCGCTTTCGGCTCAGCTCATTACTACAGATCCTTTTTTTCCTACCGATCAAGACCAAGTGGTGATTACTTTTCGTGCTACCGAAGGTAACGCAGGTTTAGCAGGCTATACTGGTGATGTGTATGCCCACACCGGTGTGATTACTTCAAACAGCACCAGCACTTCTGATTGGAAATATGTGATAGCTTCTTGGACAACTAATTTACCAAAAGCCAAGTTACAACGCATTGCTCCAGATGTTTACACCCTCACCATCGGGCCAAACATTCGCGCTTATTATGCGGTACCACAAAATGAAACCATCCTCCAACTTGCTTTTGTTTTTCGAAGTGCCGGGCCGGTAGGCGGATCGGTGCTCGAGGGCAAAACCGAACAAAACGGCGATATTTTCTGCAAGGTTTACGAGGAGGGCTTAAACATTTCTTTTGTTCAACCTGATAGCAAACAGCTTTTGGTGGAATCGGGTGACCAAGTGCCGATTTTGGTGGCTTCAATCGCTGCCGATTCAACGGTTTTATTCATCAACAACCAACGTGTTGCAGGCACGCTGACTTCACAATTGAACTATACTTTCGTGGCCGGACAAAGTGGTTCTTCCACGCTAAAAGCTTTTGCTTATGGCGTTTCAGCAACCATCACCGATTCGGTGAATATCTTTGTGCGACCTCCACTCGTTGTCGCAGCTGTTCCCGAAGGGATGAAAGATGGTGTCAATTACATCAATGAAACCTCTGCGCTCATTGTGTTGTTTGCCCCCTACAAAGAATATGTTTTTGCCGTGGGCGATTTTAACAATTGGCAGCTTAGTGCATCAAACTATATGAAACGAAGTCCTGATGGGTTGAGATATTGGATTGAATTCAATAATCTTGTTCCAAATCAGGAATACGCATACCAGTTTTTAATTGATGGGTCGCTGAAAGTTGCCGATCCTTACAGCCATAAAATCCTCGATCCTTGGAATGATTCTTACATTTCCGAAATTACTTACCCTAATTTAAAGCCTTATCCGTCAGGTAAAACAAACGGAATTGTTTCTGTTTTGCAAACCAATCGGCCTGATTACCAATGGCAAACAACTGATTTTGTGCCCCCTTCGGCTGATGAATTGGTGATTTATGAGCTTCACATCCGCGACTTTGTGGGCTCCAAAAGAGTGGCAACCGTAAAAGATACTTTAGATTATCTTCAGCGGCTTGGCGTAAATGCTATTGAGCTGATGCCCATCAATGAATTTGAAGGAAATGATTCATGGGGCTACAACCCTTCCTTTTATTTTGCAACCGACAAAGCTTACGGAACCACCAATGACTATAAGGCGTTTATTGATGAATGTCATCGTCGGGGTATCGCCGTGATCATTGATATGGTCCTGAACCATGCCTTTGGCCAATCGCCGATGGTGCAAATGTATTTGGATGGCTCTGGTCAAATTGCCCCAAACAACCCTTGGTTTAACCAAACTTGCCCACATCCTCCTTATTGCTGGGGCTATGATTTTAACCATCAAAGTGCTTATACAAAAGCGTTTGTAGATAGGGTGAATAATTTTTGGTTAGAGGAATTTAAAGTGGATGGCTTTCGGTTCGACTTCACCAAGGGTTTTACCAACACCCAAGGCGATGGCAGCGGATACGATGCATCGCGTATTCAAATTCTCAAAAGAATGGCTGACCAAATTTGGACAGTAAATGATAAAGCATTTGTTATTTTGGAACATTTTGCCGCCAATACCGAAGAAAAAGAGCTTTCCAACTATGGTATGATGCTGTGGGGAAACGTTACCCATGCCTACAACCAGGCAACAATGGGTTATGTGTCTGATTCTGACCTTTCGTGGATTTCCTATAAAAAAAGAGGATGGTCCGAGCCGCATTTGATTGGCTATATGGAGAGCCACGACGAAGAAAGACAAATGTATAAGAACATTAAATATGGCAACAACAGCAATGCAGCCCATAATCCAAGAAATCTTGACATTGGGGTGAAACGAAATGCCTCAGCCGCTGCTTTGTTTTTGCTGGTTCCCGGACCAAAAATGATTTGGCAATTTGGTGAATTGGCTTACGATTTTGGTATTAACCATTGTCCTGATGGTAGTTATAACAACAATTGTCGAACCAGTCAAAAGCCGGTGCGTTGGGATTACCGTTCTGAATGGAACCGAAAACTGCTTTATAATTATTACAGCAGCTTGATAGCACTCAAAAAGTCGCATCCCGTTTTTCGAACTAGCGATTTTAGCATGGATGCCACACAATTGACAAAGAAAATATTTCTGAACCACACCGATATGTCGGTAGTTGTGGTAGCTAATTTTGATGTGGTGCACAAAAATATCACTCCGGGTTTTCCTTTAACAGGCACTTGGTACAGCTATTTTGGTGGCGACAGTCTGGAAGTTGTGGATGTAAATGAAACGATCTTGTTTAATCCGGGTGAGTTTCGAGTTTATACCAACAAACGTCTCAGCACACCCGATTTTGTTGGTCTTGATGAAATGGGAGAAGGTGTAGATTCCGGTTTGCAACTTTATCCTAACCCCGCCCACAATGAGGTGGTGGTTGAAATGGACCTCCAAGAAACTGGTTTTTACACCCTCGAATTGATCAATGCCTATGGCAAAAGTGTGGAAAAGGTGATAGAGGAAAGGATGACAAAAGGTACTGTGCAACTCACTTTGAATGATTTGAACCGATTTTCCCGCGGCTTATATTTTGTACGACTGGATACAGGAAGCCGATTTGTTACCAAAAAGTTGATTCTACAATAAAAAATAAAAGAGGATAGCAATCATCTAGCCTCTTTTTTTGCGTCATTCAGCCTCTTTGTTAAAGTCGCGACATAAATTTTTCAATTTCAACACTATATCGGGTATGCGTTCCATGTCCGACAAGTACTTGGTCGTCCCAAACCGAAACTTCAAAGCTGATTTTGCGATCCTCCACTGCAATAATCTGACTTTCGCAATGAATATAACTCCCTAATGCAGATGGCCTGATGTGCTTCACGTTGATTTCTGATCCAACACTTGTGAAGCCGTTGGGTAAAAAATCCGCGATGCTTTTCATGCAACAATGCTCCATAAGGGCAATCATTGCAGGTGTTGCATAAACTTCAATTGTGCCTGAACCCATTGAGAGTGCGGTGTTTTTTTTAGTTACTTTTTCTGCATGTTTTCCTTTTAGACCTGTCGGAATGTTCGCTGCCATGGCTTAATCTTTAAAAAATAGATGAATGGTTTGCTTGAGATCGGGGTGGAGACTCATGGCTACCGGACAAGTTTTGGAGATAATTTCTATTATTTTTTTATGTTTTGCACTGTAGCTGATGTCAGGAAAATGCAGTTCAATATCTACTTCGCTGATTCTGCGAGGGTTCGACTCCATTTTTTTGATAACGATTGCTCGGGTGCCATCAATACTGAAGCCATGTTCTCGGCCCGAGATGCCCATAATCGTTAACATGCAGCTTGCCAAAGCCGATGAAACCAGATCGGTGGGCGAAAAAACTTCCCCTTTTCCATTGTTGTCAACGGGAGCATCAGTGAGTACTTGTGTACCCGATGCCAAATGCGTCATTTGTGTACGCAACTCGGTAGTATAAAGAACTTCAAAATGTGCCATATTTTTTTAGCAAAATTAATCTGTTTGCGGATGATAAATTAAAAAAAAGCCCCCCGATTCGCATCGGAAGGCCCAAACCAAATTAAAACAAAACGTTAGGATGAGTATTATTTCTTCTCTTCAGTCTTTTTGTCGTCGCACTTTTCAGTTTTTGCTTCGCTGCAGCAACTTTTCTTTGTGGTAGTGCACTCTGATTTCTTTTTCTTGTCTTCTTTTTTCTTGTCGTCATCAAAACGTACCATTTCAACACCTGTGGTTGAAGCTATGATGGATTGAAAACTGCTTGTGCCTAAAGCGATAAATGTGAAAAGGGCAATGCTGAGAGCTAATTTTTTCATGATTTTTTAAATTTAAGATTTTATTGTCCAAAAGTAGGCTAACAGCTTCCCCTTTGTTGTTAATGCATCGTTAAATCCTGTTAATGATACGTTAAAGTTCGACCATGTGGTGTTCTGTTCGTACTTTTGCAGTGTAAATCATTGAAAATGACCTTTAAAAAGATCAATATTTTAATTGCTTTGGCTTTGGCATCGTTGCTTGGTGTGGTTGTGATGCAGGTTTTTTGGGTGCACAATGCCATTCAACTCAAAGAAAAACAGTTCAACAACAGTATTGATATTGCTATGAAAACTGTTTTAAACAGAATATTGGAAGCAAATACCGGCCAAACACTTCGACAACTCGCCCTCAACGAACCTTGTTTGAATGAAAAAACAAATATCACCGACGTGATTCCTCCAAAACTTTTGGATTCGCTTATTCATGCAGAGCTTCAGTGCCTGAAAGTTACCAAAGGTTTCGAATATGCAGTGTATAGCAAAGTGAACAATCGTTTTGCAATGGGAAACTACCGCTATTTTAAGGAAGAACTTCTACAGTCAGCCTATCAGCAGAGTGTTGAAGCCTTGTTTAAACCCGGATCATATTTTTTTACCATGTATTTTCCCGAAAAAACATCGCGGGTTTTCATGCAATTGATGGGTTGGATGTTGCTTTCTGCACTTTTTTTGTTGGCAGTGGTGACCACTTTTTGGATCACTATCCGAACGGTGTATCGCCAAAAAAGATGGTCGGAAATGAAAACTGATTTTATCAACAACATGACCCACGAGTTCAAAACACCTATATCTACCATAGCTGTGGCTTCGGAAATGTTATTAAAAGAAGAAATTCATCGCGACAGCGATCGGACAAAAAAATATGTTGGGGTCATTATTAGTGAAAACAACCGGCTTCAAAACCAAGTGGAGCAGGTGCTTCAAAGTGCGATCTTAGAAAAAGATGGTCTTCGGATGCGCCTAAAACCGACTGATATTCACCGTTTAATTCAGCAAACCATCGAAAATTTTCAGTTGAGAATTCAAGAAGTAAATGGATCACTCAAGGCTGAATTGTTGGATTCCAACATCAATATTTTGGCCGATAGACACCATCTAAGCAATGTTTTGGCAAATCTAATTGACAATGCCATTAAATACACTCCGGCAAAACCTATGGTTAAGGTGTTGTGTCGAACTCAAAATGATGAATTGGTTATCGAAGTCAGCGACAATGGAATAGGCATTAGCAAAGAAAACCAACAACGTATTTTCAGAAATCTTTTCCGTGTTCATACCGGCGATGTGCACGATGTAAAAGGATTCGGAATTGGTCTTTTTTATGTTCAAAAAATTATTGAAATCCACGGCGGAAGGGTAGAAGTTGAAAGCGAACTTGGGCATGGCTCGGTTTTTCGATTATTTTTGCCTTACAACAGCAAGCAGTAGGAGGTGGGCAATGGATCAAAAGAAAGCAATGAAAATACGCGTACTTTTAGTGGAAGACGATGCCAATTTGTGCATGGTTTTGCAAGATTATCTTGAATTTGTGGCCTACGATGTTATTGTAGCGCACGATGGCGAAGATGGATTGGCGCGTTTTGAGGAGCATGATGTGCATTTATGCGTGCTCGATGTGATGTTACCACGCATGGATGGTTTTGCTTTGGCAGCGGCTATTCGCGAACGCAACAAGCAAATCCCCATCATTTTTTTAACTGCCAAATCGTTGAAAGAAGACCGTTTGAAAGGCTTTGCGCAAGGTTGTGATGATTATATCACCAAACCGTTTAGCACCGAAGAGCTGAATTTGCGCATCAAAGCCATCTTACGAAGGTGCAACCGAAATATGTTTCAGGAGGTGATCAATGAACAGAAGGTGTTTGTGATGGGAAAATATACTCTCGACACCCACAACCTAACTCTCTCCATTGGCGGTATCACCAACAACCTGACCAAAAAAGAGGCAACTCTTTTGCGTCTTTTATGTCTTCATAAAAACACTGTTTTAGCGAGAGATTTTGTGCAAAAAACGATTTGGGGTGAAACAGATTATTTCGTCAGTCGCAGCATGGATGTTTTTATCACGCGTTTGCGCAAATATTTAAAAGAAGATCCCACGGTAAATATTGTGAATGTTCACGGAGTAGGATTCATGTTGGAGGTGCCACAACCTACTGGAGAATAATGCTTTGTGTTTTATTTTTAGTATCACAGTGTTTCACGAATAAAAAAAGAGATGCCGATTAGGGCATCTCTCTCAGCAATAAATAAGTAAAAAGGTATCCCCCCTATTTCTTATCAATTAGCCTATTTTCTTATCTAACTCTTTATAAACAAGTGCGCTGGCACCAACGATGGCAGCATCACCTGATTTGAGTTGCGAAGGTAGTATTTTTACTTTATTTTTAAAAATGGGCAACAAGTGTTTTTCCATGCTGTCAATGGTGGGGCGAAAAATGTAGCTTCCGGCAGCTGTCGGACCGCCAAAGAGGAATATGGCCTCAGGACTGAGGTGATGAACAGTGTTGGCAAGACCCATTCCAAGCCAATTTCCGGTAAGTTCAAAAACCTCCAGAGCAACGGGATCGCCTTTTTCGGCGGCTTCAAAAATCATTTTTGAATCCAGTTCATTGTAGTTTTTTGTAGCCAATGGACTGTTCACTGCATTGTATTTGGAAAGCAGTTCAACAGCAGTTCGCTTCATTCCGGGGGCACTGCAATAAGCTTCCAAATGGCCGTGACCGCCGCAGCCACAGAGTCTGCCGTCCATCACAATGGTGGTATGGCCGCATTCACCGGCAAAACCATCAGAGCCGTAAACTAAATCGCCATTTACAACTATGCCGCTGCCAACACCCGTTCCTAATGTATAAACCACAAAGTTTTTCATCCCTTTGGCGCCACCATAAACCATTTCACCAATGGCAGCCGCGTTGGCATCATTGGTGATGGCAATGGCTTTCATTTCTGGAAAATCAGTTTCTAATAACTTCACCAAAGGGATCACTCCTTTAAAAGAGAGGTTAGGTGCTTGTTCGATATTGCCGGTATAATAATTGGCATTGGGCGCACCTACTCCAATTCCAAGGATTTCGATATCGGGATTGAGTTTTTTAACCGAGCTTAACAAATCGCGTATGGTGCTCGTCATGGCATCAACAAATAAAGCAACATTTCCATGTGCTGGAGTAGGAATGCTACCTTTCACCAGTACATGTCCTTCTCTGTCCACTACACCTATCACAGTGTTGGTGCCTCCTATATCAATTCCGATGGCTATTTTCTTCATATTTATTTAGCATTGAAAGTATTGACTTTGCGAATTTTACTTCCCACTGTGGCATAGTAGAAAATGTAGAGGTAACAAATGGCCGGCACAATGAAAGCCCAAGTATAACCAAAGCTATCGGCAACGAAGCCCATGATGGGAGGAATAATGGCTCCACCTAAGATAAGTGCGTTGATCAGGCCTGAGGCGCCGCTTAATTCGGCTTTGTCCAAATCTTTTACTGCCAGCGAGAAAATATTGGGGAACATAATGGAGTTAAACAACCCAATGGAGATGATCGTCCACAGGGCAATCGAACCGGTAGTGAAAGTAGTGGCAATGTCGAGTGTGGCAGCGATAAGAGCAAAAATAGCAAGTGTTTTGGCGGCTTTTCCTTGGCCAAACTGCATGATCACAAAGTTGGCGAGGGCGATGCCTGTAAAAACAAAGCCGATATTCCAGTTCCAATCGGTTACAAATGAACCTGATACAGCAGCAAGCACTAAAACCGGTAATGCGTATGTGAGTTTTTTAGTAGAGGGCATATCAGAAAACATGAATGATCCAAAGAAACGACCCACCATGGCGCCGCCCCAATAAATAGCGGCGTAAGTAGAGGCTACTTCCGGCAGCATACCAAGATTGTTTTTCAAATAATTGACAATAAGACCGGCGTTTCCAACTTCGGCACCCACATACATAAAGATGGCTAAGGCACCAAGAACCACGTGTGGACGGTCCCAAAC